>CAZUZW010000017.1:0-50918 GCA_964624855.1 uncultured Vicinamibacteraceae bacterium
GAAGCGGACAGGATTTACGATGAGGTTCTGGCAGAAGTGCCGTCACATCCACGCGCACGTCATGGTTTAGCGCGAAGTCTTGCTGCTCAGAATTTGCACACTGAAGCTCTTGTCGAGATTCAAGCTGCTATAGCAGTGAGTCCGACCGATCCGATTTTGCATCACACTCACGGAATGATTCTTCGGGGATTACGGCGCTACGAGGCGGCGGCACAGGCTTTTGAAGAGTACGTTGCGGTCGTGCCAAAAGTTCGTGATACCGACCAACTGGAATGGGCTCGGGCCGAGGTAAGTTTTCTGCGATCTTTTGGTGGTCGTGTTCCATTTGAGATGTCTCTTGATGAGGACGAGATAGTTACTCTGCCGTTCGACCTTCTGAACGACAAGATTGTAATTCGAGGACGGGTCAATGGAAGTGACCCCGCCGAACTTGTGGTGGACACCGGTGCCGAAAAGATGGTTCTCTCTCAGGAGCTGGCAGAACGTGTCGGAGTTGAAGGAATTACCAGTGCTGTCAGTGCTGGTGTTGGTGAAGTAGGGATGCGAGGGCTCGAAGTTGGGCGTGTTGATTCGCTAATTCTTGGGTCTCTCGAAGTGCGCAATGTTCCGGCTATCATCAAGAACCCTCCGCTGACGCTCGCTGGTATACCTCGGCGGCGAGTGCCAGACAGTATTTCACCGATTGCTTTGGGTTTGTCGGCGGTGATTGATTATCGTCGTCGTGAACTTGCCTTGGCTAAGGTGTTGCCTGATGAACCTGCTGAGATTGAGCTGCCCATGCGTGTGCAGCGCCTAGCCGTAGTTCGCGGGGTGGTCAATCAAGAACACGCCAAGAGCTTTGTGGTTGATACGGGCGGTGAAGTTATATCGATTAGCTTGGGGACAGCGGCGGCTCTACGAATGGCGCCGCCTCGGCATATTCCTTTACGCGTGTTTGGGACTTCGGGATGGGACCAGGACGCATTCCTGCTACCTGGTGTTAACTTGGCGTTTCGTGATATCGAGTACGACAACTTTTCAGTTGTCGTACTCAACTTGCACAGGCCGAGTGCCTTGGTCGGTTTTCACATTGGAGGAATCATTGGACATGATTTTCTCAGTGACTACCGTGTCTCGATGGATCTAGCACGGTCTGCATTGAGACTGACCCGGTATTGAAATGGGCGGTGCTGGTTCAAAGATTAGCGAGTTAGTTAGAAGTCATAGCCGATCCACAGTGAAAACTTGACCCGTCTGAACCCTTCACTTCCGCCCACTTGGGCGAAGAACACATCCTCCCACGCTTTGTTAAAGAGTGTGCGCCATGCCCAATCAAAGTGAACTGGAAACCCAAGAGCTAGCGTCGACAGACTGAGTCCATAGGAAGCTCGTGCGTTGACCAGTCTGAAGCCCTCCACTGCCGTCGGGTCGCCAAAAACTTCCTGATAGTTCTGTAAATCTGGGTTAAAGCGAATCGATTCGACGCCTCGAAAGATTCCAGGTTCAAACGACCAAGCGTTGAGAGGTTGTCCTTCGAACCCAGCCACACCGAAATTGAAGAAGAAGGCACCTCTGACGCCACCAAGGATACCGATTGGCGTTGCCATCGCTTCTATCACTGGAAAGCGAAGTTCAGCATTGCCGAAGAACGCCTTGTGACCAAGGAACTCGAGGTAGTCGTACCCCCGCATGTCTGAATTGCCGCCAAAGAAGGTGAAATCCGGGAAATCTCCCCAACTCTTAAATCCACGACCCCGAAGGGCCAAGACACCATTTTCGCTAATTCGCCAATACTTACGGGCGTCGAGATCAATCGTCTGACGAGAAAGAAAAGCGTCGCCTCCGGGTGGTGCAAACTCATAGCTGAGTCTGAAGGTGCTACCTGATAACGGACCGTATTGTCGAAAGACCGTCGTTTCTTGAATCAAGGCCACGCCGAGTGGTAAGTATCTGCCACTCCGGAAAATGCTTGTTCCGAATTGTTGCTGCTGATATTGCTCAGACTGTTCAGCGAGGGCTGGATTGTCGAATTTTTCCTTCGTGTCGAAAAGCCCGGCGGATAACTCTACGCGTCGGAATCGATCAATTGGATAAATCGAAAAGAAGCTGCCCCCGCGCGTTGAGCGAATGGCTATCGCATCATCACGGCTCAAAAATGCCAAGCTGGGATCGAAAAATGTGCCTGGGACAAAGCCATAGAAGAACTGTTCCTGAGAGAATCCTTGCACCGCGTATTGCATGCGGCCAGACAGGTTAATGTATGACCCGCTATATGTTCGATACTGCTGAATAGAGTACGCACTAAGTCCAAATTGTTGGTCGCCTAACACATCAGTAAACGAGATCGAGGTGCCGCCCAGTACGTCGCCGTTACTGGTCACACCCAGGTTTAGTGGAGGACGGCCTTCAAGAAACATATTCTCGAAGGCACCTTTCTGGCGACTGTTGTCACGGATCAGGGTATGGGCTAGTGGAGCTTGAAAATCGATGATTGGCCCTGGGGATCCAAAGTCTTCTGTTTGTGCTGTGTAAAGAGGTTCCTCGTGAGCAATCGAATGAAGTCCGTACTCACCTTCGTAGTAGGTAATGAAGGCCACGCGCGTACCGGGTTCATCTTCATCGCCCGTTATTACGATCGGATTGACGTTTCCTGTCGAGGTGTCCGTATATTGCCGGAGTTCACCAGTTGCGAGACCGAGCGTCCAAATGTTGAAGATTTCTCCGTCCCGGGCTACGTCAGGGGAGATCGGTTGTGCTGGGTCTATGGCCGTGGACGAAAATACTAGGGTGTCGTTGTCGATCAGTTGGCCGCCGGCATCATCGTGGGTGCCGAACGTTAATTGGGTGCGAGTCTCGTCTGAGAGATTAATTGAGAAGTACTTGTTGTTTCCTGACACTCGGGCGAGGTGGAGGACTGCTGATCCATCATGAGAATACAAGGGCGCATAATCGGCGAACTCATCGTTGGTTAGATTGGTTACCTCTTCAGTGTGGAGGTCAAGTTCAAAGATGTCTCCGATCCCGGAACTCAAGGCTGAAAAAACGACAGCAGTGCCGTCGGGAGAAAAATCTGGTGATTCTGGTTCGTCGACCATGTCGAGATCAATCCGACGTTCCACATCTTTAGTGAGAACATTTTGAATTACCAGAGACTTGTATTTGCCCTTCCGAACGAAGTACGCCACACGGTCTCCTTGGGGAGACCAACTGATCCACGAGACAGTATTAAACCGCTGCCCGGGTAGTGGGATGTACTCAAATCCAAGCGATTGATCGAAACCACTCGTGAGGTTGTCTATGATTTCACCCGTGTGAGCGGATAGCAGTACTATGTCGAATTCTTGGTCCTTCCGGTTCAACGCAACAGCCGCTATCACTTCACCGGAAGGCGCGCTTTCGATGTTGTAGACAACCGGGTATTGAGATATGAAATCTGGAGCCAGATTTCGGCCGTAGTCGAGTGGCCGTTCCTTCTCTCGAAAGGCTTCAAAACGCTCGTTGAGATAGCGGCGAAACCGGTCGTCGAATCCATCGGCGTCTACGTCTAGGGCTTCCTCATAGACACTATCGCCGCCACCTCCAATAGACATACGGCGCAGTCCGAAGAGAAATTGTCGCACGCCTGCTTGACCCCATTCGTCTTCGATAAATTCGAACACTGCGTGGCCAAGGTTGTATACCACCCTCGCATTAGCAAAACCTCCATAACCCTGAAAATCAGTCATTGAGGGGACACTGTCCGATACTGCGACATCCCGAACTTGCATCAGGTCCAGCGGGCGCCAGATTCCGGCCATGTAGTCTGCTATGCCTTCATCGACCCACAATGGAACACTTCTGCGAATGAGTGACCTGGGCACAATATCAAACATGAAGATGTGTGTTAGTTCGTGAGTGATAAGCCGATAGAGGCCATCGGGCGGCTCATCCAGCGGCAGAACGATTCGGTCACGCTGAGGTTCTGCGAACGCTCCTACGCCCTCTGGACTCGCTCCTGGGATAATGTTTTGTTGTTCAAATTCGCTATGCGTCTTGAAGATCACCAGTGGTACGACAAACGCCAGTTCATGTTGTAAGTCTGCACTAATCTGCTGATAGGCACTTTCTGCGTAACCAGCTACGCGGTCGAGATGCTCTTCAAGTTCCGGGTAGTAGTAGATCTCGAAGTGGTCTGTCGTATAAATGTGCCAATCGAACTTGTCGTATTTGACGCGATTCTTGCCGTAGAACGGAAAGAACTGAGCATCGAGTTTTATGGTTGCTAGCGGTGATAGGAGCAGTGTCGTACAGAGAAACACCAATCCTTTAGACAGACATGAGATGACGTTCTGATTCATCAGGGAAATACCTCTTGCCCGACCGATGGTAATCGATGGACTAATATCAACGATATTAATTCATCTTACTGTAGCTATGAGTACGGCCGCAACGCTTGGTGGTTGTTAAACATTGACGCCAATGGTGCTGCAAAACTAAAGGAAGTACAGGAATGGTTTCGCTGGTTTGGTTTAAATGTTTGTTGGGGGCAGAAGAACGTGTGCCCGGAACTATGCCATGTGCGTGAAAATCGTGTTTGTTTGGCCCGGAAAGTCTAGGACGAGGCCGTACCTATGAGCGATGATTCGTGGAAATCTCCTATTTTTCAATAATTTTGAGTAGATTACGATCAGTGGCTTGAGTTCATTACACTTGAGTTGATAATCTGGTTCAGACGGCGAGTCGGTAGTGACCATGTTTCGGGCGACAGTTCGTGTTGACGGGGCGAGGATGTCAAGTGCTATCGGTAGCAGTCTAGGGTAAGGATTCATATCATGAAAAGATGGACTGTAGCTGTTGGAGTAGCGCTAGCCTTAGCTCTTTTGACTCTTCCAAGTGCTCCTGGTTTTACGATTTCCTCTTTCCCGCTGTTCGGAGGTGAGGTGGCGGCAGCCTCTTGTGAAGCTGATGCTAAACCTGCTCCGCTTGACTATATCCTGAAGGATATGAATGGGGATGATGTTGACTTGGCCACGTTTAAAGGGAATGTCATTCTGTTGAACTTTTGGGCTACCTGGTGTGGTCCATGCAAGATTGAGATTCCAGGGTTTATTGAGCTTCAAGATGAATATCGTGATCAAGGGTTCGTTGTTCTTGGCTTGTCAACCGATGACACTGCCGATGAGATTAAGCCATTTGCTGACGAATTTGCAGTCAATTACCCCATGCTTGTTGGCCTCGGTGAAGATGACTTCCAAGAGGCATGGGGGCCGATTTGGGGACTGCCGATGAGCTTTTGGATCGATCGCGATGGTACGTGGTGCAAGACACATATGGGCATTGGTACGAAGGATGAATTTGAAGCGGATCTGAAGTCACTGCTTTAACTGTCAGTTCGCTTTCCACTTCAAACCGTCAGACTGTGTCGTGCACTCCCACAATTTCTAATCAGTCGATCAGTAGCACTGTGAAACTCTAAAGCGATCAACTTGATTAATCAGGGCTATAGTATGATTCGCTAATGTTAAAGGGTTTCCAAAATGCCCGTTTGGCTTGTGGGTGTCGATTGCGATTTGAAGACGGTGTTGAGGGTAGCCCGGTTACTGTTGTGATCAAAAAAAAGGCACTAAGCTGCCAATTGTCGATTCACGTGGAAGGTATGGCTGTTTATGATTTCCGCGAGGCTCTAAGAGCTTCGACGCGAATAAGTCCGATTTCCACAGGCGAGTATGAAGAAGAGGGGTAGTCTTGTGTGCGCTAGCATAGAGACGAGTCACGATATTTTTCCTGGCAACTAGAATGTCGAAGCTTTCATCAGAAATCGAAACTGACTGTCCGTGTTGTGGTTCGACACTTGTGGTTGACGTCGGCCTCAAACGCGTGGTGTCGTGGCGAGAATCTGAGCGAGAGGACAAGCCGAAGCTTGACGACGCCCAGAGCATTCTTGCCTCAGAGAAGGCTAGACGCGAAGCATTGTTTAGCCAGTCGGTGGCCGAGGAAAAAGGTCGCAGCGACGTGCTTTCTAAGCGTTTTGAAGAGGCTCTTAAGCAAGCGAAAAATGAACCAATCGAAAAACCGATGCGCGAGTTCGATTTAGACTAGGAATAGTCAATTATCGACGTCGTCGTAGGTCGAGCAATAACGCAACGCACGTGCCTTAAGTCTTGAATTCCTTTGGAATGTCACTCCATTTGTCCTGATTTTTGTAGTACATAGGTTTTTGATCAGGGTATCGGTTTTTGAAATTCTCAAACCGCCGGCGCAAGTTATCAATGCGTCGATCAGAGGAACGGAGTTTGTGGTGTGGTGCATCTTGCAGAAGTCTTTCGGCTTTCCACACGTTACGTTTCGAGAGCCGCCAGTCGTAACGTCCTAGTGCCCGAAGATCAACCACAGCGTAGCCGGTAATTCGGCCGGTCATGTCGACGTATGGATCGACATAACTCAAGGCCAGATTTCTGGCCGAACTAAATACGGGTTTTCGTCCATGGAGTCCGGGGTCTCGCGATCGTGCTACAGAACCCCAGTATTGACGCCAGCGATAGACAAATAGAACGTGATCGAGTTGATCGACTGATTCAAGGCTCATAACAAGTGGCGGATAGCGGTGGCATTCGAGAATGACGGCGGCTGTGAGTGCTGCTTCCATGCAATGGGCGGTCCAGTGGGAAAGAACACTTCGGAAGCTACGAAGGGTGGCTCGGCGTGGCGACTCGTTGTTATACGGGAGCTCGTTTAGGAATTTCTGAACCTGACGTGGGGTCTTCATGCGTCTGACGAGCTTTAGTTCCTGTGAAGTGAGTCGTGACTTAGTCATGTTCATAAAGGGAACGGGATGTTCTACACACGGTCAGACGTTAACGAATGATGCTCAGGCTGATGACGTTGGACTGTGGCGCTGAGAGAACTCAACGGAAAGTTTCTCGGCCCAATAACCATCAAAGTGGTCTGATGAGTGGGTCAAGAAGCCGCAGTGGCCACCGTGTTCGGTGATCGTTGTTGTGATTGCTGGGTTCGCTACAACGGAAGGTTCACTGAATTGATCCGATGGAACGAATGGGTCGTCTTTCGCACTTAAAATAAGAGTTGGCACCGCGATCTGGTTGATGATTCTGAGGCTGCTTGCGCGAAAATAGTAATCTTCGGCATCCTTAAAGCCGTGGTGTGGCGCTGTGAAAGCCTCGTCAAATCCACGGACTGTTCTGACTCCCGATAGAGCTTTCAGGTTGAAACGACCAGGGAAAGCTTTGGCTTTTCGGCGCATTCGTCCTCGAAGATTTCTGACAAAGTTGAGTTCATAAAGAAGATTGCTGGGTTGTTCCAGCGCGTCGACACACCGGCGGAGATCCATGGTTGGAGACACTGCACACACGGATGTGATTGCACCAGCCGGCCCGCATGGTCCATGTGCACCTGCCAATCGGAGCGCTATGTTTCCACCTAGGGAATAACCAATGACTGCGATTCTGGTGAGCCCGTCGAGTTCGACAAGTTCTTCGATAATTGCTGCAGGGTCGGATGACATACCTGAGTGATAGAGACCATTGGACAGGTGTTCCGTTCCACCACAGTTGCGTTGATTTAGTAGAACAACATTAAAACCAATCGAGAACGCTTTGTCCGCTAGGCCACGCATATAGTGCGCGGAACTCGACCCCTCAAGTCCATGGAGCGCTAGGAGGGTGGGATGTTGGCGACGATGGGGCTGCCAATGACAATGGGCTAGAACACGAGCATCAGATGCGACGTCAAAATAGCGGGCCTGCGGAGGGGGTAGTCTGGAAAAATATCGAGGGTAAGCCCATGTGTACAACGTCATGAGGTGTCCGCCCTCTAGTCCGCGAAGAGGAATGAAGCTGTGGCGTGCTTCCGATTCGTTAAATGATTGAGAGTTGTCGATAGAAGAAGGTTGCATGGTCGGGGAATTCACATCTTTAACGCGGGTAGTATCCGCGTTCATCTGCGTAGCCGAGTCGCGGGCCATTACAGATGGGTATGGTTCTTGGCTACCACGACTTTATCAGTTGTCTTGAAACGTTGCTGAGGTTCGGATATCAGAGCTAACCAGCTGGACGTCACTATTGAGGTCATAGACATGGAACCGACCAGTTTGCTTTGTCTCTGGGAGGTCTATTGAATGTTCTGTGATCAAGAAATCCAGATCATACTGGTCGGCGAGCCTCAGTGCGGTTGTTGCGTTTAGTGACTTGAAATCACCAAGATCAGCGATACGCTGGGAGAGGCGGTGGGCAATGTCTGCAGAATAGATTGCTATACCCGTGTCTTTGATAATCTCAAGGAATACATCTTGGCCACCGGAGGCGCGGATACTTGTGCCGTATCGTACTGCATGGTCCGGTTCTGCGAGAAAATGTGTTCCCAGTGGTTGAGTAGCGGCCCATTCCATTACTTCGTGCCAATCACTAGGCGCGAGGTTGGCTTCTAACACGGGATGCCCAGTTCGTTCCACAAACATGACATATCCGCCTCGGCTTAGAGCTAGTACTAATAACAAGGCCGCCATTGCTGGGCGAGGTGCCTTGCGAAGCCAAGCGAGTTTTGAACGAGACCATAGAGGACTTTCAACAAGTAGCCAGGCTAGATAGATACTTCCGAAAAGATCCAACAACCAAAAGATTCGATTAAATTGGAGTTGGACCACGAGAGCTATTCTCGCACTGGCAAACGGCACAGAGAGAAGAAAGAGGCCGAGTAATACAACACACCCGAGGATCAGGCCGTCTTCTTTGGTCGAATTGAGACTTAAAGACCGACGATACCAATAAACGTAACCGATGAGACCTACGACCGCACAGTGTCCGAACCAAGTGATCGGAAGCCATTCACTGGCTATTAAGTAGTCTTTAGTTGACAGGACATTTGACCAAGTGGGGTCCATGACAACTAGTTGTTCACGGAGTGGGCCAGCGAGGGCGTACGTCGCGCCTACGACAGCCATGAATATAAGAGCGATTAGACTGGGGCGGGCGTTACGGTCAGACACGAGAGCCGCTGATCCTACGAACACAACAAACCACAAACCAGTCGTGGGATGAGCTAGAAGTGCTATCCCGGTGACCACGAGTGCAAGCCAGGTTCGACCGCGAAGAAAAGCTGCAACCGCCCATAGTCCAATTGAGAACGCAAGAAGACGCGGGTGAAAATAGGACTCAAGTGTGTTGACAGCTGTGTCTGGGATTCGGTGACGAATGGTTAATCCAATGGCCAGGGCGGACACAGTCCACCAACTGGTGTATATGGAGCGGCCAACCGCTACGATGGCTCCAAATATGAGCAACAGCGTGAGTGCATATCCGATTAGAAATCCAGATGGTATGGAGATGTTCGAATATCTGAGAATAACGGCAAACCAGTCGTCGAAAAAGAAGAAGCGGTCTTGGGCTGCGATCAATGATGCGTCATGGGGGTACATGTTCGGCGTGAGCTCTTGCAAAATAACCGGAATATAGAACGCTTGATCTGAAACGCCGTAGCGGTAACCTCCCACATTGAGGACCACCAAGCATCCAAATCCAATTGCTCCGATTGCAAGTAGTACGAGACGTCGCATCCGTTTACCAACCGGTATATCGACCGACTCGAACACTCACATGATGGCAGTAATCTAGACCAAGTGATATTTAGTGCTAAAGTGTGCAAATATGTGCAATATTGGTGAAACGATTGTCTGTTCCTTTGATTCATGATGGGGAACACTGACCGCTGGGCAAAAACGCTTGAGTTTTAGTCATGCCGGAAACAATGCCTAGGTCTCGAAGACGGAGACATGGACCGCAAGGTGCTGCCGGGTTTGTCGTGGTTTATCAGACGTGAGACTGAGTAAGCACTTCACGGAAGGCAACTTTCCTGCGTTGTACAATGCCTGCGGTGAAACTGCGTGAGCTTGATGTCGGTTGTTTCGGAGGTGGGACCGGACTCCCAAGCCTGATCGGCGGACTCAAATATAACCCGTGGGTCCGGGTTCACGCAGTGGTGACAATGTTTGACAGTGGCGGGAGCTCAGGACAACTACGTGACCAACTTGGAGTCCTTCCGCCCGGTGATGTGCTGAAGTGCGCTCTGGCTCTGGCTCGAAATGAGTCTGAGGCGAGGCGAATTCTTCTTTCTCGCCTTCCTCGCTTAGAAGATGATCGACTCGGGGGACATACGAGTGGAAATCTTTTGCTGTCTATGATGGAGCAGTACAGCGGAGATTTTCTGACGGCTGTCGATTCATTGAGGGCCCTTTTGGACTGCAATGGTCATGTGTGGCCGATCAGTGTGGAACATGCAAGTGTATGCGCCGAGTACGAAGATGGTTCTCAGACCAAGGGTGAGGTCGCCGTTGATGAAAAACAGACACAGGGACGGCGGATTGTTCGGACATGGCTAGAGCCAGAAGTGCAAATTCATCCACCGGTGGCTGACGCTATCAGGGGATTTGATGCAGTGGTCATTGGTCCTGGAAGCTTTTTTACGAGTTTGATGCCGATTCTGTTAGTAAAAGGTGTTGCGGAAGCTTTGCGCCAGGTGGCTGGTCCAATCGTACTAATTGCTAATATTGTGACGGAAGGCCGGGGGATGCAAGGTTTCACGGCGGCAGATGCGGTCCGTAACGTTAGCGAGGTCATTGGTCGACCGGTTGATGTTGTTCTGGTTAATGAAGGATACCCGTCGACCGACGCACTCGATCGCTATGTAGCCGAGCATAAAGAATTACTTGTAGTCGGCGATGTGCCACGGGATTGCGAAGTGATTGCTGGGCAATTCTGGCAAGGGGCGATAGCCCGGCATGCCCGTCGACGTCTTTCGTATGTTGTGTGGAACGTAATAGCGCAGCGCCTCCTCGTTTAGGTTTCCTCAAGTAATGATGTTTGGCCTTTAGTCTTTTGGTATTCACAGGTTGAATGCATCTTTCAACTCTGGGCAATCCATAGTTTCTTTCCCTTTAGTTATTTGCTTGGGACTTTATGGTGAGAAGACGACTTTGCGGGAGATGGTGTAATTCGAATGCTTTTCAATTGTCACATTGATGCTTGGTTTATGTGATTGAGTTTGTTGGTCGAACATTTCTATCGTCATATTTGTCAGGTTTCCCACAGGTTTGTTGATCCAAATCGGCATGTGCTCATGTTTACTTTATGATTGTTGATATGCAGACATCTTCTGCGTCGGATTGGTTTGGGCACCCCCGTGGTCTCTCCACGTTGTTCTTTACAGAAATGTGGGAGCGGTTCAGTTACTACGGCATGCGAGCACTGCTGATTCTCTTCATGACTGACATGGTTGCCACCGGTGGTCTTGGTATGACCGATGTTACTGCGACGGCCATTTACGGACTTTATACGTTTGGGGTTTATGCAGTAGCTCTTCCAGGGGGCTGGATCGCGGATCGACTGCTGGGACAGCGGCGAGCAGTGCTGTGGGGTGGAATCGTAATTGCGGCCGGTCATTTTACGATGGCTGTTCCGACTACCAATGCCTTTTATCTTGGATTGGTTTTAATCGTCCTCGGAACGGGCTTACTTAAGCCTAATGTGAGCGCTATTGTGGCTGACTTGTATCCGGAAGGCGGGGCTAGGCGCGATGCTGGATTTTCAGTGTTCTACATGGGTATCAACGTCGGAGCTCTGGCTGGTCCACTTGTATGTGGAACCCTAGGAGAGAATGTGAATTGGCATCTAGGGTTCAGTGCGGCCGGTGTGGGGATGTTACTCGGCGTTGTCCAGTACGTGTGGGGGAGGCGTTACCTTGGAGAGGCGGGCGAACTACGGTCAACACCAGGAGAGAAACATCAAGCTTGGCGGACACTCTTTTTAGGCGTAGGTGTGGTCGTAGGATTGACGGCGGTGTTCGCTGTGTTTCAGGCGGCGGGAATGTTGTCATTGTCGATTCTTATTGTCGCGCAAGGAACGGGTGTTCTGATCACGATCTTAGTCGTCTTATATTTTGCCTACGTGTTTCTTTGGGGAAACCTGACCGAAGACGAGCGAAAACGTGTCGCTGTCATTCCGTTGTTGTTTCTCGCGGCTGCGATCTTTTGGTCTGGCTTTGAGCAGGCAGGATCGTCGATGAATTTGTTTGCCGAAAGGTTAACTAACCGCGCAATACTTGGTTCGGAGATTCCGGCCAGTTGGCTTCAATCAATTAATCCCTTGTTTATTATTCTCTTAGCTCCGGTATTTGGATCGATTTGGGTCTCGTTGGGGAGTCGAAACCCATCGATTGTTGTTAAGTTCACCCTCGGCATGGTTCAACTCGGATTAGGCTTCTTTGTGTTGGCGTGGGCAGCAACCGGTACTGTCGATGGTGGTCTTGCGAATCCTATGTGGCTGATTGCGACCTATTTCTTTCATACCACCGGCGAACTTTGTTTGAGCCCAGTTGGGCTGAGCAGTATTACTAAATTGTCTCCCCAGCGGTTCGTCGGTCAAATGATGGGTATTTGGTTTATGGCGGCAGCTCTTGGCAACTTGTTGGCTGGCTTGGTGGCGGGTCTTATCGAGAGTTTGCCACTTCCTCAGTTATTTGGAACCGTTGGCCTTATCGTCACTGGCGCAGGGCTTCTCATGCTAATTGTGTCGCGACCGGTAAGTCGTTTGATTGGCGCAGCGAAGTAAGACGAGTGCTGGGTGATATGAAACACCGGTACCAGGAATTTCATGGCCATAGGCAGATGCGGACGCTGCTTATTTCCACCTATGAAATGGGACGACAACCATTTGGATTAGCATCTCCCGCAGCTTGGCTGAGACAAGCGGGCGTAGATGTCACATGTCTCGATCTCTCTCGACAACCGTTTCGAGATGAGCTCGCGTCGGTCGACTTTGTAGCATTTCACTTGCCGATGCATACTGCCACTCGGTTAGCGGTTCCCGTTATTCGACGGGTGCGAGAACTGAACCCAGATGCCACGCTTTGCTGTTACGGTTTATATGCGCCTCTCAATCAAGAGGTTCTGTCGAGACTTGGTGTCGAGGCCATTCTTGGGGGTGAGTTTGAAGCAGATCTCTTGGCCTTGGCTACCGGACAATCTGTCGTTGGGATATCCACTGAGCACGAACTGCCGAGGCTATCTTTCCTTGTACCTGACCGCTCTGACCTTCCGCCACCGTCTTACTACGCGGCATTAGAGTACGGCAGAGCAAGAAAGATCGTTGGCTATACCGAGGCCAGTCGAGGGTGTAAGCATCATTGTAAGCATTGCCCGATTGTTCCAATCTACAAGGGACAATTTCGTGTGATTCCTGTTGAGGTGGTCATTGAGGATGTGCGTCGCCAGGTTGACCGAGGAGTTCAGCATATTACTTTCGGGGATCCAGATTTTTTCAATGGCATTGGGCATGCGCTTCGCGTGATCGAGAGTATCGCTGACAACTTTCCAAACTTGACTTACGACGTAACTATCAAGATTCAGCATCTGTTGCAGCATTCTGACCAACTGACCCGATTGCGGGACACACGATGTCTGTTTATCACTAGTGCTGTGGAGTCATTTGATGACGATGTTCTGAGCGCACTAAACAAAGGACACACGGCGGCCGATGTGCGGATGGCCGTTAAAGCGTGTCGCGAGTATGGTATCAATCTTATTCCAACATTTGTTGCGTTCACGCCGTGGACCACACTGGAGAGCTACGTCACCTTCCTCGACACAATTGATGAATTATCGCTCGTTCATCACGTCGCACCTATTCAACTCGCTATCCGACTATTGGTTCCTGACGGGTCATATTTACTCGCGGCACCAGAAGTTAATGCTTGCGTGAAGCCGTTCGACCCATTACGGCTCGTGCATCCTTGGCAACATCCCGATCCGAAGGTTGATGCATTGCATGATGAGATTACGGCATTGGTAGGCCGCAGTCCTATCTCTTGTCGTGCGGAGATTTTTGATGATGTTTGGGAGGTTGCGCGTCGATTGGTTGGGCGAAGTGATCCGGTTATTCAGCACACTTCTCGAAAACGTTCTGAAGTTCCGTTCCTAAACGAACCTTGGTACTGTTGAGCCGAGCCGACAGCTGAGCAGGTAGCTCTGGTATAGAACATCGGCAACCAAACCGGACAGGCAAATGGCACGGATTCTTTTAATAGCCACAACAACGGGTTACCAAGTTCGATCGTTTGGTGAAGCGGCCAAAAGATTGGGTATTGAACTCATACTGGCGACTGATCGGTGCCATGTTCTTGAGGATCCATGGCGCGATGACGCTATTTCTGTTCGGTTCACCGATGCGGATGGTTCGGTAGAGGCAATCCGCCAGGCTCTCGAGACGCGGCCGATTATAGGCGTCGTGGCCGTAGGAGACAGACCGGCTTTGATGGCATCTCTTGTGTCACAAGCTATGGTATTACCTGGGAACTCACCAGAAGCAGTGCGTATCGCTGGAAACAAACTTTTGACACGGAGCCGTCTCCGGGACAAACAATTTCCGTCACCGTGGTTCGTCGCATTGCCTACTGATACTCCGGTGGACGATATCCCTAGCGAGGTGCGATTTCCGTGTGTCGTCAAGCCGTTGAACATGTCAGCTAGTCGAGGTGTGATACGGGTGAATTCACTGAAGGAGCTTTCGGCTGCTATGCACCGGGTTTGTCACATGCAGACCTCGCCTGAGATTCAAACTCTTCGGGATTCAGCAAACTCAACGATTCTTATTGAGGAGTATCTGCCAGGAAAAGAGGTGGCAGTAGAGGGCGTCTTGATAAAGGGTGTATTTCGCAAGTTTGCGGTGTTCGATAAACCTGATCTCCTTGAGGGACCATTTTTTGAGGAAACGATTTACGTTACGCCGTCTAGACATACTGAGCGGATTCAACAGGGGATTCGACAAGCCGTCAGTGATGCGTCGACCGCATTGGGATTGACGGATGGTCCTGTTCATGCTGAATGTCGCATCGGCTCAGACGATATTTTTATTTTGGAGATTGCACCGCGTCCGATTGGCGGGCTTTGCGCACGTGCATTGCAGTTTGTTGGACCTGACGGGGAGACCGTGTCCTTAGAAAATCTACTACTACAGCACGCTATGGGAGGGCAGATATCTGATTATCGTCGGGAAGAGCAAGCGTCGGGTGTAATGATGATCCCTATTCCTGCCGACGGTTTGTACAAAAAAGTTGATGGATTGTCCTTGGCACAAGCAGTTCCGTATGTCGAAGATGTTGTTATTACTGCTCGACAGGATCAGAGAATTCGACCTTTGCCTGAGGGAGACAGTTACTTAGGGTTTATCTTTGCTCGAGCGGCGCAACCAGCACTAGTAGAGTCGGCGTTACGGTCCGCCCTCGAGTGCTTGAATTTCGAGATTGAACCGTCAATACCTGTAGTGTCTTCGTAGTCTTCGAGCTTAGGATTTTGCCTGTGGAGGAACATAGTCTGGCGGAAGAGCTGATCCTTCACCAAAGAAGAAATCCTCCATGAATTTGGCAACCATTTCCTGCGCTTCCTTCTGCCAAGGCATAAGCCGGTATTCATTGAGGATCATTTTCATGCGTTCTTCCCAGAGTTTCCAGGCCTCTATGGAAACACCGTCATAAATCCGCTGGCCTAACTCACCCGGCCAAGGTGGCTTATCCAAGCCTGGCATTTCCTTTTGAAACTTCACGCACTTGACCGTTCGTTCCCCCGATATGGGGGCAGATGAATCGGGCTGTTTGTCGTCAGTTGGATCCACGTTCTTGTTCTCCTGACTTCGTCTTATGACAGGTTACTAGTGTACTCCGTCTGGAGGCTGCTCAAGTGTCCAAAGCGCAATTTGTTGGTCTCCCAACTCAGCTGTCACAACTCGGGTGACATCGACACGAGTGTCATTAAAGCAAGCGCCGCCGCCGACATCGGTGGAGGCATCGGATACAAGAGCATTCGCAGTTGACCCGTTTAATGTGCTTTTGCGCCAGAGGCCTTTTGGTAAACCAACAGTCCCAACTTTCATGTCTTGGTTGGTTCTAATGAAGCAATGAATCTCGCCGAGGTCATTGAAGACGCGGATTGTATCTCCGGTAGTTAGATCTCGTGCGCTGGCATCATGAGGATGCATCTCGAGCGACACGATTCGCTCGCGCGATTCACCCAGAGTCGACGTAATCGTTTTTGATGTTGCAGGTGAGAGCATTATAAGCGGATATTTTTCGTTAGCAGTGTCACCTTGATAGGCATAAATACCTATTGGGGTTTCCAGGTCAAGTGCTTCGGGGAACAGGTTGATTCTAGCGTCTATTGTTCGAGGAAAAACGTCGATGAATTGGATCGGTTCGGCAGGGCATTCTGATGTAGCAATACCGGAAGACATCAGACTGTCGCGGACGTCAGCTTTCAAGGCAGTAGCAACATGCATGACTGATTCAGGATCAGACCGAAAAGACGGATTAATGTTAAGGCCCAAACGTTGCCCCAAATCACTAAACACTTCGACATTGGGCCGAGAATCCCCAACAGGTTCGATAACCGGTTGTACGAGCTGTAGACTAATTGGCCCGTAGGCTCTGGCTAAATCGTAGTGTTCAAGGAAAGTAGTCGCAGGCAGTACTACGTCGGCCCACTGTGCTGTGTCTGTGAGGACCTGGTCAAAGACGACGGTGAACAGGTCGTCACGTTTAAGGCCTTGCAGAATTCGATTCTGATCCGGCATTGTTACCGCAGGGTTACAGTTGTAGACGAAGAGCATCTGAACTGACGGCTTGACGTACTCAGTCAGGGCTCGACCCAGTTGGTTCATATTAATGACTCGTGTCGTCGGCTCGACAGAGTTAGTGACAACGTCGGTGTTCACGGTCCACGCGCCAGAATTACTCATTGTGAACCCGCCGCCGCGAACTCCAAATTTGCCTGCGACTGCCGGAAGCGCGAGCACCGAGAGCGCCGCGTTTCCTCCGTTTCGATTTCGTTCGAGTCCCCAGCCACATCGGATTACAGCTGGTGATGTCTCGGCATACATTTCAGCGACGCGTTCTATCAGGTCAGGGTCGACATCTGCGACGGTGCTGGCCCGGTCCAGGGTCCATTCGCTGGCCCGCGCCTTCAGTTTGTCTACACCGTGTGTGTGTTCGTTGAGAAAGGCCTCGTCCTCGAAGCCATTTTCAAAAAGAAAGCGATGCATTGCCAAAGCGACCGCGACATCGGTTCCGGGACGTACTTGTAAATGAATATCAGCTTGCTTAGCGAGACTGGTCCGTCTGGGGTCAATTACGACAAGGGCTGCCCCGGCTTCCACGGCAGCTCTGATGTGAGGGAGAAGGTGTATGCCAGAGCTTGGCGGATTAGCTCCCCAAATGATGATTAGTCGAGCGTGTTGATAGTCGACGTATGAGACACCTGGCATCCGTCCGTACATCGCTTGACTGACACTGGTTGTGGGCGCCGCGCAGACGGTGCGGGCCAGTCGACTTGTTCCGAATTGTCTGAAAAGTTGTGCGTCGGAAGTATCTTGGGAGATCAGTCCGTTAGACCCGCCGTAAGAAAATGGAAGGATAGCTTCAGCGCCATGCTCATCTCGGATCTGCTTCATCCGATTGGCAATCAGGTCCAAGGCTTTATCCCATGTGGTCTTCTTGAACCGACCTTCACCCTTGCTGCCCTCACGAACACCGGCATGATGCAGTCGGTCCTCTCCGTATACTCGTTTGGCAAAACCGCGAACTTTGGCACAGATAAATCCATTAGTTACAGGATTTCTGGTTGAGCCATTAATTTCGACCAGACGGCCTTTTGTGAGCTTCACCGAAAGACTGCAGGAGTCGGGACAGTCAAGTGGACAGGCAGTGTCGACGGTTGATTGTCCCCAATCGAGATCAGAATTCTTCTCGTCCATATGCAGCAGTTTATGCCAGGCGCCGGTGGTCCGTCGATGCGGAGAGTCGACAAGACAAAGACTGGTATGCTTTTTAGTATGGGACTTCGATTTGATCACCTCACCAAAAAATTCGGAGATGTGACAGCGTTCCACATCCCGACACTGACGATTGAGCCTGGGGAATTCTTTACGTTTGTCGGTCCAGCCAAATGTGGAAAATCAACATTGTTACGGGTGATCGCTGGAACGGATGAACCGTCAACGGGAACATTGACCGCTGACACGGTTGTTTTTAACGAGTTGCCTGCCGCTGAGCGTGGTGTGGCGACGGTGCTGTCCGACGGATCGATTAAACCAGATTCCTGCAGGTATGTTGTATTTGATGATTCCACCTCTGGTATGAGTGCTGCCGCGTTTAGAGATTTTGTTGGCGAGCTTAAACCAAATGGTTTAGGCGACGACACGACAATTATTCTTGCAACCGCTGATCAGGGAAAGGCTCTGGAGTTTTCTGATCGGATGGCGGTTCTTGACGATGGTGCAGTACAACAAATTGGTACGCCTACTGAGATTGTCGACAGACCGAAGAACATCGTTGTGGCAGGGTTTTTTGGTGATCCGCCGATGAATGTTGTTCCAGGCATATTGGAAAAAGATGGGGTTGCCGTTGAAATTGGCCCGCGAGCTGTGCAACTCAATGGGTTGGTTGCCGAAGATTATGCGCGTGATGTTTTCTTGGGTGTCAGGCCTGAACATATTCAGTTGAACCCAGACCCGACCGCGGGTTGGCGGGGCAAGGTTGAGGCCATTCGGGCTCAAGCAGGACAAACTGCCATCGAAGTTCACGTCGATGGTGGCGAGTTCATCGTGCAGGAGGTCGGGGACAGTTCGTATCAGGTAGGCGACCGCGTGTCGATTGCCATGCCTGCGCGACATCTTCACGTATTTGACGCACACGGCGGTCGGCTTGAAGTGGTGTAGTGGTGCATTCTGTGGGGGCAATTTCGGATATGCGAGTGTGGAAAAGGCGACCGATTAGTTTGCTATTGATTGGGTCGGCAGTTGCACTTGCCGTTGTTCCTACGTCGCATCGTTTGGTGGAAACGTTTTATTCCCAGCAGGTTTATCTTCTAGCTCAGAATCTACTGACTCCGTTCTCGAGTTTGATGCCAGTTGCTTGGTTTGATGTGCTACTGCTGGGCGTACTAATCGGAATGCCTTGGGTATGGTTCCGCGCGCTCCAGCGTGCTGCTCTAGGTGAACGCTGGGCCGCGTGCCGGCAGATGGCGATCACTACGGTCACTGCGGGAGCTGTAGCTTATCTGGTTTTTTTCTTTGTTTGGGGGCTGAACTATCGACGAGAGCCTCTCACTGCAAAACTGGATTATGAAGCCCAGCGGATTAACAATGAAGCTCTGGTAGCACTTGCCAATGAAGCCACGGTTAGTCTCAATAGACTATACCCGCAGGCTCACGCGCAGCGATGGTGGACTCTAGACGAATTTCCGGCTTATCTCGGTCCGGCTTTTCAACGGGTTCAGAGAGAACTAGGCGTTCAGCGGACTGCGGTTCCTGGATTACCGAAACCTACTATTCTGACGCCCTACTTCCAGTGGGCAGGGATTAATGGAATGGTTAACCCGTTTTCCCTTGAGGTGCTCGTCAATACGACGGTTCTACCGTTTGAACGCCCTTTCGTTGTGGCGCACGAATGGGCGCATTTAGCTGGCTACGCAAACGAAGCCGAAGCGAGTTTTGTGGGGTGGTTAACGTGTCTTTCTGGAGATGCGGGTGCCCGTTACAGTGCGTGGGTATTTCTTTTTCCCTATGTGGTGAGACAGTTTGATCCCAAGGAACAGGGTCGATTGTGGCGGCGAGTGGATGATGGGCCCATGAATGATTTTCGCTTGGTGGCCGCTCGTGTCTCTCAAGCGGTGCCCGTAGTGAGAACAAATGCAAATCGTGTGTATGACCGGTACCTGAGAGCCAATCGGGTTACAGACGGAATTGCTAGTTACGGTGCAGTTGTGGACTTAGTTTTGGGTAGCGCTATTGGCGAAATGGCGGTTGGTGCAGGTGCCGCAGACCAGTTTCATTAGAATCTGTTCATTCTGCGCCGAAATAGGGCATGCTGGTTGGCTGAAGTGGGTCATCAGAAGTGAAAACCAATACTTCCAATTTTGCAAGTGGTATGATCAGAGCAACGGAGGCGTTTCCTTTCACTTATGTTCAAGCTTGTCAGTACCGTCAGGGGTGGCTCGGTTAACTCACCAGCCGTAGCAAATCAATACGACACGGTGGATGAAGCCAGAGATGCTGCCAAGCAGTTAATGCATGAGCATCAACGTGTCGTACGTGTGATGATCGTTGACGCCCAATCATCTGGGTTTGTTGAGTGGATGGATCGAAGTTAGTTCTTCAACCCTGCTGTTTACAGCGTTAGCTGGGCCTACCTGTTATTCTTCTGATATCAAACCCAGATTGTCCAAAATTTTCACGCAAGCGTGAGATCGATTCAGGGAATACAAGTGAATCCCTGGCGCTCCTCCGGCAAGAAGGGTTTCGCATTGACGGGTGGCGAAGTCTATCCCAAAGTCTCTTACTGCCTCGGCGTCGTTTTCGAATCGCTCGAGGGTGCTAAGAAGTTCTTGGGGTAGTGCGGCGCCGCAGATTTTGGTGAATCGCTTGATTTGATCTGTGCTGAGAATTGGTAAAACACCCGGTGTAATTGGTTGCGAGACCCCTAGCGCTCCTGCCATGTACTCAAGGAATTCAAAGTAATCAGAGTTTGTAAAAAACAGCTGAGTCAAGATGAACTCTGCTCCGTGGTCCAATTTGTTCTTAACTCGTTTCCAATCCACATGCTTGCCGTCATTACATGCGATGTGGCCTTCTGGAAATCCAGCCGCACCAATCGAGAACTTACCATGTGCTTTAATGAAATCAATGAGTTGGAAGGCGTAATCAAGACCGTTGTCAGTGGGGGAGGCATTGGGTTCGTCCCGCGGAGGATCTCCTCGGAGTGCTAGGATATTTTGAATACCACGTGCTTTGGCGTCGGCGAGATACTGGATGATCTCTTCTTGGGTCGAACTGATGCAAGTGAGGTGAGCCATGCTGGTGATCCCATGGTTTCTCTGAATGCGGTCTGCGACTTCTAGCGTCTTGTCTCGAGTGGCGCCACCGGCTCCATAGGTCACGGAAAAGAAGTCTGGTTTTGCCTTGGCCAATCGAGGAAGTGCACGCTCATAGAGGCTTTCTTGTGCACTCGAGGTTTTCGGCGGGAATAGTTCTATTGAGACCACCGGCTGCTTAGTTTTGTCTTTTTCCTTGTAAATCTCTGGAATCAAACGCATGGTCAATTGGTTCTTATGGGTTCTTTGGCTATGAGGACGTCACGACAGAACGAGTTTGAGTAGTCGTTACGCATCCGACACGGCGTGTGTTCTGGAGCGAATCGTCTCTTGACCTTACCATCCTTCGTGTGTTCTTGGCAGATTGATAGTTGCACCAATTTGAATTGACGCGTATAAGTGCATCGCATGGAATTCAAGCCATTTGTTCCGGAAGACTGACCACTAGGTCGCAACGGCTGTGGCCACGGTCATTCCGTGCTGAACTTATTAGTAATCGGAAGCCTTCGGTCTTTTCCAAAGGCTCTTTTGGTAATTCGGATTCCTGGCGGAGCTTGGCGACGTTTATATTCTGCGCTATCAACCATATCAACAATTCTCCTGACGAGCTCTTCCTCAAATCCAAGTGACTTGATTTCGGCGAGCGTCAGGTTGTCTTCCACATAAGCTTTTAGGATCGTATCTAGTTCGGGATATGGCGGTAAGCTGTCTGTGTCGAGCTGGTTCTCCCGCAGTTCAGCGGTCGGAGCTTTTTCAATAATCCTACGAGGGATAATTTCATGATTGCGGTTGTACCATTCAGCTATTCGGTACACCCAAGTTTTAAGTACATCCTTGAGTACTGAGAAACCACCGGCCATGTCGCCATACAAAGTCGCGTACCCGACGCTCATTTCGCTTTTGTTGCCAGTAGTGAGGACTAGCCATGAAAATTTGTTCGAAAGAGCCATTACAAGGTTGCCTCGAATACGTGCTTGAAGGTTTTCTTCGGCGACATTTGAGGCGGTATCATGAAAAAGTGGCGTTAGGGTCTCGTCGTAGGAAGTAACGAGTTTATGAATAGGCAGTTCAAGAAGGTTGACGCCCAGTTGTTTGGCTAGTTCGCTAGCATCGTTACGATTGGCATCAGATGTATACCGCGACGGCATGGACACGGCAGTGATCGCCTCTGGTCCGAGAGCGTCAGCAGCGATTACTAGCGACACTGCCGAATCGATACCCCCGGAGAGTCCAAGAACAGCCTTCTGAAATCCGTTCTTGGAAAAATAGTCGGCAGTTCCAAGGACGAGTGCGCGATAGACTTCTGCTTCTTCTGCCAGCAGTGGCGGACGCTGGGGAGTCTCGAACGCCGGTTTAGCCTTGTTGAGTGTTGAGAGCGTTACGTGAGTCACTTGGTCTGTTGCGATCGGAGGAGTAGTCAAGTTTCTGTCGACTTCGATATCCGTGATTACTAGGTCTTCTTCAAATTGACGACCTCGCGCAAGAACGTCGCCAGTAGGGCTTATTATCAGGCTGTGACCGTCGAAGACGAGTTCATCTTGACCTCCAACAGCGTTACAAAATGCAATAAAGCAGTTGTAGTCTCGACAACGTGTTCTGAACAGTTCTTCTCGCTCAACACCTTTCCCTTTGTGGTACGGTGACGCTGATAGGTTCACAATCAATTGGGTAGTTCCGTCGACGATAGCCTCTTTACCAGGACCGTCGAGATGCCAGAGATCTTCACAAATGGTGACCCCGACAGCTACACCGTTTATGTTGACTACCATCCCTTTGTCACCACTGGCGAAATAGCGTTTTTCGTCAAAGACGGAATAGTTAGGTAGTAAGCATTTTCGATAGATGGCCTGTACTTGGCCGTCGGCTAATACAGCTGCGGAATTGAACAAAGATCCAGATAGATGTGGGTATCCAATGACTACAACCGCAGTCTGGACATTGGTGGCCAATTGCTGAACCGCCGCTTCAGCCTGTTCACAGAATCTGGACCTCAACAGTAGGTCTTCAGGCGGATAACCAGTAACACACAGTTCAGGAAAGACGATGAGTTCGGCCCCATGAGCGCAGGCGTGCTCAATTCCGGCACGGATGCGCTGAACGTTTCCGTCGATATCTCCGACTGTCAGGTTAGCCTGGCACAATGCAATACGGACCATCTGTAGACACGATATCACCTAGACGTCATTACCTTCGGCGGTGGGTATACAGAACTGCAAAATCTCGAGGGCAAAAGAGCAGAGATTCTTCGAAAAGTAAGAGCTATCGGTCAATCGCTTTCGGACTTAAGGCAGTCGGGAGTCTGCTATTCCTATTGCCAAGGCAATCTGGCGAATTTTAGCCTGCATAGTACGCACATTATTAGGACCCATGCCGAGGAACTGTTTTTGAGCGGGGGACAATGATTCAAGTATTTCGTCTGTGAAATGAAAAAATGGGGCGTGTTCAACGAGCACGGGAGGGGTATCAACGATTGGTGCATCGAGCAGATTGATAATCGCTCTTTCAAAAGTTCCCAGAAACGGACGGTCCGGGTTTCCCAGCTCTATGTAGGCCTCAGTAATCAGCGGTTCTAGAAGATGGTACAGTTCGGCACTCCCTTGTGTGTCCAGTGAGTCAATGATCTCCGTATGCAGGTCGTAGCGACGGTAGTTGTCCGGGTTGATCAGGAGAGTTGAGCCGCTATTAGTTGCAGTGAATCGGCTCTGGGGTCTCAGAAACGTTATGTGTTGGGCAGGATTCGTCCCGTCTGCTATGTTGTCGATGACCACGACGAAGCGACGAATGATTCCCTCGTTGACCAACCAACTTGTCAGTTCAGGATGTGACGAGAGCGCCTCTACAAGATTTCTGACGAATCCGTCGCTATCATTCAACGCCGGGACTTCAATGGGCTCTGGGTCTGGTACAACTGGATCAGGAGGAGGTGGCGTCACCTCGCGTGGTGCTTCGACTACCGTTTCAACTGGTTCCTCAGTGTCGTCTCTTGCAAGAAACCAGTACACTCCAAGGGCGAATGCCAAGAGTGCTACCGCGGCAACCGTGACGATTCGTCCATGGGGCGGTTGTCTGTCGGAAGCGCTGACAGAGTCCTTGATGTGAACATCTCCGAGTTGAGTCATTACAAGGAGTGTACCGCTAGTCTGGATAAGTCCAGATTCTTATTCTACCCGCTATGTTAACCTTGGGTGGCCTGTTTTTGTGCTTGAAGAGAGATGTATTTCAAGAGCGGACTTTCTGGGCTTTTGGGTGACACGAAGAGTGGGCACATCACCGTTTCTCAGATTACGAGAGCGTTCTGAAAGGATAGTAAAGCTATGGTTTCAAGTGAAGCTCTGAAGGGGCGCCGACAGTTTTTGAAGATGCTGGCGGGAAGTCCGTTGCTGGGATATACGGAACTCCCGACCTTGCTCGGCCAACGAGGACTGGGTTTTTCTGCGTTGGGAGCCTTACAGGAGGATGACGGCATCATCCAATCGCTTGATGAGGCTTTTGAGGTAATGGATTTCGAACCGCTCGCAAAAAAGATGATGCTTCCCGAGCACTGGGCATATTTAGCGACAGGCGTGGACGACGACAAGACTCTTCGATGGAATCACGAAGCATTTTCGAATTATTCATTACGGATGCGGCGCTTGGTTGACTTTAGCCAGCTCGATCTTTCGACGGAGCTTTTCGGCACCCGATGGGAGACTCCGCTAGCGCTCTGTCCTGTTGCGAGCCTTAAAGGATTTCACACTGAAGGTGAGCCAGGCGCTGCGCGAGCCGCTCGAAGTAAGGGTAACCTGATGATGCTTTCGACACAGACGTCGACGTCGGTTGAGGAGGTTAATGAAGCGTATGGTCAGCCCGTCTGGTATCAGCTATATACGCGGCCAGTTTGGGAAACGGCGCGGCAGCTTGTTAAGCGAGTTGAAGATTCTGGTTGTCCAGTGCTCGTCTTCACTATTGATTTGTTGGGTGGTCGAAATACTGTGACAAATAATCGAGCTCAGGGTCTTGAGGGTATCCGCGCACCGTTTTGTGCGAATTGTCATGAGGACCGCATCAAGCCAATGCATCAGGGATTGGCACCGACCCCACCGGGATCGCCACGTGCAATCTACACATGGGACTACGTAAAACGCCTAAAAGATGCGACGAGCATGAAGCTGGTGTTGAAGGGAATTGTGACCCGTGAAGATGCCGAACTGGCCGTCCAGTACGGTGCTGACGGTGTGATTGTTTCGAATCATGGAGGACGAGGCTCCGAAAGCTTGCGATCCACGATCGAATGTCTGCCGGAGGTCGTTGAGGGAGTAGCTGGTCGAATTCCGGTACTGATTGATGGTGGGATTCGGCGGGGGACGGACATCTTTAAGGCTCTCGCATTAGGTGCCGATGCCGTGGCGATTGGGCGGCCGTACGTTTGGGGATTAGCCGGTTTTGGTCAAGATGGCGCGGAGAAGGTACTAGACATCTTGCATAGCGAGTTGAGGCTTGTGATGCGACAAACGGGTGCCACGTCAATTAAAGAAATGCGACGTGGTCGTTACGTCGTCGACCGGCGTACGGGGCAACGACTCTAGGATAATAGCGGCAAGACGGAGGCGTACATGTTTTCTTGGGATGGACGTATAACGATGATGGCTGGGTTGCTCTTGGGACTCTTCTTGTGGCCAGTTGCCGCCGCTGGGCAAACGGTGACTGCACAGTTTGATATCTCTGGAACGTCGACAGTGCGGGGCTGGACGTGTCCCGTTGAAGGTGTAATGGACGTGACGCCGGGAGGGACAAGCGAACCGATACCTGGGTTTCCGGACGGTGTGGAGACGGTTGCGTTGACTATTCAGACCGAGGCGATTACTTGCCCCGAAGAGCAGATGACTGACCACCTACGTGAAGCAATGCAGGTCGAGGAATACCCTGAAATCATCTATCGCCTTCAAGAGTATCGACTGAAGACCGATGATGTGGCTGAAGCAACTGGGACGATGACAATTCTCGGCACCACTAATCCGATTACGTTTGATATTCAGTTGGTGCAGTCGGCTGACGGTATGCGCGGTGTTGGCGAGGCGGAGCTGGATATGACTGATTATGGCGTGACTCCACCGTCAGTGTGGCTTGGTATGCTCAACGTTGGGGAAATTGTTACCATCAAATTCGAAACGCCCCTGCCTGGCAGTGAATAAGTAAACGACCGATTCGACCGCTATAGGGAGCAGGAGTATATCCTGCTTTTGGCTGTCTCATGTGTGTGCCGATCTTCGTATTGTTAAGGTGCGGTAGCCCTATTCGGAGGGTGGAATGATGCATGGCATTAAGCAGTTGGCACTTTTTTCCGCAACCATTTTTCTTGTTGCTGCATGCGTGGATTCAGAGTTGAGAACTGGAATGCCAACCGAAACCGCGGGTCGATGTGAAGGTCTGTTAGGTCTCGATCTGATTGACATGAAAATCACTCAGGCCGAAACGGTTGTGGCCACCGAGGCTGGCTCGTCGTATTGTCGTGTCGGTGGTGTCATTGAAAGAGAAATAAATTTTGAATTGTTGTTACCGGATGAATGGAACGGTCGATTCATGATGGGGGGCGGCGGTGGTTTCGTGAGTACGCCGATTGTGAACCAGGCGCTACTGAGCGCGTCTTTCGGATTCGGTGCTGACGCCTTGGCGCGAGGGTATGCGACAGTTGCTACAGACACTGGTCATGTGTCGTCTGGCATTGATGCAAGCTGGGCACTGAATAACGGTGAACGACAGGAGAATTTTGGACATCGGGCGATTCACCTGACGTCTGACGCCGCTAAATCGGTTATCAGACACTATTACGCCCGGGACCCGGCTTATTCGTATTTCGTAGGTTGTTCGCGAGGTGGCGGGCAGGGAATGATGGAATCACAGCGATATCCTGACGATTTTGACGGTATTGTCGCTGGGGCACCGGCATATCACTGGACTGCATTCACAGCGGGCATGCTCCAGACACAGCGAGCGCTCCATCCCGATGGTGACATCTCAAAGTCAGTCATTTCTAGTGATACGCAGGCGCTGCTGGCTGAAGCCATTAACACCGCTTGTGATGCACAGGATGGCGTTGAGGATGACGTGCTCAATGATCCGCGATCCTGCGACTTCCAGGTCGAGGATCTCCCTCGTTGTGCGGGAGACCAGCCTGGAGCAGATTGCATCACTGCAGCGCAGCTTATGGCGATCGAGGCGATCTACGATGGGCCGACTAGCAACGGCGATCGGATTTTCCCGGGTTTTCCGTTGGGTGGAGAGTCTGACCCTGGTGGCTGGGGCAGCTGGAGCACCGGTGCGCGGTCCAACCGCAGTCGCGAAGGTCCGGCACGCCATTACGCGTTTGGCACGCAGTTTTATAAACACTTTGTCTTTAACGATGCGGATTGGGACTTTACGTCATATGATTTTTCGACTTGGAAGAACGACGTCAGTGCGGTCTCAGGCGTTGTCGACGCAGTGAGCACCGACCTCAGCGCTTTCGACACAAGTGGCGGAAAGTTGATCATGTGGACTGGTTGGTCCGATCCAGCCGTGACGGCGCTCGGCACGATCGATTACTACGAAGCCGTTGAGGCTGAGGACCCGAATGTTCGCGACTATGCTCGACTGTACATGCTGCCCGGTGTACTTCACTGCACGGGTGGCCCCGGAGCGTCGCAAGTAGATTGGATCGAAGCCATTCGCTTGTGGGTTGAAGAGGGACGTGTGCCCGACCGCTTGACGGCCCACAAGGTTGGCGACGGTCAGAATAGCGTGATGACTCGCCCGGTCTGTCCATATCCGCAGGTGGCGGTTTACGACGGAGAAGGTGATTCGAATCATGCGGGCAGTTTTTCCTGTGAGCTTCCGTACGGGTGAGCTGCACCGGGCGTCGTTTGAGGTGATTGACTTGAGTCCGCTTGCTCGGCGCTGTCAGTCCTTGACGTGGAGATTGCCACGACCGCGTCCGGCGAACGAATAGAGTGCCATTCCAGCGTCGGTCGCCATTTGAACCGCGAGACTCGACGCGGCACCTACCGACACCATAACAGGGATAGAGGCTTTTAGCGCTTTCTGTACGAGTTCAAATCCTGCCCGACCGCTGACCACAAGAATATTCTGTGTTAGTGGTACCGCTTCCATGCGGACAAAGTGGCCGATCGCTTTGTCCACGGCATTGTGGCGCCCTATGTCCTCTCGAATGCACAGTAATGACCCTGTTTGATCGAAGATGCCGGCGGCGTGGATACCGCCCGTCGCCTCAAATAGCGTCTGGGATTGACGCAGGATATCAGGAAGTGTCTCGAGAAGTGTGGTGTTAATCTCGGTCCGTGTCAGTTCTGGGAGCTTGAAATCTAAATCCGCGATTTCGGTCTTGCCACAGACTCCACACGCTGCAGTCGCGCGGTATTCCCTCTGGGCATGTTCGATGTCCACTTGCTTTAGGTTTTCACGAACCGACACGTCAATAGAATCGCCAGCAAACTTGGCTACCTTAATCTGGGTGTTCTGTTGAGATGACCCTGTTCGAGCATCAACTGAGGCAATATCGCTGCCTTGGTTGATAACGTTTTCGCCGAAGAGAAATCCCGCCGCGAGGTCAGCGTCGTGTCCGGGCGTGCGCATTGTGACCACCAGCGGTTTACCAGAGACGCGAATCTCAAGCGGTTCTTCAATTACGACGAAATCATGATCCAGGCGGTCCCCATCACGGCGGACCGAAACTGACTGGAGCCCTAGGGGGACGTCAGATTTGAAACCCACAAAACAATCTTATCAGTCGGCCTATATCTCTTGTATCCTTGGACAGGTTTAGTCGAGGTTTCCTATGGACATTTCGCGTCGGACGTTTATTAAAGCTTCGGTTGCTGGTGCCGGTGGCCTGAGCACGTTGGGTTTTGATTTGCGTCCAGCCTATGCAGCGGTACGTCAACTTAAGATTCGCAACGCGAAAGAATATCGAACGGTGTGCCCGTACTGTGCGGTAGGTTGCGGCACGATCGCCTATGTGCACGGTAGCGGTGGCCTGAACACGACCAATACGGTAATCCACGTCGAAGGTGATCCGGATAGTCCGATCAATGGAGGCACATTGTGTCCGAAAGGTGCCTCCCAAATGCAACTGGCAGTGAGTCCCCGCCTGCAGAAGACACCAAAATTTAGAGACGCAGGTGGAACTGAATGGCGAGACGTTTCGTGGGATTTTGCGATGGAGTGGTTTGCCCGTCGTTTTAAAGAATCTCGGGATGCGACGTTCACCGAACACGATGACGAAGGACAAGTTGTCAATCGTTGCGATGGGATAGCGTGGGTTGGTAGTGCGACTGTTGCCAATGAGGACGCGTATCTCATTACGAAAACCATGCGGGCGATGGGACTCGGTTACATCGATCATCAGGCTCGCATATGACATAGCCCCACGGTGGCCAGTCTGGCCGCCACGTTTGGTCGCGGGGCGATGACCAACCATTGGAAAGACATAAAGAACACCGATGTGGTGCTGGTCATGGGTGCCAACCCGGCCGAAAATCATCCGTGTGGATTCAAATGGGCAATCGAGGCGCGTGACACGCGTGGGGCCAAACTTGTAACTATTGACCCTCGTTTCACGCGAACCTCAGCCGTCGCCGATCGTCACCTGCAAATCCGCCCAGGTTCTGATATCGCGATTCTTGGAGGGTTCATCCGATACATTCTGACCAACGATTTACAGCACGACGACTACGTGGAAGCCCACACAAATGCGTCGTTCATCATCAGTGAGGACTATGGGTTTTCCGATGGACTGTTTGTTGGGTTTGATGAAGCGGCTAACCGTTATGACAAGACAGCATGGGATTACGAACGTGGTGACGACGGTTACGTCAGGCGTGACCTGACGCTGCAACACCCGCGGTGCGTTTTTCAAATACTGAAGCGACATTACGACCGTTACACGCCAGATGTGGTCGCAGGAATCACTGGTTGCTCACAAGACGATTTTCTCGCAATGGCTGAGATTATTTGTTCGACCGGCCGTGCGGAACGCGTTGGAACGATCATGTATGCGGTCGGCTGGACAATGCATACGGTTGGGAGCCAGATCATTCGCACGGCGGCAATTATGCAATTGTTGCTAGGCAATATTGGTCGACCGGGTGGTGGTATCAATGCCCTTAGGGGACACGCTAACGTGCAAGGTGCAACTGATCACGCAATTGTGGCAGGCATTTTGCCTGGTTATCTCAAAGTGCCGACGCCAAGTCAGCAATCACTTGAAGAACATTTTAATGATTCGACTCCGCAGCCCTTAGTGCCGGATGCCGTCAACTATTGGGGAAACTATTCAAAATTTTACGTTTCGCTTATGAAATCGTGGTTTGGTGAGCATGCGGACTCGGAGAATGGCTTTGCGTACGATTATCTGGCCAAACCCGATGGTGATGCGACTTGGCTAACGATATGGGATGAGGCGTATCAAGGTCGTCTTGAAGGGTTTGTTGCTTTGGGGTTCAATCCCCTGCTGGCTGGGCCTGACGTTCCTCGGCTGTTTGAGGCGATGGCTAAACTGAAGTGGAAAGTGGTTATCGATCCCTTCATGCTTGACAGTGCTGAGTTTTGGAAGGCCCCGGGGCAGGACCCTGAGTCGATACAGACAGAAGTGCTCTATCTTCCAAGTAGCCATTGGATTGAACGGGATGGTTCGTTCACCAATAGCGGACGTTGGGCGCAGTGGAAAGAGCAAGCAGTCGATCCTCCGATTGGAGTGAGGTCAGATACTTGGATTCTTTCCGAGTTGTTCTGGCGGGTTAAAGAACTCTACCAAGCAGATGAAAATCCGGTTTACAACGATCCGATTCAACATCTCACGTGGAACTATCTGAACCCAAGAGAGCCAACTTTGGTCGAATTGGCTAAGGAGATCAACGGTTACGACCTTGAAAGCGGCCAGTTGCTGTCTTCGTTTGGTCAACTTCGAGACGATGGGACGACGAGTTCTGGAAACTGGTTGTACTCTGGTAGTTTCACGGAGGCGGGCAACCAGATGGCACGTCGAGGCACTGCAGATCCGTCGAACCTGGGGATGCATCACGACTGGGCGTACAGCTGGCCTCTTAATCGGCGTGTTCTCTACAATCGAGCCTCTGCGGACGCGGATGGTCGCCCTTGGGATGATCAGCGCGCCGGTATTTCGTGGACGGGACGCGAGTGGATCGGTGATGTTCCAGATTATGGACTTACTACGCCGCCGAAGGCAGCCGGTGCGTTCATTATGAACGAAGAGGGCGTCGCCAGGCTTTTTAGCAATCATTTAAATGATGGGCCGCTCTCCGAGCATTACGAACCGGTGGAGAGTCCAACCGAAAATGTGCTCCATAACAATGTTCCTGTGAATCCTGTTATCCGTTGGTATGACGGTGTTCGTGAAACACTCGCTTCTGCCGAAAATGGTGATGATTTTCCTTATGCCTGCACGGTTTATCGTGTGGTGGAGCGTGAACATTTCGTCACGAGCAATGTGCCCTACCTAGTCGAGACGATGCCTGACTTTTTTGTCGAAATTCCTGAAGGTTTAGCTGAAGAGAAGGGGATTCCGAATGGGAGTCGTGTGCGGGTATGGTCGAAACGAGGCTCAGTCGCCGGGACGGCGATTGTTACGAAACGGATCAAGCCGCTTCAAGTCAATGGTCGAACCGTCTGGACCGTGGGCATTCCAGTTCATTGGGGGTTTGTAGGTTTGACTGAAGGGTCAATGGCTAATCAGTTGACGCCGTTTATTGGTGATGCGAACACACGGTGCCCTGAATTTAAGAGTTTCTTGGTGAACTTGGAAAAGGCCTAGCGAGACGATGCCAGATACCCTTGCGATCAAGCGAATGTCGGCAACCCCGAATACGCTGATTCCACTGGACTCACTGCGGTCGAATGCCCCGGTGTACTCCAAACTGGTTGATATTTCTCGATGTATCGGTTGCAAGGGTTGTGAGGTGGCCTGCAAAGAGTGGAACGACCTCAAGGTTGAACCGACAGAAAATTTTGGGAGCTATCAGAGTCATCAAGATCTAACTTCCAATACGTGGCTTCTGATGCGGTTTAACGAAATCGAGGTGGACGGTAATCTTCAATGGTTAATCAAGAAAGACGCCTGTCTGCATTGTGAGGAACCCGGATGTCTGTTTGCATGTCCAGCGCCTGGCGCGATCGTGCAGTATACGAATGGCATTGTTGACTTTAATCAGGACAATTGCATCGGGTGTCAATATTGTGTCACTGGTTGCCCGTTCGACATTCCGCGGTATGACACTTCGACTCGGTCAGTATCAAAATGCAACATGTGTATCGACCGGGTTGATGCGGGGCTAGAACCAGCCTGTGTGAAGACGTGTCCTACAAATGCCATCGCGTGGGGCACGAAGGAGGACATGCTGGCTCTTGCAGACTCGAAGGTTGAAACCTTGCGGACGCGTGGATACGACAAGGCTTCCGTGTATAACCCAGCGGGTGTTGGTGGCACGCATATGATGTATGTCGTACCACATGGTGACCGACTTGATGATTATCAACTTCCATCGGACCCCACAGCGAGTCCTCTGCCAATGACAAGTCTTGGGTTTCTCAAGCGTATTGGGGCCTATTTGTTTGGTTTTAGTATCGTGGGTACGTTGGCTCATTTATTGGCATTTGGGCAAGAGCATCCGGATAACGAGGATAGGGAATCGAGCCAGGTTCATGAATGATCGACTGCTTAATCGGTTTACCTACGCTGAGCGGCTTATTCACTGGGTCGTGGGAGTTGCCTTCGTCATCCTGTTGCTCACGGGCTTTGCGTTTTCGTATCCGTCACTGTTCTGGCTCACTACCCTTGCTGGCGGGGGGGGTGCAGCGAGACTTCTTCACCCGTGGGTTGGGGTGATTTTTAGTATTGGAATGGTGTTTATGTTGGCTTTCTGGGTTCGAGACATGTTTCTTGACCGTGAAGACTGGCGGTGGTTGGGTTCGGTTCGAGACTATGCTGCTCGTCGACATGACAAGGTTCCGCCGGCCGGAAAATATAACGCGGGACAGAAGGCTTTTTTTTGGCTCCAAGGAGCGTTGGCGATTGTATTCGTAGTGACTGGAATGTTGTTATGGATTCCGGATTGGTTCAGCGCGAGTGTTCTTTCTTTGTCTCGTCTATTTCATTACGCCAGTGCTCTTGCTGGTGGTTTGTTGCTAGTTGTTCACGTGTATCTAGGCACGGTGGCTTATCCAGGTACTGCCCGTGGCATGATTGATGGAAAGGTCACTCGAAACTGGGCCGCGTTTCATCATCCACGCTGGTATGAAGACCAGTCTGGTTCGTGACATCTTCACGGTGGAACCGACGACAATCTCGCGCTGTTGCCTTGATCGCCCATCATGAACCGGCGGCAGACCTACTGAGGTTTTATGAACGGGTGCTTGAAAGCCAGGCAGTTGTCTATAAGACGGCTAAACAGGCTGGATGGTTAAACGAACTTACCACGGGGCGAGAACTGGCGTTTAACCAAGTTCCTGTCGATATATGCCTGCCGTTGTTTCAGAAATTTGTCCGTGACGTTGGTGCTAATTCGACCGAAACTCTATCTTCGGTTGCGATTAACCTGTGTACGTCAAACTCGGTGGCTAAAGACATTCTTGATGCGTTTTTGGCATTACGTCCAGTGGATGAAATGGCAGCGGAGTTGGCCTGCTCCAAGGATTCAGTCGAGTTTTTCGCGAGGGCATTTGCGCAGCCAGTAGCCGAAGTAGTGGTGGGGCGGGTTCCCACTGCACGCACATTGTCCACGTCTGGCCGATCCAGTGGGTCTCAAGAATCGAATATGGCAGCATGCCCCCGGTGTGGATGGCCGCCCCAACTCGCGGTGTTACAAGATGGTGAAGAAACAAGGGGTGAGAGAAAATTATTATGCGCGCTTTGTTTGACTGAGTGGATTTTTCCGCGCGCTACATGTCCAGCCTGTTGGTCGACAGATACCGATAAGTTGATACATCACTCGACTGACGTGTGGCCACACATTCGCGTTGAGGAATGCCAAACATGTAGCAGCTATCTTAAGGCGATCGATCTTCGCGAGAATGGATTGGCGGTGCCGGTAGTGGATGAAATAGCTTCGGTGGAGTTGGATCTTTGGGCTAATGAGAACGGTTTGACAAAACTGCAGCGAAATCTTCTTGGGTTGTAGACTGCTTCTATGACGTGTTGTGTCGTGGCACGGAAGGACGGGTCCCGTGACAACTGAGGCATACATCTATTCAGGTGTTAGGACACCGTTTGGGCGTCATGCCGGTGCTTTGGCTTCGGTGCGTCCAGACGACCTTTTAGCTTCAGCTATTGGCGCCGCACTTAGGCAGTCACCGTTCTCTGGTGCTGATTTTGAGGATGTAATTATCGGGTGTACGAATCAAGCTGGTGAGGACAGTCGTAATATCGCTCGTCGCGCAGCTTTGCTTGCTGGACTTCCAGTCGAAGTTGGTGGACTGACTGTTAACCGGCTCTGTGCGAGTGGTCTTGCGGCTGTGATTGATGCTGGCCGCGCCATCGAATGTGGCCACGGTGAGGTGTTTGTTGCGGGTGGCGTTGAGAGTATGAGTCGAGCACCGTTTGTGATGAGTAAGACCGACCGTGCGTTTGGACGGAACGCACAAATGTTCGATTCAACTCTTGGTTCTCGATTTCCCAATGTGCACCAGTCGGTTCTCTATGGTGACCATACGATGACTGAAACGGCGAACGAAGTTGGTAAGGATCTTGAAATAAGTAGAGAGGAGAGCGATCAGTTTGCTCATGCCTCTCAGCTTCGATACGCAAAGGCTAGGACATCTGGTTTCTTTGAGGATGAGCTCCACTCTGTTCAAGTCGTAGCCGGCAAGAGGTCGTCAGCCTTGGTCACAGAGGACGAGCATCCGCGACCTGATACGACTATTGAGAAGCTAGCTGCACTGGATTCGCTTTTGGATGGAGGCGTGGTGACAGCCGGGAATGCCTCTGGTGTCAATGACGGCGCGGCGGTCTTAATCATTGGGTCCGGACAGGTGGGGGAGCGTGTGGGTGTGAAGCCGTTAGCCCGCATTGTCGCTTCTGGTGTAGCTGGGGTGGACCCTAGAGTCATGGGTCTTGGACCGGTCCCCGCATCTAAGAAGGCGTTGGCGCGTGCCGGTTTGCGTTTGTCCGATATGGACGTGATTGAAATCAATGAGGCGTTTGCGACACAGGTGTTGGGATGTCTTAAATTGATGAAACTTTCATCTGAAGATCCTAGGCTCAACCCGAACGGTGGTGCCATCGCTGTGGGACATCCGTTAGGTGCTTCAGGTGCTCGATTGGCCTTGACGGCCATTCGGCAACTTCACCGCGTGAAGGGACAATACGCTCTTGTCACTCTTTGTATTGGTGTAGGTCAGGGCTTGGCTGCTGTGTTTGAACGTACGTTCTAGCCACATAAAAAACCGGGGGTCACAACTTGCCAGACCAATCCTCCGTTCGGCCACACGCTGTTCCGTTTCGACCGGGTCGTCTATTAGCGCTGCTCGCAATCTATCTCATAGTCGTGTATTTGGTTCCCCGCCCAGAAGGCGTTGACCCGACTGGGTGGCGTGTGACGGGAGTCTTTTTTGCGACGATTGCGGGCTTGATGCTTCAGCCAATGCCAGGAGCTCAGATCGTGGTGATTGGCGTCACCATGTTGATAGTCGTTGGCGGTGTGTCAGTTGGCCAGGCACTGAGTGGCTACGGTTCGGCGTCGGTGTGGATGGTGCTTGCTGCCATGCTTATGTCCAGGGCTCTTCGTGATTCTGGATTGGCTCGTCGAATTGCACTGCTTTTTATTCGAGCTATTGGGATGACGTCACTGGGTCTTGGGTACGCCCTGCATTTAACTGATGTTACGCTCGCGACGGGTGTTCCTTCTATTACGGCGCGCTCTGCCAGTATTGTTTTCCCAATCGCCCGTAGCATCAGCGGTTTGTATGATTCGCACCCTGGACCTAGTGCAGCCAGACTTGGCACCTTCCTGATGACCTGCATGTACCAAACAAGCGTCGTGGCATCCGCGATGTTTTTCTACAGCAGTGCAGCGAATGTTCTACTTGGAGAACTGGCTGGGGAGTATGCTGGCGTCACCGTTACGTGGACCAGCTGGTTCGTGGCGGGTTTGCTACCAGGCGTGGTATCGAGTGTCGTCGTGCCCTACGCCGTGTTTCGCTTACTTGCTCCACAGTTGAAACGAACTCCTGCGGCCCCCGCCTTCGCAGAGGACGAACTGGACAAGTTAGGTCCAATTCGAGGCACTGAGAGAGTAGTGCTCGGGGTGTTCATCAGCGTGGTTACGTTATGGGTCGCTTCCTCTTGGGTCGATTGGTTGTCACCCGCAGTGGTCGCTCTTCTGGGCATCTGTGTCCTGTTTATAACCCGCGCTCTTGAGTGGGACAACGTCTTGGGCGAGCGTTCTGCGTGGGATGTGTTCGTCTGGTATGGCGGCGTGTTGATGATGGGTGGAGTGCTCAACGAAACGGGTGTTACGGAAGTCTTTGCGACTTGGGTTGGGAGTTTGTTTGGTAGCGTACCGTGGGGCTTTGTTCTTGTTGCCACTTTGGCGATTTATTTCTATGCGCACTATTTTTTCGCTAGTACCACTGCTCATGCACTCGCAATGTTCCCACCGTTTGTGACTCTCTTGGTGAGCGTGGGAGTTCCTCCTGGAGTCGCAGTGTATAGCCTGGTATTCGTAAACAACCTCATGGCTGGATTGACGCACTATGGCACGACAACATCACCAGTGATTTTTATAGAGGGTTACGTTGGTCTTCGGGACTGGTGGAGGATGGGTGGCTTGATGTCAGTGCTGAATCTATCGATCTGGTTAAGTGTTGGTATGGCTTGGTGGAAGGTTTTGGGGCTATGGTGACTTTTTGATGCGGTGTTCAACGGCGTACCGAGAGCAGCTTAAGTTACTGGTAAATATTGGTCTTGAGCCGGTCGCGTAAACTCGGACTAGCGCAACTATTCACTTTGGATCGCTCTGCCTGGAAAGATCCCTTCTATAAGTTCGCTGTTACGAACGACGAATGTGCCGGACACTAGCACATGCACGATTCCTTGTGACGGAATGTCACCTTGTTCATAGGTAGAGCGGTCTAAGATTGTATCCGGGTCAAAGAGCGTGATATCGGCATCGGCGCCCAGTCGGATGCGCCCCTTGTTACGCATCACCGGCGCGATGTTTTCCAGTCGTTGTGCGGGAAGCAACGTCATTTTTCTTAGGGCATCCATCAGGCCAAGAGTTTGTTGGTCGCGCGAGTAGTAGCCTAGGATTCGAGAGAAGGTACCAGACCCTCGCGGATGTGCTGGTCCGTACAAGAAAGGAATGCCGTCGCTTGCGACCATGACGTCGGGTTGCGCCACGATCCAAGCGTTCGTTTCCTCGCTACGATTGCCGCTGATGACCCAGCCGCCTTCTTCCCGATAGCGCGCAAAGCTTTCTGCGGTGAGACGTTCGCCGGTGGCTGGCCAGAGCAGGCTGTTGAAAGCGGCGTCATCACGGCCGACCCAACTATCGTATGAAGCCGATTCGATCCGGGTCGATCCTGCCGTATAGGGATAGGCTTCGGTCGTGACGTCGATACCGAGGTCGCGCGCGCCACGAATGAGCGATAAAACGGTGGGAGCCAACTCGCCGGAACTACTGTTCAGGTGCACGAAGTGCAGCGACGCTCCGGTGGCTGCGGCGTTCGCAATACCTTCCTGAAAAGACCCGAGAGCACCTCCAGAGTTACGCCCACGCGTATGCACAAAAAGAGGGACGTCTCGCTCACTTGCCAACTCAAATAGTTCAAAAATCTCCGACCGTGATGCACCAGGTGTGTAGGTAATACCCAGACCGAACCCGAGGCCACCTTCATCGAGTCCTAGAGCCAGAAGTTCTTTCAATCGAGCTCGTTCTTCTTCGGTTGTGTCTTTCTCTTCAAAATCTGAAAATGTCAGTAGGTCCGTACGTTCTGGACTCAGCGTCGCCCAACTGCCGAGATCTGCATTGTGGAAAAGCTTCATTCGGGCACCCAGATGGCCAACCGAGGCGCCGTAATGGATGACTGCATTACCTTCCCGTGACGCTATCCAATCGGCGACCGGATAGACCCCGAGCTCGAGTTCGAGAGCAGTGGTTACGCCGTCCAGGGCTTGGAGACGGTTGCTCACTGCGTCTTGCCCGTGTGCGTGAAGGTCAATAAAACCTGGAGCTAGGACCAAGCCACTTGCGTCGATAATCTCTGGTGCTTCGATTGGGATTTCTGAGATGGCGACGATCGTGCCATCGGTGATGCCAACGTCGCGTACCGCGTCAAGTCCAGATTCCGGGTCCATAACACGGGCGTTTTGGAAGACGAGGTCAGGTGTTTCAGGAAGTGCCTCAGGCGGGGATGTTCCCGGCTGGCACGCGCTAAGTGTAATAACCGCAAGCAATGGACAAAAGAATCGATCGTAATTTTGCATGAGTCATCTCCCGGTTCCATGCTCGCCCCGCTGTGCATACCCATTGGTAGTCTCGTTGAAGAGGCTGAATAACAGGACTTCGCAGGTCACCAGATGGCGGTGCATGACGATGCTTTTATCATGTCTGGGTATGACAGTTCCAGAAGTCAGGCAGATAAAGGTATTTTGTGACATTTATGACGGTACTTCATCCAGAGCTTTCGTTGTTTCTTGCCGCGTGAACTATTGGTGGGCGCTGTCGCCAAAATCCAGTGGCTTGTTCGAAGGCATGAGCCAGTTGAAGCAGTCCAACATCGTGGCGATGCCGACCAACAATTTGAATGCCGACCGGTAGACCGTCGGAGGTGAAGCCACAGGGCACTGAGATTGCTGGAAGTCCCGTCACGGAAATGTAGTAGCACGACCGCATCCAATCGAGATAGGTTGTCATCTTCGTGCCATTAATTTCCGTGATGTAGGGTTTCTTGACGTCAAACGGCGTTACTTGGGTGACCGGCAGCACGAGAAATTCAAAGGTCTCCATGAAACTGTTTATTCTGTGATGGAGTTCCGCGTGTTGGCGTGCCATGTTGCCAAGTTGAACCCCACTTAGGCGCTGACCGGCTTCAATGTTCCAAATGACAGTGTCTTTAAGTTGCGATCGATGTGACCTAAGAAGTGCGCCGTACTCAAGTTCGTAATACCAAGCTCGCCAAGTGCGAAAAATGTCATCAGCGTTAGATAGGTCTGGGGTCGCATCTTCGACGAGGCAACCGAGTTGTTCAAATGTTGCGCGTTGCTTCTCAAGAACGTCTGTCACGGCAGGTTCTACAGGTAATTCACCTAAGTTTTGACTCCATGCAATCCGAATGTCGGTTAGGTCTTGGCGCGGGGAACCTGCCGCGGTTGCGTTATCGAATGACAGAGGATCTCGAGGGTCCGCACCCACGATGGCTTTGAGCATGAGGCTAACGTCTGAAACTGTTCGTGCCATTGGACCAGCAACGGATGGACTGGGAAACCACGCGGTTCGATTTGGCCACACTGGAACTTGACCCGGTGAAGGGCGGAGACCAACTACGTTGCAAAAACTCGCTGGGTTTCGAATTGAGCCTCCCATGTCGCTGCCGTCAGCCAGACAGACCATCCCCGTCGCGAGAGCCACGGCCGAGCCGCCACTGCTACCACCACAGGTTTTGTCGAGGTTCCACGGATTACGGGTCGGTCCAAACACAGTGTTAAACGTTTGAGATCCAGCTCCGAACTCCGGTGTGTTTGTCTTTCCTATGGTAATAGCTCCTGCTGATTGCAGGCGCTCGACGATTATCGAATTCTGATTGGGGATATACGATTCAAAAATTGGGGACCCGAAGGTGGTGCGGAGGCCTTTTGTTAAAAAGAGGTCCTTGTGCGCCACCGGAAGACCGTGCAAGGGACCCACTTGGTCTCCGCGCATCAGAGCCGCATCTGCTTCCTCCGCTTTCGCTAGCGCGTGATCGGCGACTAACGTTACGATGGCATTTACTTGGGAATTCAGCGATGCTGTTCTCGTGAGGTGAGCCTCCATCACCTCGGTAGCAGAGACCTCTCGATCTCGAAGCATGTGGGCTAGTTCGACTGCTGAACAGGAACAGAGGTCTGACAAGTGTTAGTCCCTCATCTGCCTGGATGGCGGCGTATGTTAACAGACATTGCAATAACCTTGTAGCTACTAATGGGAGAACTCTGCGAAAGCATGGTTGCTACTAGTAGAATGCTACAGCGAGGTCCTTAGTGCAGCGATTGGTAGAGATGTTTCACTGAGATGGTTCGATAAATGGAAGCCAGAGAGTGTGGGAGGACCATTCGCCACAAGCGTGTTCAAGTTGTATGGGACTACTGTAAGGAGTGAATTCATGCAATTGGTGAGAGCAACTACAACACGGTTAGTTTGTCAGTCGGTGGCACTAGTGGTGCTTTTGGTATGTGCTTTGATCAGTGGGACACTTGCGGTTGTCGACGCTCAGTCTACGCGCAATGTTACGGCCGAGATGGTGGAAGAATGGATGACGGAGCTTTCGAATTGGGGACGATGGGGACCTGATGATCAGTTGGGAACTTTGAATTTAGTGACCCCTGAAAAACGTCGGCAGGCGGTGGCGCTCGCGCTTACTGGAACATCAGTTTCAATGTCTCATAATTATCTCAAGGAGCCCGCTGCCGACGCGACGTCACCATTGCTCCATGACATGCTACGGATTGATTCCCCTGGAGTTTTCCGGAGCGACCGGTACACCATTGCGTATCACGGATATGCGCATTCCCATATGGATTCGCTCTGTCACATGATGTACCAGGGAAGGATGTACAACGGGTTCAGTCGTGACGAGGAAGTGACGGCGGACGGTTGTAATCGTTTGGCGATTATCAATTTTAAGCAGGGAATTGTGACCCGAGGTCTTTTGATGGACATCGCTCGCCTCAAAGGGGTGCCCTATTTAGAACCAGGGACTCCAATTTACATTGAAGATCTTGAGGCTTGGGAAGAACAAGCTGGTATCAGAGTCGAGAGCGGTGACATCGTGTTTGTTCGTAGTGGTCGATGGGCAAGACGCGACGCGCATGGTCCTTGGGCTACTGGGGAAGAGGCGGCTGGTCTGCATGCGTCGGTAATTCCGTGGCTACGTGAACGTGGTATTGCGATGCTTGGCAGTGATGATACGAACGACGTTCGTCCTTCTGGCATTGAGGGCACGACTCAACCTGTGCATCAACTGACATTGGTTGCTATGGGGATGCCGCTTTTCGATACCCTAGACCTTGAGTCCGTGGCGGAGGAAGCCGGTCGTCAGAATCGGTGGGAGTTTATGCTGGTTGCCGCACCGCTTGCGGTTGAAGGTGGCACTGGGTCGCCACTCAACCCGCTTGCGATATTTTGACACTTCTTAGATAGGTGAGGCGGTCTTCAGTATCCAATGGCAACAAGTCCATGTTCCGTTCGAATATACCAATGCTGGTCGACTAACGCCGGTGAGGATAACGTTCGAGCGCCGATGTCGTTGATACCAATGAGTTCAAAATCAGCTCCGGCTCTAAGAACAAACGTTAGTCCTTCATCGCTGGTAACAAACACCTTGTCATCCACGCCGATTGGTGAGGCCGAAAAACCTTCGCGGGTCGGACTTCCCAGTCGTTCTTGCCACATCACCGTCCCGGTTGATGCTTCGAAACACGTTATGACGCTCGACATGTCGTTCACGGTGTAAAGATAGTCACCGTACACCAGCGGAGATGGTACGAATGGTGAACCACGGGGTGTGCTCCAGGCGACATGAGTATCAGTCACATCTCCGCGCCCTCCTGGTCGAATCGCCAGTGTCGGACCAGCTCGTCCCGAGGCGCAAAAAATAAGGCCTTGTCCTACAACCGGTGTCGGAATGACCTCGAACAGGTTGCCATCGCAATGCCATAATTCCGAACCGTCAGTGGGATTGTAAGCGGTGACCTGTCGCTGGCTACTGACTATGATCTCGTTGTGGTCGCCAACTCGGACTGCCACTGGTGAGCCCCACCCGACGCTGCCGCTTCTACCGGTTCGCCAGATGTTTTCTCCAGTGCGCTTGTCGTACGCTCCAATGAAGGAGTCTTGGCGATGGTCTTGATATGTGATTAGCAAATCTTGATACAGAAGAGGAGAGCCTGCACTGCCGTGGTAATTCTCGAGAGTTCCGGTATCCGTATGCCAAATCAGATGCCCTTCAAGGTCGACCGCTACGAGTCCTCGGCTGCCGAACGAACCGTAGACAAGAGTGCCATCCGTCACAAGAGTGGAAGATGCCTGAGTATTCTTAGGGTGTGTGGCTTCGATGGGCCCTTCCGGTATCTGTGTTTCCCACAAGTGTTCTCCGCTGTTCCGGTCGTAACTCAGAATTGAGACGCGGCGGCCTGATTGTTGGGAGGTAGTAATAAAAATCTGTTGGTCCCAGATAATTGGCGATGAATGTCCTTGGCCGGCTACTGGGGTTCTCCACTTCACGTTTTGCGAGGTTGACCAGCTATCAGGATACCCCCCATTGGAGACGACTCCTTGTCCCGATGGACCTCGCCATCGTGGCCAGTATTTTGTTCCTTCGCCTTCAACCGGAATCATGAAGATCTCAGAACTTTGGGCGACCAGTGATGGTAATCCAGCGCCGAATAGGAGTAGTAACGTCGTTAATAAACTGAGGACCGCACCCGGTTTCATGAAACACTATCTTATCGTTTGGTAGCTGCTCATGACTGATGTTTTCTTCTTTTTAGTGTAACGGGCACGAGGTAGCGGTGACGGTTTACGGGTGATCAGAAACCAACCCGAATGACAGTGAAGGCACTTCAATGAGTGAGCTCAGAGATTTCCTAATGACATAGGGAGCACGAGTATAATCGCTGTGGTCGTTATCGCCTTCTTTTCGTGGTCTGTGTGCGTTGAGTAATCCGATCATGCAATCGATCGCCGTATCTGACAGTGTCGATCTGATGCCGCTCGAACTCCGGGATGGAGACGAATTGTTTGAGCTTATCGATCGTAACCGTCTCTATCTTCGGCAATGGCTGCCATGGCTCGATAACATTACCCGGCCTCAAGACACGCGGGCTTTTATCCGGGCTGCACAGTCGCAGGCATCACAAAATAATGGGACTCAACTGGCCATTTGTTTTACTGGTCGGATTATCGGCATTATTGGCCATCATCAGATTGACTGGCGGAACCGTTTAACCTCGTTAGGCTATTGGGTGGGGCAGGAATTTCAAGGGAAAGGGTTAGTCACAGCTGCAACGCGAGCATTGGTGAGTCATGCTTTCGATGAAGTCAATCTCAATCGTGTCGAAATCCGCTGCGCGGTTGGCAATAGAAAAAGTCGAGCAATTCCTATTCGCCTAGGTTTTCGTGAGGAAGGCCAATTACGGGACGCTGAGTGGATCTACGATCATTTTGTGGACCACGTCGTCTACGGCCTGCTTAAAAACAAATGGCATGCCACACCGGAGGGACATCATAAGGTCACTGCGTCAGAGTCACGCTGAGAGTCGACGTGCACGTTTTACAAGAGTTGCGCCGCATGGATATTTTCTCGAAGCGAAGGACCACGAAAGTCTAACCCGTTATCTTCAGAGTCAAGGATGGATTGATTCAACTGATACCGTGGTGGATCTGTCGCCGGCGGGCGATGGAAATATGAACTGCACGTTGAGAGTCAAAACCTACGAGCGAACCTTTATCCTGAAACAGTCGCGACCATGGGTCGAAAAATATCCTGAGATCGCTGCTCCGTTCGATCGGGCAATACAGGAGGGAGCTTTTTATGAAATCGTTGAAAGCCAGCCGAGTTTGGCTAGGATGATGCCTCAACTTCTTGCAGTTAGCCACGAATCACGGATGCTGATGCTGACAGATCTTGGCAAGGCCTCTGACTTTACGGGTTTATATAACGGAGACATTCTTACTGGAGACGCTGTAGGCGCGCTTGGTCAGTATCTCTCCACGTTGCATGCCGTTGAACTGGGAAGCGACCGTCGCCAAAGGTTTGTCAACCGCGATATGCGATACTTGAATCACCGGCATATTTTTGATCTTCCGTTGGTGCAGACTGGTCTTGGCGTTAATCTCGATCATTTTACGAAGGGCCTTGAGATCGAAGCGGTTCAACGCAGGTCGGACTTTGAATTTTGCCAGGCGGTCAAGCGATTAGGCGAAGTGTATCTGCAAGACGGCAAGGCATTGTTGCACGGTGATTTCTATCCAGGTAGCTGGGTGAAAACGGACAAAGAGCTTTACGTGATCGACCCAGAGTTTTGCTTTATGGGCCCTCCGGAATTTGATGTGGGAGTCTTACTTGCACACCTCCGCTTGTCCAACCAGCCTCAATGGGTTCGTATGAGGGCGGCTGAAGCTTATATGGCGGATAGTTCTTTCAATAAAAATCTCGCCGCACAGTTTGCCGGCGTGGAGGTAATGAGGAGGTTGCTAGGAGTGGCCCAGTTGCCGCTCCAGGCGACGTTGACACAAAAGCGGGCGTGGTTGGACGAGTCTCGTAATTTGGTTTGTGGTCGGAATAGTTGGGGAATGATCGTATGTGGAGATTGACGGGGTTCTTGGTTTTCGTATTGGTTGCTTGTGGCACGGCAGAACCACCAGAGACAATCGACCCGGACGAAGGTCAGGCACTAGGAGTAACGGAGGAATTGCCGATTGAAACGTTACCAGTGTGGATTGACACAGATCCGTCGATTCGTCCTGGGGGATATGAGGTTGATGATGGTTTTGCGCTCATTCAGTCGTTCAATTCGCCGGAACTATCGATTCGCGGTGTGAGCCTTGTGTTTGGCAACGCACCCCTAGAAGTTGAGATTCCGATCGGACGTGAGATTGTGAATAAATACGGTCCATCGGGCCTTGAGGTTACGGTAGGTGCCGAAAGCGTTGATCAACTTGGAGAGTCTACCGAGGCATCAAGGGCGTTAGCCGATGCTTTACGCCAGGACCGATTGACTATTTTGGCTTTAGGGCCCGCTACAAATATTGGTACCGTGCTACTTCAACAGCCTGAACTTGCAGGCCAGATTGTCGAAGTTGTTGCCGTTGCCGGCCGCCGTCCTGGTCAGAGTTTTTCTACCGGGAGCAGCTCTAGTCTTCCGTTCTGTGACTGTAACTTTGATAAAGATCCCCGTTCGTTTCAGATTATTCTTGATGCGGGCGTGCCATTAACGCTCACGCCGTGGGAATTGTCGTCGCAGATTTGGCTTTCTGGTCCAGATTTAGATCAACTTGAGCAAGGCAGTGGCAGTTCAAATTATCTGGTCGCTCCTGCGCGTGACTGGCTTACCCTTTGGAACGAGCGTTTCGGCGTGCACGGATTTAATCCGTTTGATACTTTGGCTGTCGGCTACCTGACGACGGCTCAGACCATTGCGTGTGAACGTCTTCCAGTTGAGATCATTCATGGACCAGCTGACGATCTTGTCGTTGCCGGCGATCAAGACCTCCCTGACAAGCCGTACCTTGTGGTTGACGTGAATTCTCAGTCCACTTACTCAACAACCTATTGCCACACACCAACAGCGGCCTTCAAGGATGACTTAATGCAACGTCTATTGGGTGGCACATTATGAGCTGGCTGAATACCTTCTCAATTCTCGTATTGTTTACTGCTAGCTCTGTGATGGCTCAGGATTGGCCTCAGTTTTTGGGTCCAAATCGAGATGGACAATACCAAGGTGTTTCGTTGGTACAAGGTTGGGGTTCAGAAGGGCCACCAGAGTTATGGCGGCGTCCGGTCGGTGCGGGTTTCGCTGGACCGGTTGTTGCCGAGGGACGCCTTATTTTGTTCCACCGGGTGGATGACCATGAGGTCGTTGAGGCGGTGAATGCCTCCACCGGAGAGCCTATTTGGCATTACGACTACGTTACCGCCTATCGGGACGATTTTGGTTTTGATGAGGGCCCTAGGGCGGTCCCGGTTGTGGCAAGCGGGAAGGTGTTCACATTTGGGGCACAAGGTCATATGCATGCACTCGACCTTGAGACTGGTGACTTGGTGTGGGACGTCGATACTCGGGTGGAATTTGGTGTGCGGAAGGGATTCTTTGGCTCCGCTGGGTCCCCTTTGGTCGATTCTGGGTATGTCATCGCAAATATTGGCGGCGCAGGTGCAGGCGTTGTGGCCTTTGACATTAATACTGGTGAAGTCGTGTGGACGGCCCTTGACGATGAGGCCAGTTATTCTTCCGGCATCCGTGCCACTTTTGGCGGGACTCCCCATGCCGTCTTCTTGACACGAAGTTATCTGGCGGGACTCGATCCGACCGATGGAAGTATTCGGTTTACTCAGAGGTGGCGTTCTCGGCTAATGGCGTCAGTGAATGCGGCGACGCCGATCGTCGTTGATGACGCTATCTTTGTTTCAGCTACTTACGGGGTTGGTGCTGGTTTCTTTCGCGTGAATGGTGATCAATTAGCTCAGGTGTGGACTTCGGACGAGGTTATGTCGAATCACTATGCAACAAGTGTCTATTATGAGGGACATTTGTACGGGTTTCACGGTCGTCAGGAGTACAGCCCCAATCTTCGTGCCGTCGAACTACAAACTGGTCAAGTTAAGTGGGACATTCCAACGTATGGAGCCGGCACGGTCACACTAGCCGACGGTCGATTGCTGATTGTACGAGAGAGCGGTGAGTTAGTAATGGCAGAGGCGTCATCTGAGGCGTTTTCGGTTATAGCCCAGGCACAGGTGCTGGATCCGTTTATTCGAGCTTACCCCGCGCTGGCAAATGGGAAGCTGTACATCCGCAACGAGAACACGTTGGTCTGTTTTGACCTAGCTGAACCCAGTGCCGGTGATGGCTAATCGGGTAGCTCTATCTGCTGCCGATTATTCTGAAGAGAGTCGGGTGAATTTCGGTGGTCGTTTTTCAATGTAGGACAACACTCCTTCCCGAAAGTCAGGACGTTTTAGGCTTTCCGCCATAAGTTCAATCGACTCTCTGGCAGCTTCACCGAGACTAGAAGAGAGGTGTCTGTACACCTGTTGCTTGATTACCTTCATAGAGACTGGAGCCGATCTCTCTGCGAGACCCTTAACATAATTAGTGCTTTCATCTAACAGCCGATCTGATGTGAATGTCCGATTGACAATGCCAATTTTGGCCGCTTCGTCTGAACCAACGACGCGCCCACTCAGAAGGAGGTCAAGTGCATGAGCTGAGCCGACCAGTCGTGGCAAAATCCAACTAATTCCGTGTTCAGCGATCAGGCCTCGATTCGCAAAGGCGGTTGTAAAACGCGCGGTGTCTGAGGAGAAGCGAATATCACAGACCATCGCAAGGACAAAACCAAGACCGGCACACGGACCATTTATCGCGGCGATGACTGGTTTACGAACGGCCATCAGGTAAAGCAAGCCAACTTGAAAGTCCGGCCCCATTTCTGCGGTGGAACTGGGTTTCTTGTTACCCATCTCCCAAGCTGTGAGTGAGCCGCCTTGACTCAGTTCCTGGAGGCTTTCGATGTCTCCTCCGGCACAGAAGCCGCGTCCTGCACCTGTCAGGATAATTCCAACGATGCTTTCATTGGCATCAGCCTGGCCGATTGCATCTTGAATTTCCTTAATCATTTGCCCCGTGATGGCATTTAATCGGTCGGGTCGGTTCAGCGTTATGGTGGCGACGGGGCCTTCGACAGTGTAATCAATAGTTTCGTACATCAACATTCTCCTAAAATGCACATTAAATTTTCACGAAGGCGATGACATTCGCGTTTCGCCTAGTTCTTGAGTCACAGAATGTTCATATCTCGTATTCTTTCAACCGGAGGTAAGAACGGCAATGGTTGAACTGCAATTGGTGGTGCTGTTAGTGCTGGTGACATCGGCAATTTGTTCGCTGTTTGAGGCGGTACTCTATTCGATTCCAGCCACGTTCGTGGAGCAACTCGAGCAATCAGGACGTCCTGCGGGTCGCATACTCAAGCGGATGAAAGAACAAGTTGACCGTCCAATCACAGCTATTCTTTCGCTTAACACCATTTCAAACACAGGTGGAGGTGCGTTGGCAGGTGCACTAGCTGCCGGCGCATTAGGAGGCGGTAACGTTATCTATTTTTCAATCGGATTTACCTTGGCCATTTTGTTATTTGCTGAGGTCGTGCCAAAGACCATCGGCGTTGTCTATGCCCGTCAACTAGCTCCTCTAATTGCACGCCCTATGCATCTACTCGTCGGTGCGTTTCAACCTTTGATTGGGTTGGTGCAGATCGTGACAAAACTAATTCGAAAGGGATACAAAGAACAGCCGGTTTCAGATGCAGACCTGTTAACTCTGGTGGTGTCCGGCCTTCGCTCGGGAACCTTGAATCAAGATGAGGCTCGAGTAATCGAGAACGTTCTGTCAATGGACACTCGAACGGTGAAGCAGGTCATGACTCCACGGCCTGTTGTTTTTACACTATCTGCCAGGACATCTGCGCGTGAAGCTGTGTCTGAAGATGCCATAGAGAAGTACAGTCGAATACCTGTGTTCGGTAAGGATCCGGACGATTTTGTGGGAGTTGTGCGTACGGTTGACATCTTGACGGCAATGGCGAACGACCGTTTTGATGTAACGATGGATCAAATTAAGCAAAATATTCATTTTGTCATTGATTCAACGCGGCTCGACAATCTATTGCGGACCTTTTTAAAACGGCGTCAGCATCTTGTCGCTGTTATCGACGAGTTCGGTGGGATTTCGGGTATCGTGACACTCGAAGATGTACTTGAGGAATTGATTGGTCGAGAGATCGTCGACGAATCTGATCAGGTAACGGACCTTCGAGCTTATGCACAGCGTCGACGTGAAGACACTCTAAGTTGAGTCAAGAAACTGAAGTGACTCAAGCTTCGCTCAACTTCCTTCCGTTAACTCCTGCACAAGTGGTATGGCATCGTAGAGTTGCTCGAGTGCCTCAAGGATATATCCAGGGTGGACAGCGATTGCACGTGAAACTTCGCTGTCATACGCGAATCTTCCGACAAGACTCTCTATGTTGCCATCAAATATAAGGCCCACAAGATTGCCTTCTTGGTTGATTACTGGAGACCCAGAATTTCCGCCAATAATGTCGACTGTGGATACAAAATTCACAGGTGTGGTTAGGTCTAGTCTGTTTTGACGTTGCCAGTAACGGTCAGGAAGGGCGTATTCACCGTTTCTTCCAAAGCTAATCGCTCGGTCGAATAATCCAAATAAAGTTGTTTCATGTGGCGCTTGTGTGCCGTTCATTGGATATCCCTTGACCGTTCCATAGGCGAGACGCGGAGTGAAGGTGGCATCAGGATAGACCGTTCGTCCAAATGCCGAAAATCTGGCGCGGGCAAGAGTAGCTCCACTGTCTTCCAGAACGCTTTCAACCGACTGACGAAATGTTTCTTCCGCTTCGCGCCGTTGAGGATCGAGTTCGCGCATCATGGTAATCAGAGGATCTGTCGAGGCAACGACGGCCGCTGTTCCACCGGCAACCAACGCACGGCGAAACTCGACGTTGGCTAATTCGGTGTTTCGTACCAAATGGGCAGCGGTTCCTTCGGGCGAACGGTCGTCAAGAACAGTTCTCACAAACCAGTCATCCGAGCCGAGTTCTTGCTTCGCGGCCTCAAGAAAACCAGCAATCAAATGTTCTTCTCGATTGGGATATATCGGCGCTGGAGAAAATAATCTGAACTCCAAAGAGGGAAGTTCAGAGTCGTGGTAGCCTGGCAATCGAGAGGCATCTGGTTTTTCTGTTTCTTCAACGTATCGAACGATTATTTCGGCGATTTCAGCAAGTGTCGAACCTACAAGATTGCGATATACCCGTTGCTTGAAGGTGCGTGCTGCTTCTGCGGTGGCGTGGCCTATTGCTGTCCATGCAGCGTCAGCTTCTCGGGATAGGTCGGTTCCTGCGATTTGCTGACGAAACAGTGCTTCTCGGCGTTCTAGGGATGTCCACACCGGCGGGCTTTCCAAGCCATGTAGCTGTCCCGTAAACGCCTTACGAGAATTTGTGATCCCCAAAAGGATATTGCTAACTTGGCGGGCCTGTTCGGTCCCTCTATTGGCATATTCTCGGAGGAGACGCTCGTACGTTTCGAAGTAATTCAGATAAGCAGGGTGTCTCACATCCCGCTCGTATCGAAACTGATCAATGGTTCTGAGTCGATCGGTCGAGCCAGGATTACCTACCACGAAAACGAGATCGTCTAGGCTTGGGCCATTTCGGTCTAGACGGAAGTAGTGGGAAGTATTGGCTGGTTCGCCGTTCTCGTAGACTCTGAAGAAGGCAACATCCAGACAAAACCGCGGATATGTAAAGTTGTCTGAATCGCCTCCAAAAAATGCTGCTTGCGTTTCTGGAGCGAAGACAAGGCGGACATCGGTGTATTGTTTGTAGCGATAAAGCCAGAACTCTCCACCGCGATAAAGACTCACTACTTGAGACCGAAGTCCGGTTAAATCGAAACTTTCCTTTTCGATTAGAGCGATTTCGGCTCGCCGTTCCGATAAGGCCTGTCGTCCATCATTAGCTAGTCTTGTTGCTGCCTGAATACGCTCGGTAACGTTGTCCATAGAGACCAAGACATCGATTTCTAAGTCAGGTGCTCGAAGTTCTTCGTCGATACTGGCTGCGTAAAATCCATTTGTGACGTAGTCTGCTTCTGAAGTCGACAGGTTTTGAACTTGGTTGAGGCCGACGTGGTGATTGGTCATTACAAGACCGCGTGAGCTAACAAACGAACCTGATCCGCCGTCGTTCAGACGCAGGCTGGATAGACGAATCTGTTCTAACCATTCGTTTGTTGGTGTAAATGAATATTGCTCTTCGAGTTGTGCAAGTGGAAGGTTGTCGAAGGTCCACATGCCTTCGTCACCTGCGAAAATGGTGACTATAGAACCTAGACTACAGATTGCTACGAAAATGGGCAGGCTCATCCAGGCAATTAGCTTATCTAGCATTTGCGTTTCCTAAAAAATCGGACAAGCTTGGTCAATGGTGCCGGAGGTGGGAGTCGAACCCACACTAGGGGTGAACCTAACTGGATTTTGAATCCAGCG
>CAZUZW010000018.1:0-48811 GCA_964624855.1 uncultured Vicinamibacteraceae bacterium
CCCTCCCCAAGATGAGATCTCCCTGAGCTTCGGCTCCTGAAGGCTCCTGGAAGACCACCAGGTGATAGGCCAGATGTGTAAGGCTCGTGAGGGCTTTAGCTAACTGGTACTAATCAGCCGTGAGGCTTGACCATATTTTCTTTTGAATGCGTTGGAAAGCTACCGTTTGTGGAGCGTTCAGTTGTTAGAAGTCAGGCGGATTTCGAGGATGTTCTTTGAAAGATTTTTCCTTTAGACGCGTTCTCTAGAGTGTGTCTAAAGGGTGGCCGAACACTCGCCACATGTGCGAGGTTCGGTTACTTTAAGTGTGCAAGTTTTCCCGGTGGCCATAGGAGAGGGGAAACACCCGTTCCCATGCCGAACACGGCAGTTAAGCCCTCTTCCGCCGATGGTACTGCATGGGTGACTATGTGGGAGAGTAGGTCACTGCCGGGAGTATTCGTAAGCCCTGAACTTTAAAAGTTCAGGGCTATTTTTTTGGCACTAAGTACGCAGTCGTTATCGATACAAAGTGCGTCGTCGACAAGGCTATGTCCATATAGAATTCAATCTTGGAGGTGAGCATGAAGAGAGTGCGGAGATTGACTTGGGTTCTTTGCAGCATCTGTCTTGTCACCCTGTTTCCGTTTACTGGTTCAGGACTCGCCCAACAAGAGTCGGACGAGGCGCTTGTTCACAATGCCAAGTTACGATTGCAACCTGAGGAGACGGTGGATGGTGGGCAGGTATTTGGTTCGGCATCGCAGCCTGGGATGTATGTGACACGGATTCGATTCGCAGCGGGCCGCCATACTCGTCCCCACTATCACACGCAGGACCGATGGGTTACTGTTTTGGAGGGGACTTGGTGGACTGGCGAAGGTGATGTGTTCGACGCCGACAAGATGATTCCAATCAGGGAAGGTGGATTGATGTACCACCCGGCAGGCTTCCGTCACTACGATGGTGCAAAGGGTCAAGATGTAGTCGTCCAAATCATGGGGATGGGGCCTGTAGAAACGATTCGGACTGAAATTGACCCGAGCGGGAAGCCAGTTCATCGGTAGGTGTTTCAGGTGCAGTGTGCACAGGAATGTTGCTCGGTTCACGCTAGTAAATCTAGTCGATGTGTACTGCGTTTTACTTTGCTGCAGTGCTGAGTAGTAGATGCTGGTCAGTGACGAGCCGCAAACTCATTTTCTTCGAGCTAGGCTTTTTTCTCCCTTTACGGTAGATTGACAGGAATCCCTCTGGAGGACCTATGAACCATTTTGATTGTGCTGGTCGGACTTTGGTTGCGACTGTAATCACACTGTCACTTTTTGGAAGCCTTTTGTCGGCTCAGAACCGACAAGGCGTTCCGGCGGTTCCAGCGCCAGACCAACCTGTTGTTCTCCACACCGCGGACGTTGGTCGCATTCGAGTGGTACCCGTTGCTACTGGTCTTTCCCATCCGTGGGGGATAGCGTTCAGGCAGAACGGGGACATTTTGGTAACGGAGCGTGACAAGGGTACTCTGCGTGTGATTCGGAATGGGCAACTCCTTGAGCGTCCAGTTCCCGGCGTCCCCGATGTCTACGCGGAGGTCCAACGCGCGGGTCTGATGGACGTTGCCGTTCATCCGGACGACGATAGCCTCGTCTATCTGACGTACTCTAAGGCTGTTGAGCGCGACGGCGAGAGTGGCGCGACGGTGGCTTTGGCTAGGGGGCGTCTCGATGCGGGGGCATTGACGGAGGTTCGCGACATCTTTGTTGCGGATGGCGTAGACCGTGGTGTGGCCGCCTCAAAATTGATCTTCGCACCCGACGGGACGCTCTTTATGACCGTTGGAGGCGCCTATGTGTTTGCGTCCACCGGAGGGCATGCCCAAGACTCGATGATGCATTTTGGGAAGCTGCTGCGGTTGAACGACGACGGCACGGTGCCAGACGACAATCCCTTCGTGGGAGACACTGCTTACCTACCGGAGATCTATTCGTTAGGTCACCGCAACCAAATCGGTCTGAGTTTTCACCCCGAGACCGGCGATCTCTGGGCGACAGAGCACGGGCCACAGGGTGGTGATGAAGCAAACATCGTCAAGAGCGGCGCAAATTACGGATGGCCCATTGCTTCGTATAGCCGTGAGTATTCGGGTGTTCCTGTAAGCGAGACCCCGTGGCTCCAAGAGTTTGAAAGCCCGGAAATCTTGTGGTGGCCATCGATCGCTCCCTCCGGGTTGACCTTCTATACGGGCGAGCATTTTCCTGCGTGGCACGGCAACCTCTTTGTCGGCTCGATGCGGGTTGGCCGTATGCGGCATACGGGACATCTAGAACGGATTGTCTTCAATCGACAGGGCCAAGAAATCGGCCGGGAGTCGCTACTGACCGAGCTCAAGCAAAGGATTCGTGACGTCCGACAAGGTTATGATGGATTCCTTTATCTTGTAACCGATGAGGATGATGGTGTCTTGCTTCGCATTGAACCGGCTCACGCGCTTGTTGACCCACCGGGCAACATTCTGACGATAGAACGGTCCTCTGTCGCGCGGGTGTCTCCTCTTTCAGAATCGGAGTGGACCACCGAACAACGGGAGATCATTGAGCGATATGCGCCGGACGGCAATCCTGGAAATGCGCTCAGAACGTTGGCCAGGGTCCCCGCGTTAGCCAACCGTGTATTGCCATTTCTGACTTATGTTGCTGAGGATTCGACCCTCTCACCGCGTCACCGGTCGCTGCTGATTCTCCGCACTGCGTGGTTGACTCAGAGTGAAAATCATTGGGCCACATACGCTAGTCGTGGCAGTTTAACTCCTGATGAAGTGCTCCGAGTTGCGCAAGGCCCCGATGAAGGGTGGAGCGAATTTGAAGCAACTCTCATCGGGATGGCTGATGAGTTCTTTCGGAATTCATCAATCACGGACGTGACTTGGGGTCGGTTGTCTGAGGAATATGACCTCTACAATCTCGCAGACGCAGTTGTCACGGTTGCCGAGATCACAGCACAAGCAATTTTGTTCAATGCGTTGGGCATTCAGCCCGATGACGACGCGACTGGACTATTACCCACCGTGACCGTGCCGGCCGGCTTCCGCGACGACAGCGTTCCGGACCGAGAACCACCTCTTAGCGTCCCGCGGATCGATCCGGTTGAAGGCGACGGTTTAAGAGTTTCACGAACGCTTCAGCGTCACCCAGCACTCGCGGAACAATGGTATGTAAATGACAGATTTGTGCTTGATCCAGAGAAGTCACGGCTAACACCTCACGACCGCGAGCTTTTGATCTTACGGACTGGGTGGAACGCCCAGGCCGTCTACGAGTGGGCAAAGCATGTTGGAAGTGTAGGTCGAGCACGTGACCACGGCCTCGACCCGCTGTGGATTGCCCAAGGTGCGGACGCGTCTGGCTGGAATGGCAACGAATTAAATTTGATTGCGGCAGCAAATGAAATGTATCGCGATACCACCATCTCCGATACAACGTGGCAGGCTCTTTCAGAGCAGTACGATACCCACCAAATGATGAGTATCGCGTGGTCCACCGCGAGGTATCGGAGGGTATCGATGACGCTCAACGCGCTCGGTGTCCAACCATTGCCAGACGACGAGCGGTTTCCTGTTCTTGAAGGTTACTGAGTTTCTGAGAGCGGCGTTCACGTTGTCCATTATGGGTGATGTGATTCGGGTCCAGTTTCTGCGCCTCCAGGCCTCGTCCTGAGCGAGCCGCCTTCCTTATGGCGCCGTTCTCTCTTATGGTCGGCCACTAACGTGGACCAAGAATACGTTAGCGCCGAGTCTTGCAGCATACCTTTATACAATGCAGGTTTCACACAGTCTTGAACGGGAGGACAAGGGATGCGTCTGAGAGAGCAATGTGTCATCGCAGCCACTTCCGCGTTATTTCTCATGCAGTGTAGCGCCCCGCTAACCGAGCAAGATATCCAGCGGACACGGATAGGTTGGCCTATGTACCGTGGTGATCTGGCTGGAACGGGCTATTCACCGCTAGATGAAATAACGCCGGAAAACGTGGGTGCTATGACACGGCATTGGAGGTATGGGCTTCAGCGTGACTCTGAGACGGCTGAGGAGACTACGAGAGGGCCTAATTCTCAAGCCACGCCGATTGTGGTTGACGATTTAATGTACCTTCCAGCGGCCGACCGGGTGGTGGCTTTAGAGCCGGAGACTGGCCGAGAGGTTTGGCGGCACGTCGTGTCCGACGGGGTGCCGTCCCGTCGTGGCGTGGCCTATTGGCCTGGTAGTGAGGACACCGAACCACGACTGATCTTCACGGTTGGCGAACGGCTTCTCGCGCTTGCCGCAAAAACGGGTGACGTGGTGATGGAATTTGGACAAGCGGGTGAAGTTGATTTGGGAGTGCCATACAACTCGGTACCTCTTATTCACGGGGATGTGGTGGTAGTTGGTGCGAACACTCCTCGTGGTGCTATCGGTGGAATAGGAAATGCGCGCGCGTTCGATGCTCGAACTGGCGCCAAAATCTGGGAGTTCGATTCGGTGCCTCAACCTGGGACTGTGGGTCACGATACCTGGCAAGGTGACAGTTGGCAGGGCCGGTTAGGTGTGAATGCGTGGCCATTTTATTTTACGTTGGACGAACAGCGTGGCTTACTTTATCTTCCGCTGGCGTCGCCGATTCCTGGTGCGTTCGGTGGAGACCGGGAAGGTGCTAATTTGTTTGGGAACTCTGTGGTCGCCGTGGATGTTGAAACGGGAGAATATCGCTGGCACTTCCAGACCATCCACCACGATCTGTGGGATGCTGATCCGCCCGCCCCACCGGTTCTATTCGAGATCTCGTCAGGACAGGCAGCGCCGATTCCGGCATTAGGGGTGACGACGAAGTCTGGATATCTCTACATCTTGAACCGGGAGACAGGAGAACCCATTTTCGGTGTCGAGGAGCGTGAGGTTGCGGCGAGTGATGTTCCTGGCGAGAGTAGTTACCCGACCCAACCTATACCGGTCAAACCGCCGGCCGTCGCTAGGGTGCAGTATGGACCAGAGGACTTGGTGACCGCGTTAGATACAACACCAGAACACGTGATCGCTTGTGAGGAATTAGTTGAGGCTCACGGGGAGTTGTATAACGCGGGGCCGTTTACGCCGTGGGTATATCGGAACGGGAACACTTCACCGCGCAGCACGCTGCTGTTTCCTGGGCTCGTGGGCGGTCCAAATTGGGGAGGTGCGGCGTTTAACCCTCGAAATGGATATGTTTACGTTTTCAGCCAGGATCTTGGGTCAATCGGCTGGCTGGAAGATGCTGAAGACGATTCACCGGTTCCGTACCGTCGGGTGGGGCCGCGACCGAATACTTTCGATGTCGAGTTTGAGGGCGCCCGCCTGCCATGCCAAAAGCCGCCGTGGGGGCGTCTTACTGCCGTCGACTCCTCAACCGGGGACGTTGCTTGGGTTCGTCCCTTAGGCATTACAGAACAACTTCCCGACGAGAAGCAAAACACCGGTCGTCCAGGCCGAGCTGGGGTGATTGTTACCGCCAGTGGTGTGCTGTTTGTCGCGGCGACAGACGATAACCGCTTCAGAGCCCTTGACGCTACTACTGGTGAGGAGTTGTGGGTTGATCGACTGGAGCAGAGAGGTAATGCTAACCCGATGACGTATCAAGGCGGCGATGGACGCCAGTATGTTGTGATTGCGGCGCGTGACACGATTGAGGCATATCGCCTACCGTAACCTATACCAGTAGTTACTGAGTCAGATATGCCAAACAGAGATCTTGCGTCAGACAGAGTTACGAGCCAATCGGCGAATCCGGTGAGCAAGGTAAACCTCCAGGTGGTTATTGCGGCCCTGTTTTCTTTTGTCGTACTGAGTATGTATCTCGGTCGCTTGGTTGACTGGCGTCACGGTGCTCTATTTCTTGTCGGCGGAGTCTTTGGGCTTTTTCTTTATCACGCGGCTTTTGGGTTCACGTCTTCTTGGCGGGTCTTCATCAGCGACCGTCGCGGCGCGGGTCTTAGGGGCCAGATGTTGCTATTAGCCATCGCCTGCCTTTTGTTTTTTCCTGTCTTAGCGTCCGGCACGCCGTTGTTGACCGACACAGTTCGGGGTAACGTCAACCCTCTCGGTACATCGGTTGTCGTCGGCGCGTTTCTGTTTGGTGGTGGTATGCAGCTTGGCGGTGGATGCGCCTCAGGAACCCTCTTTACGGTTGGTGGTGGAAACTCGCGAATGCTGGTCACCCTCGCTGGCTTCATCGTTGGGTCGGTGGCTGGTGCACTACATGCACCGTGGTGGCAGTCGTTGCCTGAACTTCAGCCTGTATCGCTCGTTCAGTCATTCGGGTTGTGGCTTGCTCTAACGATCAGTCTGAGCATTTTTGGCGGTATCGCAGTCGCCACGATTGTAATGGAGCGGCGGAGGCATGGTCGTCGCCTGCAAGCCCCAAGACCTTCACGGGATGGGTGGGCTCGGGTCCTTCGCGGACCATGGCCTTATGTGGCTGGGGCAATTGGATTGGCGGGTGCGAATTTTGCGACGTTAGCTCTGGCTGGCCGACCGTGGGGCATAACCTCTGGTTTTGCGCTATGGGGCTCGAAGATGGCTGCCACGATTGGTTTTGAGCCCGCTTCGTGGGTCTATTGGTCGTCGCCGGCGAGACAGGCGTCGCTGTCGGCCAGTGTGTTCACGGATACAACCTCAGTGATGAATTTTGGAATATTGCTTGGTGCCTTGATGGCTGCTGGTTTGGCTGGTCGGTTTAAGCCATCGTGGGCCGTCTCCGGTAAGTCATTGGTTGCGGCTATCGTTGGCGGGTTGATGCTCGGCTACGGCGCTCGACTCGCTTATGGGTGCAACATTGGTGCCTATTTCAGCGGAATTGCATCCGGGAGTCTCCACGGATGGTTGTGGCTCGGAGCGGCCTTTTGCGGCAGTGTCGTAGGCACTCGATTGCGACCGATGTTTGGCATGCTTGTGGAAAAAACGAATCCTTCTTGAGGATTACGAATTATTGACTTACATAGCCCCGAGCAAATTCCTTTAGGGCCTCACTGCGCAACCCAATAGCTTCGGCTTCTTCCATAGCGCGTGCATCATCCCAGCCGTCCTGTGTCACTCGCTTGATAAACCACATGGCTCCGACACGATTGGCCGAAGCGCAGTGAATATAGGCGGGTTGGTTCGACGGTTGTTCGATAACACTAAGAAATTCTTCTGCAATCTCGGCACTGGGTGTTCGAAATGGGATGTGAAAGTATTTCAAGCCTGCCGCGCTAGCAGCGTTCTGGCTCGCTTCAATGGCGGCTCCGTCTTCTTGAGCCGTCCGAAAGTTTATGACAGACGTGAAACCGAGTTCTTTCAACGCTGCCAACGCTTCTGGGGGGGTTGCACCGCCACACGCAACTGTGGCGTCTACCCTAGTGTAATTTCGGATTCCCTCAGGTGCTTCATCTTGAGCATCCACGAGGCTCGGAATACCGAAAATGAGAATTCCTACCGCCAAGACACGCCTCGATATATTAGGAAAATTCAGCATTCCGTTGTCTCCCTTCGCGACACCTTGGTTCTTAGTGCATTCGGTTGCTGACTGTCGGATTAAACCTACTACGTCCCGGTGGAGAAAAGCCCTTTCTCACAGTCAGATATTCCAAATAATTACTTAAGTAACTTTCTACTGGAGTGCCATGCAGAACTCTGCACACATGGTAGTATAAACTTCCATTTATGTATGCGGTTCGGCCGATATTTGCCATGTGGTTGAAAGTATTTCTGACGTCTTGAGGGGGAGTGCGATGGTCACAAGAGTTTTTATCTACTTGGTTGGGGCGTTGCTGATGCTACCTGTGGTCGCCACCGGTCAATCACTTGCGGGCAGTGACCCTCATCCTGAAGTGCATCTGTACGATGTCACTGATTTCGGCCTCGACCCAGCAGACGTAACGTTCACTAAAGACATCGCACCCATTCTGCAGCGAAGCTGTCAGACCTGCCATCGGTCAGACGGCGGTGCTCCTATGTCTCTTGTGACCTACGAAGAAGTCAGACCATGGGCTCGGTCCATTAAGTATCGAACCGCCATCCGTGACCGCATGGGGGCTATGCCGCCATTTTTTCTGGAGAAGGACATCGGTATTCTCAAGTTCAAAGACGATACTTCTCTCAGTGACGAAGAACTAGCCAAGGTTCAAGCCTGGGCTGATAATGGTGCTCCGCTCGGAGACCCAGCCGATATGCCGCCCGCACGTGAATTTGCTAGTGCAGGAACATGGACCATTGGTGAGCCGGATTTAGTTTTGCGGTCTCGTCAAATGACGATTCCAGCCGTGGGTCCGGACCGTTGGGGTGATATTGGTCTCGTTCCAACAGGTTTAATCGAAGACCGTTATGTGAAAGCGGTGGAAGTACGTGAAGTTAATGATATCCCTCCGTCAGCAGGAACAGATACGGTCGGCGGCCGATATATTTTTCACCACATGACATATTCCAGTGGGGTCCTGAACGAGGAAGGTACCGAGATCATCGATGAGACCAGAACCCGTTGGCCGATCCACGAAGTTGGTCGAAATGCGGACATATTCCCTGAGAAATTTGGAACGTTGCTCCCGGCAAATTCTGCGCTTCATCTCGGGGCGAGTCACTTGCACTCAAATGGCATTGCAGAAACAACTGCACATCTTGAATTTGGTTTTATTTTCCACCCGAAAGGCTACAAACCGGAATATGGCAACCGAGCTCCCGTTCGTCTTGGGAACGGCGGCGACGTTGATGTGCCCGGGGGAGCGGCGAATCAGGAATTTCATTCCTTCGAAGTATTGGAGCAGCACACCAAGATTGTGGCGTTCGAACCACACCTTCACGCGCCGGGTACCCGGATGTGTCTCGAAGCGATATGGGGCGCGAACCACTTCACATTGAACTGTGTTGGCTACGACCACAACTGGGTCAAGCAATATGTGTATGAGGACGATGCCGCGCCGTTGTTGCCGAAGGGCACGATTCTGCATATCGTTGGATTCTTGGATACCACCGCAGGCAATGAAAATCTTGCGGACAATAGGAACTGGGCTGGTGGTGGCCGGCGTTCCGTCGCCAACATGTTCATCGATCTCGGTTATGCCGTTGAACTCACGGAAGAACAGTTTCAGTCCGAGATGGCCGAGCGCCGGGCGATGATGAAGAGTCGAAACGAGTATGACGTCGGCTGTCCATTGTGCTGGGCACCCGTACCAGAAATGGACGAAACCACTCTCGATGAGGAAGCGCAGCAATGATTCGTGGCCTCATCCGTCTTTCGAGACTGGGCAACTGGGCGTGTGTTTTGTTGGTTCCGGTGGTAATTTTTTCGGTCCTAAGAGGCGTCGATGCCCAGACCCGATTTATGTATTTGAGTGGCCAGAGTGTGCATCCGGCGTTTGAAGGATGGTGGCCTAATCCCGACGGGTCGTTTACGTTGTGGTTCGGCTATATGAATTCAAATTGGCAGGAAGAGTTTAATGTCGAGATTGGTGCTGATAATTACTTTTCTGTTACGGCTCCAGGCGAGCTAAATGACCTTGAAGCGGACGCGATGGTCTCGGCGGACGTGGACCAAGGGCAGCCGACCCACTTTTATCCTAGACGAAACCCGTTTTTGTTTACCGTAGAAGTCCCAGCGGATTTTGGAGAAAAGGAACTGGTCTGGACCCTGACGACGCACGGGCGAAAAAATAGGGCGTATGCGTCCCTCCGCGCGGACTATCGGATGGATACACAGGTCATGTCTACAGAAGTGGGCGGGTCCTTTGGTAGCCTTGACGACCGCCTTCGAGAAAATAAGCCTCCGGATCTGAGTGTAGAAGGGGGCATGCATCGGACCATCAAGGTCGGCGAACCGATGGAATTAGTTGCTCATGCCATGGACCCTGACGACTTTCCTCCGAGATCCGAACGCGGTCGCCTACCGGAGAATCTGGAGGAGTTGTACAGCACACGTGGAGTCGGGTCAGTGGTTGTTTCTGGCGCACCAGGATTACGGTTGTCATGGACGGTCTATCGGGGAGCGGCAGATGCTGTGACGTTTAGTCCCGAGCAACTTAAAGCGTGGATGGACACACGTGTTTGGGGAAATTCACCGTGGTCGCCACCTTACATTCTCCCCGAACCGCCCCAAGATAACAGGTGGATGACTGACGTCGTCTTTCACGAACCCGGACAATATGTCCTCCGGGCGGTGGCGAGTGACGGTTCGCATTTCAGTTACGAAAACGTGGAGATTGAAGTCTCGCGGTGACAGTGTCCGAATGGGGCCTTGTGCCGTGTATTACCTGTGGGGCACTATCGGTTTAGACGGTGTTAATCCTTTCCTACTAGTTCTCGGTCACCAGAGAAGCAGGAGTATGTGACCTTTCTTCGAGTTGTCGCGTCGGTTCTATTGGTTTATGGGATCGCTTGTGTAGGTCCCGTGCCAGCGCGGCGTAGCGCCGACCTCCTGATCTCGGAGGCACGCCTCCTGACACGACCTGGTGAAATTTTGCCGCGGTCAACCGTGGTTGTAACTGACGGTATTATCCAAGAGGTGGTGGCCGGAGAGTTTGACTTAGAGGCGACGACCGTAATCGACGGCGAGAATTACACAGTTCTACCCGGTCTAATTGACACACACGTTCATCTTCTGACTCAGGCGCCCATTGTCGATGGCGATGCGGCGATGGCTCAATATTTAAACGAAGTTCTACCCGGTGTGCTTGACGAGTATCTCGCGGCTGGCTTTACCAGTGTGATGTCGAATGGAGATTTCTGGCCGTTTATCGTCGAGGTTAAAGCTCGAATTGATCGAGGAACGGTTCGGGGTCCTAGGCTTTTTGTCCTTGGGCCAATGTTCACGGCTCCGGGTGCTCATCCTGCTACGACCATCTGTGCGGAAAATCCCTGGTGCCGGGCACACCTTGCCGTCGAAGTCGACGATGAGGGGGAGGCGCGAGCGATGGTCGATGTAATCGCACAGGCAGGGGCTGACGGCATCAAGATTGTCTTTGATGCGTCCCGAGAGAATTCTAGATTTGACACCAGCTTTGGTAGATCAGTTTTCGATAGAGCCAATGCTCATGATTTACCCGTTATGGCTCACGTGCACACAAATGATGACATCAATGATGCATTAGGGTTGGGTGTGACCGGCTTCGTGCATACACCCTCTGAACAAATTTCAGCCGAACTTCTCGAGCGTATGGTGGCGACAGACACTTCGTTCGTGACCACGCTTTCGAGTTCTCAACTGGTTGGGGGGCAACCATTGGAAGTTCTAATGGAACCGAAGAGACAGAACTTGGCGGCCTTATTAGGAGCTGGGTTCTTGGTTGCATTTGGGACCAACAATACTGGAAACGAGTCAGTTAGTTCTGCGTTTCTAACGGAGATGCAGGCATTGCAGGACGCGGGGATGACGAGCAGTCAGGTCCTTACGGCACTTACCGCAGGGGCTGCAGAGCACCTTGGTCGATTGAATGAATTAGGCACTATCGAAGTGGGGAAGCGCGCTGATTTGTTGATTGTGGACGGCGACCCTATGACTGATTTGACCGCTTTGACTAATGTTGTGGCAGTGGTGAAGGATGGTGCACTGATCGTCGACTATCGATGATGATGTGGTCGCAAGGAAACCCGTTTTTGATTTGGGCCTGTCAGCGCCATTATGAAGATTTCGCGCGAGTCGGCCGGGTTAAAGCCGACTCGCGAGTGATGATGATGAAGATTCTTACTGTCCAGGTGTAGCTAGGTACTGCTCGTCTGGGACAGATTCCAGCCAGTCGACCGTTCCTTCATAAATTGTCATCTGCAGAGCATCTTCATCTGGTGCGGCACCATGCCAATGTTCGACGCCAGCTGCTGTGAACCAAGGTTCTCCCGGCATGATCTCAATGACCGGGCCGCCGCGAACTTGGGTTCGACCTTTACCTTCTTCAACCATGAGAAGTTGTCCCCATGAATGTGTGTGCCAGTTCGATCGAACTCCCGCGGGGAAGAGCAGTCGGAGACTACGAACGTCGTCGCTGTCTTCGACACTAGGATTTCCACCCATAAAGTTGCTCTGAGCTGCCGAGGTAACGCCAGACTGTTGTCCAACCAGAATCCACATAAAGATCAAGGTTGCCGCGATACCTGTACCAACCTCCAAGACTGAAAGTTTCTTTTGATCGTGATTCATCTGTCCTCCCGTGACGTCGCGCAGTATAGCGTAAGTCGCATCGTGGAATTGTTTTGTTCGGGGTGTCATCGACTGTTGAAGCGTGGAGGCCTATCCAGTATGGTGGGCAGTTCACTCACAACAGAGGGCATGCCGAGAGGCCATGCATAAGAGGATTGTGCAAGGAGACTTTAGTGTGATCAGGGAACGTGGGTTCGTTACTTGTGGAACCGTAGCGCTGTTGGTTACGTTTTGTTTGCCATTGCAAGTTAGAAGTCTCCAAGACTCGCAGCCAGATGAGACGACCAATATACAGACGGGAACACGTTTATATGGCCAACGTTGTGCGGATTGCCATGGTGCCGACGCAAAGGGTTTTACTGGGCCTGATCTGACTGGTCTTTGGGTGTCAGGCCAAAGTGACACCCAAGTCCTGCATACTATCCGGTTTGGTCGACCTGGGAGCATCATGCCGTCGAGTACGGCACCGGATGAGGAGTTAAACGCAATCGTCGCTTACTTAAAAAGCATCGGGACGGTGCCTGTTGATTGGAATGCTCCTGGCAATATTGGTCGTGGCCGCGCAATTTTCAGATCGGAATGTCAACGTTGTCATTGGTCGGGGCAGGATGGTGGTCGGTTAGGTCCTGATTTGTCACGCATCGCCGATACTCGCTCCCGGGCCGAGTTGGCACGTTCGATTCGTGAGCCGAGTGCAGCGATAGTTGCAGCCTATAGTTTAGTTGCGTTGGTTACGCGTGACGGTGAGGAGATTCGTGGGGTACGGAAGGGAGAGGATGCGTTTTCTATTCAGATTGTTGATGTAGAAGAACGTCTTCAGGGGTACCGTAAAGCCGGATTGCGGTCTGTGGCTGTCGAAGAGGAATCCTTGATGCCGGTGTTCGGTGTCGAGCGTTTGGACGACGGCGAGTTAAATGACTTGCTGAAATTTCTTGGCACGTTGAGAAGAGTGGGTAGTGGCTGATGGAAGAGGTGTGTGAATGATATGGTCCCGAAGTTTTGCTGGAGTGTCTGCCGTAGCGGTGGTGCTGATGCTTCTCGTGAGTCCGTTCTCGCCAACGGCACAGGAACCTGACGGTCAAGGTGTCACTTTTGATGACCTACTGAGCGGATTGACCGTGCCATCTCAATGGCTGACATTCTCGGGTGACTACACGGGCCAGCGTCATAGTCCCTTGATGCAGATTACGGCGGACAACGTGCACAGGCTAGTTCCGGAATGGACCTTCCAGACAGGGACGATGACTCGCGGCCGAGGATTTGAAACCACACCACTAGTGTGGGATGGCGTTCTTTATGTGACTGGGTCGAATAACTTTGCGTGGGCTCTTGATGCACGGACAGGCCGGCCGTTTTGGAGATATCGGCGAGATCTGCCAAACGATCTCACGTATGGGGCGAGCGCGCCCGTCAACCGCGGGTTTGGGATGCTCGAGAATCGATTGTTCATGGTGACTCTCGATGCACATCTTCTCGCGTTCGACCGTAAGACAGGCAGTGTGCTTTGGGACACTGTTCTAGCGGATTATCAAGTCGGGTATGCAGCAACGGCGGCACCGCTAGTTATAGAGGATAAGGTGATTGTGGGGATTTCTGGCGGTGATTATCAAACTCGGGGATTTCTTGATGCGTACGATCCGGTGAGCGGCGAGCGACTCTGGCGTTTCTATACAGTTCCATCAGCAGGCGAGCCAGGTAGTGACACGTGGCCGTCAGCGGATGTCATGGAGCGCGGTGGCGGTGGGACGTGGATGACTGGCAGCTACGACCCAGATCTCAACCTGGTGTATTGGGGCACCGGTAACCCCAATCCTGACTATTACGGCGCCGACCGTCTTGGCGACAATCTCTATACGGCTTCTCTCGTCGCGATCGATGCTGATACCGGTCAGTTGGAATGGCACTACCAGTTCACGCCTCACGATACTCATGACTGGGATTCAAATCATGTTCCGGTTATTGCCGACTTGGACTGGCAAGGTCGCCGACGAAAAGTCGTGATGGTGGCCAATCGCAACGGGTTTTTCTATGTTCTCGATCGTGCCACAGGGGAGTTACTGCTTGGGAAGCCGTTTAGTGACACCACCTGGGCCAGAGAAATTGGGTCCGATGGTCGACCGATCATTCTTAATGACGGGAGCAAAGGCTGTCTGCCTGATTATTGGGGCAGTACAAACTTTATGCCGCCGTCGTTCGACCCAGCTCGCCGGTTGTTCTTTGTGACTGCGCGCGAAACCTGCGCGACATTTATTCCGCAGGAACCTGAACTAATTGCTGGCCAGTCCTCGTTCGGTGGGATTGTTCAGGTCGACCGGACCAAAGGATATGGTGCGCTTCGAGCGATTGACGTCGTGACAGGTTCTCGCCGATGGGAGTTTCGTTACCCATCACCAGCGATGGCGGGTGTGATGTCGACAGCGGCTGGTCTGGTCTTTGCCGGTGATAACGAAGGGAACTTTATGGCATTTGCAGCCGATACTGGTCAAAACCTGTGGCACTATCAGACTGGTTCGAACATCCATGGCGCGGCAGCGATGACGCACATGCTGGACGAGAAGCAGCACGTTCTTGTGGCTTCAGGGACAACACTTGTGTCCTTCGCGTTGCCGGACTGATAGCGCATCAGTGTGTTGAGGGAGTTTCTACTACACGTTGGCTCCATGAGTCGACGTCAACTCGCACGCACTCACTAGGAAAGCTGTTGAAACTGAGATAGTGCAGTCAATCACCACCTCAGACTCCAAATGGCAAGACACCGTGAGGTCAGGTTTCGCCTGAAGTCGAAATGGGTCCACTGACTTCAGAAGCAGACGTATATACTTTTATCCAGATTGATGTTGGTGTGCTCGGCGTTACCATCGCGGTGCTATCAGTGGGTGTCTGGGGCTCCGCCGGTTAAGATGCTCGGGTCATCTTGGTATCGATAATCGGTGTTGTTCTGTTTTCTACGGATCCCCATTCATGGGAAAAGCGGTTTCCAAAAACTATTCTTGCCTCGCGCGTCTTTGGAGCGCTTGGCAGTTCAATCGAGTTTGTCTATTCCTCGGCGTCCTTTGGCTGGGCCACTTCTATGGGATCGCAGTGGCTTACAGCCAAGAGACTGGGATAGCTCCGAAGCATGCCGTGGCACTTCGCGTACCGACAGATGTCATCCGGGTTGATGGTCGTCTAAATGAATCAATTTGGGAAACCGCAGTCGCGATTACAGATTTTGTCCAAAAAGAGCCTGATGAGGGCGCGATACCAACGGACCGGATGGAAGTCCGATTTGTTTACGACGATTCGGCGTTGTATATCGGTGCTCGGATGTTCAGTTCAGGAACGATTCAAGCGCCGCTGAGCCGTCGTGATGACGGTGACCAGATTGAATCTTTCCAGGTCGAGTTAGACACCTATCATGATCGCCGGACGGCGTATATGTTCGGTGTGACAGCGGCCGGTGTTCGGCTTGACCACTACCATCCAAACGATGATGAAGGCAGCGAAGACTGGGAATACGATCCCGTCTGGCAGGCTAGGACTTCGATAACCGAAGATGGTTGGATTGCAGAACTGTGGTTGCCGTTTTCGCAGTTGCGGTTTAATGCGGGGGACGATCAAATTTGGGGATTGAACGTTAAGCGGTATGTGCCTTCTCGTGACGAGGAAAATTATTGGGCACTTGTTAAACGCACCGAGAGCGGGTGGTCATCACGGTTTGGTGAACTTCACGGCATTGGGCAACTTCAACAGCCGAGCCGCTTGGAAGTATTGCCTTACGCGGCTGGTTCAACGCGACGAACAGCAGACCGCGATCTTTCGGATCCGTTCGATGATGGCAAGAACCTGATGGGTCGAGTAGGCGCTGATCTGAAGTATGGATTTGGGTCAAACCTGACACTGGATGTGACAGTGAATCCAGATTTTGGCCAGATAGATGCTGATCCTGCGGAAGTCAATCTCACGGTATTCGAAACGATCTTTTCGGAGCGGCGCCCTTTTTTTCTCGAGGGCAATAATGTTCTGACTGCTGGTACTGGCAACTATTACTACTCACGTCGTATTGGGGCAAGGCCCGTAGGACCTGCGGCGGGAGAGTTTGTCGACTATCCCAATACTACGACGATTTTGGGTGCAGCGAAGCTGACCGGGCGGTTGCCTTCGGGAACATCGATTGGCTTATTGGGTGCGGTGACCGATGATGAATTTGCTAGGACTTCAATTGGCAATCAGCAGTCGGACGTCCAGGTTACACCCCGAACCATTTGGAGCGTAGCTCGAGTTATCCAAGAAGTTGGCGATCAAGGTTCAACCGTCGGTGCCCATTTGACCGCCGTGCATCGCACAATGTCACCTGATGATCCGCTGGCAGCGATTCTCAGTCGAAATGCGGTCACGGCCGGTGCCGATACGCGCTTACGGTTCAAAGACCGTACCTACGAAGCGCGGTTCAATGTTGGGATCACGCACATTGATGGCGAGGAGCCGGCCATAGCCGGCTATCAACGGCGGAATTCTCATCTGCTGCAACGCATTGATCAGTCAGCCATACGGTTTGACCCAACCCGAAATTCAATGTCGGGAGCGCAAGTCACCGGTACGTTGAGCAAGATCGCAGGCCGTCACTGGTTGTGGCGCGCGAACGTCATGATCGAGTCCCCAGAGTTTGAGCCCAGCGATTTTGGTCGACTCAATTTTGCTGGCGACGTCTCTGGACGATATAGCTTGACTTACCGAGAAACGGTTCCCGGACCTGTATTTCGAACGTATTTTTTTAGAGCTCAACTTTCTTCCTACAATTACTTCGACCGAGACCTTGGTATTCGATACAACCTAACGAGCGACCAAGGGTTCACGTTCCTCAATTTTTGGCGAACCAATCTTGATGTCACGCGATACTTCCGTGGGCAAGATGCCCAACTGACACGCGGTGGTCCCGTTATGGGTGTGCCTTTGGGTTGGAACGCGAACTGGTCTCTCCGGAGTCGCGCGGCTGCCGCGACCCAATGGAGTGTGAATACAGGCTATCAATCCAACGAGCTCGGGGACTACGTTTGGCGATATCGGGCTGGTCTCTCGGTCAGACCATCTCCGTCTTTACAGTTGTCGGTCGAACCTGAATACCGGAATGAACGTGGGACGCGGGGAACGTTCAGTGGTCCAATTAATCGTCAATATTTAGCAACGCTTCCTGGCGGAAGACCCGAGGTGTTTGGCCGACGTTATGTGTTTGGTCTACCGGATAACACCCAACTGTCCGCGCGGTTTCGGGTTAGTTACACATTTAAACCTGACATGACCTTGGATATTTACGCGGAACCTTTTGCGGCAAGTGGACGCTACGAACGCTTCGGTGAAACTCGAGCGCCGCGGGATGCGCGGCTTCGAATCTACGGGACGGACGGCACTACGATTGAGCGACTTGACGATGGCCGGTCACTGGTTACGGATGGTGACGACAGTTTTGTGTTGAGGAACTATGAGTTCAATGTTCGCTCATTTCGGAGCAATGTTGTCTTGCGGTGGGAGTGGCGGCCTGGGAGCACCTTGTTCGTGGTGTGGCAACAGAACCGGCAGGATCGAACTTCCATGGGCCGCCACGTTGGTTTTGGTGACTTGTTCGAGTCATTATCCGTACCCGGTGATAACATTTTTGCGATAAAGACAACGCTATGGGTGTCCAAATAATTCGTGTCTGCAGTAAAAGCCGTCAACGCTGCGACGCTAGTCAAGTTGTAATTTGTCGATTTTCCGCCCGATTGTTCTAGAATAGTTGTAGGAATGCCTCGGCACGATTGTCGGTGCTGAAGGTCGTCGCTGGCAGATTCAGTTGAAAGGTACACCATGTTGAGAAGTAAATTCGTTGTGAACTTTGGTATGACGTTAGCGATGGTTGTCGCCCTCGGAGTTGTTGCGCCGCAGCTAGTGACTGCGGGGCAGACTGAGTCTGAGGTCACGTTTACAAAAGACATCGCGCCAATCCTGCAACGGAGCTGCCAGCATTGTCACCAGCCTGACTCGGTTGCACCAATGCCGTTGATTACTTATGAAGATGTGCGTCCATGGGCCCGAGCAATCAAGAACCGAACGGGTTTAGGGCCGGTCGCTGGTGTGATGCCGCCTTGGTATGTCGAAAAAAATATCGGTATTCAAGAATATCAATTCGATCCATCACTGAGTGCAGAAGAAATTGTTCAGATTGCGACGTGGGCGGATAATGGGGCTCCGCGCGGGAATCCGGCGGACATGCCTCCATCGACGGTGCTTGGTGGTGCTTCGGTGTGGCATGCGGGAGAACCGGATCTGATCACTCGCACCGAAGAGATCGCGATGGCAGGTGATGCGCCGGATTGGTGGGGAGAGATTAAACCAGTTTCGGTTGGCATCGACGAAGATCGTTATGTGAAGTCTGTAGAGATTCGTGAAGTGAACGACGTGCTTGAAACTGAAGATGTACGCGAGACTGTTGGTGGGCGATTTATTTTCCATCACATGATTTGGGGTACCGCCGTGCTTGACGACGAAGGTCGTCCTACGGGTCCGCCTGGATTTTGGCCGGTCCACGAAGTTGGTCGTAATGCGGATGTTTTTGATCCTGAAGGGGCTCCACTTTTACGGGCAGGGTCGCTCGTTGTGTCTGATTCCGTGCACCTCCATTCGAACGGCAAAGACACACGATCGCATCTTGAGATCGGATGGCGTTTTCACGACAAAGGATATGAGCCCAAATATAGCTGGGCACTGCGGCCACTTGGGAATGCGGTTGATATCGATATTAAGGCCAATCAAAAAGACCAAGAACTGCACGCATACTACGTGCTGCCATCCCATACGAAAATTACGACGTTTGAGCCCCACTTACACGCGCCAGGTGCCAGGATGTGTCTCGAAGCGATTTGGGGCATCAATGTTGAGACTTTGACGTGTGCAGGTTACGACCATAATTGGGTCCGCGGTTATCAGTATGCGCCGGGGTTTGAACCCCTTCTGCCCAAGGGCACGATTTTGCATATCAAAGGCTATATGGACAATACCGCCGGCAACCGCAATATTCCCGACCCGCGCAATTGGCAAGGTTCTGGAAATCGGTCAGTTTCAAATATGTTCATCGATCTTGGGAATGGTGTGTCGTTGACGGATGAGCAGTTTGAAGAAGAAATGAACAGACGCCGCGAGTTCAGAAACATGACTCGGAACACCCATATCATCGGCTGTCCACTGTGTGGCGCTCCACCTGCGACGCCAGCCGACTTAGCACGGATTTCGGTAAATGATGCTGAGACAGCTGTAGCTGAAGCCGAAGAAGCGGTTAGTGAAGCGAAAGAGGCTCTGGAGGCGGCGAAGGCTCGAGCGACCGAAGCCGAGTCTTCAGGTGCACAGCAACAACAGTAGCGGTTGTAGGAAAGAAATGGTTAGGGCCGTCACGGTTATACCGTGACGGCCCTTTTTTATGCTGCTACTCACACGCCGGCAAGCAACCGACCGACGGAGAAATTGTTAGTTCATTGGGACGGCTGTTTCCTCACATACACCATCCAACAACTCCCAGTAGGCGTTTAAAGATTCCGTCGCGGCTTGGATAACACTACCGGGTTCCCCACCGTCGTCTAGGCAGTGTCGTAACACTTCACGTTCTTCTTGACTATGAGCAATATCCGCCTCGGCATGGACGTTGAAGTACGTGAGAGATTGGTCGCTGTTAATGCCGTAATGTGTGCGAAGCCCATCTCGTTTTTGAGAGGCGACTTCGGGTTGTTGCACTTCGTATGTGTATAAGGCTGTTACCCCTTCCAACGTGCTGGAAGTGGCCAACCTTCTGAAAGTATTTACGATTTGTTGGGCTGATTGGTGTGGAGTTGAGGTGGTTACTTTTTGACGGCTCTGACCGAGTGATGTGGCGAAATCGAGCCAGAGTTCAGGGTGCGGCTTTGGCCTTGTCCGCTCATCGTGTAGGTTGCGGCCGAGGGTTTCTCTAACAACTGGGTCGGCGGTCTTTTCGATACTTGCTTCGAGGTAGGACGGAAACGCGGCCACGTGTGGCCAATATACGCGGGCGTAGGTAGCCAGTTGCGTTTTTGTGAGTTTGCCTTCTCGCCACGCGATGTAAAACGGGTGTCTGAGAATCGATTGAGATTGAATTAGAGCGTCTAGCTTATTCAAGATGTCATACGTGTCCATATAGCAGGTTCTCCTTGGTAGCAGAGATAAGTCGTTACTTACGTCACGAGATTATACAGCCCGACTCATTTCGTCACGCTAGCCGCGCCGACAGGGTGAGCAAACTATGACCTTGTTGGCGGCGGACTCGTTGGTCGAGGAGCCTGCTGTGAGGTGATTGCTTGTCTACAGTTGTAAATGGTAGCTTCGTGTCGGTTTTGGGATAGAAATTCGCTGTGTACCACAATAAATCTAATGTGTACGATCTAGCAGTCTTCGGATACGCAGTCTTGCAGCCGCAACGCGGCGGATGTAACCGCCAAACTCGTGCTATTTACTGATTCACGTTTTCTTTTTTTCTTTTTTCCGGTCCTGTTGTTGACCTATTACGTGGTCGTGTGGGTGACGCCACGCGATAGAGATACCGGTGTGCGGAATGCTGGTCGCTCGAATTGGCTGCTGGTGATCGTGAGTCTCGCGTGTTATGCGACCGGAACGGGGCGGTTGGTCGCGGTGATTTGTGCCGCCGCACTTGTTAACTATGTAACGGCACTCGGGATTGACTACGCCCGTCGGGCTCAGGCTGGAACGTTTCCTGAACTTCTTCTCACATTCGGAGTAACCGGGAATGTAGTAATACTCGGGGTGCTCAAGTTTCTTGCTCCGATCGCCTTGGCCTCGGATACCGTGACTGGGGTATCAAGTGGCGGGTTTGCCGTGCCGCAACTTCTTGTCCCAATCGGTCTTATTCTTGTTACGTGCCACGCCATCTCTTATTTAGTTGATGTATATCAGTGTCGCGCGGCTCCCTATAGAAACCCATTCACGGCTTGCTTGTATCTCTTGTTCCTACCGACATTGATTGCCGGACCTATTCTCCGCCATCGCGATATGGAGAATCAGTTTTTGGTGCGGCAAGTTGGCATGGCTGCCTTTTCGTACGGGGTTAGACGCTTCGCTGTCGGTTTAGGCAAGACCTTTCTCATTGCGAGTATCTTGGCAAGGCCAGCTGATGCAATTTTTGGGCTACCGCCCAGCCAAATCGGTTTTGTGGAAGCTTGGTTCGGAGCCCTGTGTTTTTCTCTGCAGATCTATTTTGACTTTTCTGGCTACGCCGATATGGCCATCGGTTTGGGACGTATGTTGGGCTTCCGGCTACCTGAAAATTTTAAGTGGCCGTATGTGGCTCGTTCGGTGAGTGAATTTTGGCAGCATTGGAACATCTCGCTTACCCAGTGGATTCGGACGTATATCGGTCTTTCCTTGGACAGGCGATTGCCTTCCCGCGTGACCCTTACGAGCGGATTAATGCTTCTCTTCGCGTTTGTGGGTCTGTGGCATGGTCCGAACTGGAACGTCCTTCGATGGGGAATGTTTCATGGTGTCTTTGTGATTGCCGAGCGTCTTTTTCTCGCTGACTTGTTACGTCGGGTTCCTAGCTGGGTCCGGCACGTCTATTTGCTTAGCATTGTGATGGTTGGTTGGGTGATCTTTCGGACTGAAACGATGGTTGATGGAGTTCGGTTTGTGGGGGCATTGACTGGTATGAACGTTGGCGTAGACCATTTAGCACTGCCGGGACTCAGCTTGGTGGAGTGGACTTCGTTGGTCTTGGGTACGTTGGCCGCGGTGCCGCTTCTGCCCTGGTTGAGTCGGTGGGTTGTGACTGTTGACGCGATGGCTACCTCGCTGCTGATGTTGATATCAACAGTGGGCGTGTTTCTATGGCGAATCGGATCGAATCTACGTGACGTGATGAACCAGCTGGTGCGCAGGAAGTAGGCTGATGATTATTGGCTGGACCTTGGCCCGACACGCCAGCGGGTGGTGTCATGATTGCGCAAGTACTGTCGTCGGGTAATCCAACCGACGATCATTGCCTTAGTGATCCACCATTTTTCAGGACGGGCGGCGAAGTAGATGTGGGCGATGGTCAGACCAACAAGCGATACTCCAACCAGGCCATGAATGACATAGACGTAGCCCCATGTTGACTCGGTAAAAAAGCATGATGGTTCGTATGAACAGGCTGAAAAAATATACGGATTTCGATCAAAAAGCGGAGTGTCAATGCGTGGCAACATCAAGAGACCAGTGACAATTACACCGAGACCAACGAAGGTGAGGATCAGATGGTAGAGTCGATTGCCAAGGGGGTATTTCCCTGGCTTTGGACCTGATACTTCATAGCCGGCTTCCCGTAACATCTCGTTCTTGAAATCAGGAATGTCTTTTGGTCCTATCCAGATCGACCAAAAGTCCAGCCAAAAGATTGTGTGAATGATGTGAAACAGGATGGAGCTGGTGAGCACGACGCCTGCTATCCAATGCCACGTCACCCACGCAAATTGGATGCCCATGATCGGAAAGAAGGCCGTTACGATCAACACAAGCATCGCGATAGCCATTACCCAGTGAAACAGCCGAGCCATCAATGAGTGGCGAGTAATCTTGTTGGGCAGGTCCGTATGTTGAGCTTCCAGTGCGTCGAGGTCAGATTTGCTCTGCTTCTGGTTGACTGACAACACCATGTAGGCAGCGTGCGCCAGTAGAAACGTGACACCGATAAATATTGATACCCATAAGGCTTGCCACGACACGCTGCTGAGTATCGGCCGGCCCCAAGGGTCGGTCGCAGAGACGACAAAATCCACGAGGTTCCTTTCTGACGGTCGGTATTTTATCTTAGGTCGTTACTCGGACGGCGCTACATAGCTCTGTCGGGCCCTCGCCTTCATGCCTCGCCCGGCTACACGAACGTTGAGTTCATGAACCCGTCCGTCTGGAACGGATGGTGCGAAACCCAGCACATATTGACTGTGTAACTCCTGTGCCACGCGTGTGAAAGTTGAACCCAGTTCGTCTGTTTCCTGTAATTCGAAATAACCCCCGCCGGTTTCCTCGGCGAGTCGTCGAAGACTGCGGTCGGGCCTGGTCCGTCGGTTCCGAAGACCATCGAAGTATTCCACTTCCAAGCCAATGGAATAGATCATCACTTCTTCAGCAATTGCCTGCTCCAGAACGTCGCGCCATCCTTTTTGACTGGCGCTGTCTTGGCCATCCGTTAGTACGAGGACCACTTTCCGGCCTTCTATCCCTTGCAGCGCATCCAGGCTGGCTCCGATGGCATCAAACAGACGAGTTTCGTTTCCAAAGTCAAGGGTGTCCAGTGCGCGGATGAGTTCGTCGCGGTCTCCAATGAACTCAGTTGGTAGAACCTCAATCTTGTCATTAAACGCACCTACCTTTGCGCGATCATCTGGAAGCATCCTGATGAGAAACTGTTCGGCTCCTCCCATGATGAGATGCATTACATTGGTTGTACTGATACTTGAGTCCAGCATCACTACGACATTGATCGGCCGAACTTCGTTACTAAAGAGGGCGATCTCCTGGGGCTGGTCATTGTCAAAGATTGTGAAGTCGTTTTCTTCGAGATTGGTAACGAGCCGTCCATTATCGTCCGTTACAGTGACATAGAGGTCAACTAGTTCCGTTCCACTCCGAAATAATGGTTCTTGTTGCGCGGTCAATAATCCTTGAACGAGAAAGATCGTTATGAAACCTGCAGGTAGGGTTTTCCATTTGATCATCAATTCTCTCCACATAGAGTTGACCTTATTCTGATTCTACGTCGTCCGGGTCGGTCTGACTAAATCGATTTATTTAGTGTCCGGGGTGGGATCGGCTGAACATCCCTGTCACTAAGGGTACACAGAGCTACGAGAGAACTTGAAGTAGCTATATTTTGGGGCGTAAAAATCGTCAAAAATCGGGTAAGGTTCAGCTCGAATGAGAGGTTCTTGCGGGCAGTCCAGGAATGGTCTAAGGTAGCGACCACAGGTGAGGTGATTGATGGACCGACAGGGACGGTTTCTAGTGGTTGTGGCGGGTTTGGTTTTTGGTTTGTTGATGGACACGATTTCCGGTCAGGAGTTGTCTCGTGACATCGTGCTTGAAAGCCCAGCCATGCAAACTGGTGAAGCGATGCCAAGAGATTACACTCCGGATGGTCGAAATCTCTCTCCGCCGTTAACTTGGAGTAATCTCCCTGCGGGGACTCAGGAGGTTGCGATTGTTTGCGCGGACTTCGGTGCGGGCAATCCTCCGCCTTGGGTACATTGGATCATCTATGGGGTTTCCCCTGCGGCGGGAGGATTACCGGCGGGTCTCCCAGTCGAATCTCACGAAGCCATGCCCACTGGTTTGAGTGATGCGATTCAAGGGTTAAACGGATGGCTCCGACCGTATTACCGTGGGCCCGCACCGCCGGCTGGAACGCCGCATCTTTACCATTTCACTATCTATGCGTTGGACGAAGTATTGGGGCTTGAGCCGGGATTGACTCGTGATGACTTATTGGAAGCGATGGAGGGACATATCCTTGGGCGGGGTGACTTGGTTCCGATTTACGAGCGTTTTTCTGGGACGGCGAATCAGTGAGAGCGGTGTTGAGAAAACGAGTTTGTTTAAAAAGGAGATAACGATGGCTGAAAAGCGGCCAAAAACAATTTCACGGCGGACGTTACTGCGCAGTGCTGGTGTCGCCGGTGCGGCGGCAGCCGCAGGGTCTGTAGGACTTTCGGCTTCACCTGAAGCGCTGACGGCGCCGTTGCCGGAACAGTCGTCAGCGGCCGAGTTGCCTCCGGTCGTCTATGAGCACTTCACCGCTGAGGAGGCAGAACTTCTTGAGGCGATTGCCGACCATTTGATTCCTGCGGACGAGCACGGTCCTGGCGCTCTGGACGCCCGCGCGGTTGCTTATATTGACCGTGCTCTGGGTGGGGCCTTGTCAGATTCCCATGGTGCGTATCGGTCCGGCCTTGCTGCTTTTGACCGGTACTGTCGTGCCTCGCGGGGCGGTCCATTTTTAGAGTTATCGCACCAAGACCAGGTGTCCGCGTTGATCGATGTCGAAATTGGTTCGGCGACAGGTGCGGCAACCGGGTTTGCAGGCAGTTCTGCAGCGTTTTTTTCCATGGTTCGTAGTCACGTGTTGCAGGGCACGTTTGGCGATCCCTATTACGGTGGGAACGCAAATTTTGTTGGTTGGGATCTACTTGGTTATCCGGGCGTTCGGACCCGTGTCTCAAATGCGGACCAGCGGCGTCTTGAGGCTGGCGAATTAGAGCCCAATCATCGGTCGGCATACGACTGGGATACGTTTAACAAAGCGAGTGCACGATCAGCTCGCACGGAGGCCAAGCATGGCGACTAGGTTACCGGGTACTGACGTGGTGGTTATCGGTCTCGGAGCGGCTGGTGGTGTTGGCGTGTTGCCACTGGCGCAGGCGGGTCTTGACGTCGTGGGTCTTGAAGCTGGTAGTCGTTTAACGGCCAAAGATTTTGCCCCGGATGAGATCAGAAACAATTTGCGTGATTGGCCATTCGCGGTGCAGAAGGCCATGCAAGAGATTCCGACCTTGCGGCGAAATGGATCGCAGCAAGCTGTCCAGAGCTTGGGTCAGCCGATGATGAATGGCGTGGGTGGAACCTCACTTCATTATTGGGGACAGAGCTGGCGGCTTAATCCGTGGGATTTCAAGGTTGTCTCAGAAACGACTCGCCGTTATGGCGCGTCTCGTATTCCAGATGGGTCTACCGTAGAAGATTGGCCATTTGGGTATGAAGAACTTGAACCGTATTACGATCGTATTGAGCACGAAATCGGTGTGTCTGGCCAGGCGGGGAACGTCAATGGTGAGATAGATTCTCGCGGGAACACTTTTGAAGGACAGCGAAAAAGGGGCTACCCCATGCCTCCCCTGCGTTGGACTAGTTTCCTTGAGAAGATGGGTGATGCGGCTCGGTCATTGAATTGGAAGCCATTTCCTGGTCCTGCATCAGTAAATTCAGAATTCTACCAAGGCCGGTCGAGTTGCCAATATCACGGTTATTGCAACAAGGGTGGCTGTCACGTCGACGCAAAAAATTCTACCGCGGTAACGACGATACCGAAGGCCGAAGAAACAGGTCGTCTTAACGTTGTCACCCACGCGCATGCTACGCAGATTGATGTGGACGATGACGGCCGGGTGACCGGTGTTACTTATTTACGAGACGGTGAGGAGTTTTTTCAGCCGGCCGCAGTTGTTCTCTTGGCGAGTTACACCTACGAAAACGTGCGGTTGCTCTTGCTGTCACAGTCAAGGCCATTTCCGATCGGCTTATCGAATAATCATGCTCAAGTTGGGCGACATTATTTGAGCCATCACCAGGGAGCAGGTGTGTCGGCATTGTTCCCGTTTGATCTAAATGCGTGGTACGGACTTCCAGCACAAGGTGTCGCAGTTGATGATTGGGCAGATGACAATTTTGACCATAGTGACCTTGATTTCATTGGAGGTGGGAATCTTTGGGTGTTTTCAGACCGCCGACCCATTCAGGCTGCAGGCATGAATACGTTCGGGCGTGCCCCAACTTGGGGAACAGCTTGGAAGCGGTTTCTCAGGGAGAATTCTGATCGTTCCATAGGGTCCTATATACAAAAGACCACGCTACCGTATGAGACGAACTACCTTGATTTGGACCCCGTGGTCACCGATCCGCTTGGGGTACCGGTCATCAGGGTGACCGCCGAATATAAAGAGAATGAGCTGGCCCTTGCGGACTTCATGCAGGAAAAGATGGAACAGTGGTTTCGTGAGGCTGGTGCCGTGGAAGTGGTCCGTGGTGGACTGGGTGGTCAGATGGGAGTTTCTACGCATGCGTATGGGGGTACACGGATGGGAGACAACCCCGAAACAAATGTGGTTAATCGCTACGGGTTTTCACACGAAGTACCAAATCTTGGAGTTCTCGGTGCATCGGTTATGGGAACCAGTGGTGCTCGCAATCCCACACTGACGGCGCAAGCCCTCGCATGGCGCACGGCGGACCATTTGGTTGAGAACTGGTCGACAATCGCCAAATAGAACAAGCGGTGCTAGGGACCTAAGTTATAGCGACGTTCCCTACCGAGACTGCCACTGCTGAAAGTTCAGTAGTATCAGCGGCCCCGTCCGACGCGACTTTCCTTGGTACGTCGAGAGGGGCAGACTTCCAGTTCAGACTGATTTTTTCAAGGAACTACTAGCTCTGGGAGGCTGGGACTACCGATTTAGGAGATGTTCACCTGAACATGGGCGGATGTCCAACAGCACTGAAATCCACTGCCTCCTTCTCCGGTTTCGTCGAGCGCTTCAACTCTGAGCACATATTCGCCAGGTACGCTGAATGTGGCAGTTGTCGAGGGGTTCTGATCTGAAGAATCTTCAAATTCTTGCTCTGGTTCTGAAAATTCAACGTCACCAGGTCCACGTAGAAGATGCCATTTGAGAATGAGGGCCGGACGACGGGATCTTGCTGCTGCTGCAGCAATGGACTCACCAGTAGGTTTTACGTCAGTTGTCCAGACGGTCAATTCCATTGGGGTTCCGACCGACCCTGAGAGGGAATGGGCTATGCCGATCGGGGGTCCCGTATGACCCTCGCCCATCTCTGAAAATCGAATCGTGGGTGGAGCATTGCCATTACCCGCGTCAAGGAGGGGTTCAAGGATCCACTGGGTGTCAAGGTGCATCGGAACGGTCACCGTTTGGTCATTCGTTGTCAGCGTCCAACTGACTTGCTGGTCACCGAAATCGGCCGGAATATTAATGGTAAAGATGCCGTGTCCCCTGCCAGGTTGGATGACCGTTGGCTGGCCTTGGTCCGGTACACCTGGGGAGATAAAATTTTCTTCCCCGATTGGGATTCTCACGACTTCGTCGCTGTTTGGATTGAAGTAACCGACCAGTAGCGTGATGCTGCCGTCTGGCTGGTTGTACCAGCCTTCGTAGGCTGGGTAAACAGGGTTGCCGAATTCTGTTCGCGTGATCGGTACTTGGCTGGTCACATTGACTGAACCAAATATGATAAGCATGACGACCGCGATGGTGACTACTGAACGATGCAGATGCATTCCGATTCCTCCTCGTACGTGACGGGAGCCGCTCCTTATTTTTGAAAGAGCGGCTCCCGTTTTCTAGCTGTTTACGTCAGTTCCTGAGTTACTGGCCACCATCATCGTCGTTGGCTGCGAGAAGCTGCTCACGTTCGGCCACGGCTGTTTCGAAATCCTCATCGTCAAAATATGTAATGTTGACCCACGCATGACCCATTTCGTCCACTGTCCGGTCTCCGTATCCCACCCACTGATTCGGGTCAGGATTAGACCGCTTCGCCGTCGTGTTGTCATACCAAGATTTAAACTGTAGCACTGTACCTTTCGGTAGGAGCGGCGCTGATAGGTCCGAGTAGACGTAATTGTTGTGCCAGTTGAAGTTGAAATCGCTGACACGGCTAAGCACCCGGGTCGAGCCATCAGGGAGAATGGCGGTCATTTGCATTCCTTGGCCCCGCAGGTGCATGTGGGGCTGATAGTTCTCCACTCGACCATTCTGTTTGAGTACGTGATGGTACTCAGTTGCCGTGACTTGGTTCGGTGGAATCGAGAGGAATTTACCGAAGCTGCCGCCCTCGATCGAACTAAATGCCGAGAGGACCTGACGGTGTTTCGGAGGTGCATCCTTGGGATAGAGATAAAGCCCCAACTCAACGGTGTCGGTGATCTCTTCGCCAACCGCATGGTAATGGATATCAAAAATGATGCTGGAGTCAGCCTTGATCAACTTGCCGCTGTTCTCTCGCATGATTTCGCCCTGTTTGCCAACGGCCCATTCCATCAGGAGACCTGGTCCTACGTCTGATGCGGCACCGAGGGCACCATCTTCTTCTTCCTGCTGAAGTATGGCGAGAGCGTGATGGGTAACCCGACGACCGTCAACGGTTGAGGGTCGAATTTCGATGGCCTTGATCCAACGGTCTTCGGTCAGTCCGGTCGGGACTTCCGGTTTCCACCAGCGGTCTTGGGCTACAGCTGGCGTCGTGTACGGAGTGGAGTGGATGATGAGGTCAGGTGCACCACCGAACAGCTCAGCAAAGTTCCACACGTCATCATCGGCGAACACTGCTGGTTCTGGCAGGTCAGCCGGGTTACCGCGGGGGGAGCCATTGTCTACCCACTGGCCGACCAATGCGATCTGCTCTCTACTCAGTGAGCGATCGTTATCAAAATCCTGAATGCCGACGTTCTGATCGATATGCCACGGAGGCATCTGTCTTGCTTCGACACGATTCTTGATTGACCGTGCCCACGGACGAACCTCTTGATATGTTTGAAGTGACATCGGCGCGATGTATCCCGGACGATGGCACACTTCACATTTTTCACGAAAGATTGGCGCAATATCCTTGGTATAAGTTGGTGATTCTTGAGCCACTGCGTTTGTCGGAATCAGCATAGTGACTGCTATTGCCATAAGAATCATGGCGTGAAGTCCTGTCAGGCGCTTCATACGTAGCCCCTCCTCAGATTGTGAAACTCTAAGTGTCCCTCTAATTTGACCAAGTATCGTAGCACTAATTTTTAAGCCTTTGCCACCAGAGAACCGTGCTCGAGTAATAGACCATGGTTCGAATTGCCACGGCCAGAAAAGTTGCCTCAGCATTCACGGTCATGGTTTCATGCTGAAGTCGTATCTATTCTGGTGGCGACTATCCCAAGACGGTACGCTGGGAGCGGCCCTACGTGTTTTTGCTTTCTGTGCGTCTCCGCGTGAGAGAATGATAGGAATATAACCGAGGCTCATATGCAGAGATCTTCAGTGTCGTTGGCTTTCGTGGTTACCGGGGTATCACTCGGAGCGGTCCTTATCTTTTTCTCGGGGAGTTCACCCGAATCGCCGGCTTTATTGGAAGCCAGCGGGCGAATGGCGACGCAGCCTGCGTCGACGACATATTCGCCAGTTACTGATGAACGCTTGCAGAATCCTTCTCCCGATGATTGGCTGATGTATCGGAGAACCTATGACAGCTGGGGCTACAGTCCACTTAACCAAATCACAAGCGACAATGTTGCTGACCTAGTTCCGGTCTGGACGTTTTCAACTGGCGTCATTTCTGGGCATCAGGCACCACCGCAAGTGAATGATGGTGTGATGTTTGTTACGACCCCAGAATCACAGGTGATGGCCCTGGATGCGAGGAGCGGCAATTTGATGTGGCGGTATGTTCGTCAGTTGCCTGACGATATTCGCCGCGGGCATCGCACCAATCGTGGTGTCGGGCTCTATGGAGACTTGGTGTTTGTGACGGCTCAGGACGCGCACGTGGTAGCACTGGATGCGACTTCCGGAGAGGTGGTCTGGGACAAACCCGTCGAAGACTACCGACTGGGATATTACATGACTATGGCACCGTTAATAGCGAACGGAAAAGTGCTGGTCGGGGTTTCAGGCGGTGAACGAGGCATTCGTGGATTTGTGGCGGCACTGGACCCGGAAACCGGTGAAGAGCTGTGGAGAACATATACCGTGCCAGGTCCCGGTGAGCCTGGGAACGACACATGGCCAGGAGACACTTGGCGGACCGGTGGTGCTCCGGTGTGGATTACTGGTTCTTTCGACCCGGCATTGAATCTGACATATTGGGGAACTGGTAATCCTGGTCCGTGGATTGGTGATGCTAGACCCGGTGATAACTTATATACGAATTCCGTAGTAGCACTTGATGCCGATACGGGTGAATTGAAGGGGGTTCATCAATATCACTGGAATGGGTCGTGGGATTGGGATGAGGTATCCGCTCCCTTACTGATTGATGTCAATCGCGAAGGGCGGACGATCAAAAGTCTTGTCCATCCGGCGCGGAATGGATATCTCTGGATACTGGAGCGGACTGCCAACGCTATTAATTTTATCGATGCCGAGCCATACGTCTATCAGAACGTATTTTCGAGCATCGACCCAGAGTCTGGACGGCCGGCATACAACTCGGAAAACAAACCTGGAACGGGCAAACGCGCCACATTCTGTCCTTCATTGTGGGGCGGAAAAGATTGGCCACCCGCAGCCTATAGTCCCCAGACCGGATATCTCTATATTCCGGCCAATGAGAACTTTTGTTCGAGCATTGAGGGTGTGCCGGTGGAGTACGAGCCTGGACGAGGCTTTACCGGAGCGTCAACTCAGACCTTTGTCCGAGACGGGACCGACCACCTCGGTGAGATTCAAGCGTGGAACTTGGATACCGGAGAAAAAGTGTGGACGCAGGAGTTCGCCTCTCACAATTGGGGGCCGATTATGACGACGGCGGGGAACTTGCTTTTTGCCGGCGGCACGAACGACCGGTACTTCCGAGCGTTCGATGCCGAATCGGGAGATTTATTGTGGGAACAACGGACTAATTCTGGTGTCACGGGTGTGCCGTCTTCGTATGCGATCGACGGAGTGCAATACATTGCCGTGCAGTCGGGTTATGGCGTAGACGCACAGTCTATGCAGGGTGTCATCAATCGGAGCCGTGGTACGAATGTGCAGGTTCCCCAGGGTGGGGTGATCTGGGTGTTTGCGTTGAACCAGTAATGCAGAGGGCGAGGGAACTGTTGTGAATTCGTTTGTGACGAGTGTTGTAACTGTGACGATGATTCTTGCGGCGATGCCGGCTTTCGCCCAGGTGCCGAACTTTTCAGGGATGTGGACGCTGGACCAGATGGCGAGTGATTTTACGGAACCTGGCTTCAGTGGGGGTAGAGGCGGCCCAGATGTGGAGCGTCTTTTTATTACTCACGCGAAGAACGGCACGGTTGTTATCGGTGCTGAGACGAACGCATCCAAGGCCTGGACGTACACACCAGGCCAAGAACTCTCAATTCCTGTGGGCCGCGACACAACGATGATGGTCGCATCACGCTGGGAAGAAGATCGGCTTGTAGCAGAAGGGCGGCAGGGCGACATGGTGATGCACGAAGTGATGTCGCTCAGTGCGAATGGTGATGTCCTTACAATACTTGTCACGACGACCACTGCTGAAGGTGAAACGATTAACCGGCTGATTTACACAAAAGATCAACCGGTGGGGCCATGCGAAAACTGGGCAATGCCCTGCAAGGATTTTCCTCAGCACGATATCCGCCGCCAGTAAACGACCCGGAGGATCCGTTTACTGTGAACCGAGGTCGAGGGCAACGATCTGCTCTCGGTCACGAGCATAGAGGGTGCTACCGACAAGAGTCGGTACTGTCCATGATGTCGTGTTGAACAACTCCGTTTCACCGAGAATATTCATGCCGCTTGGTGAAAGCGTCACCATACTTAGAGTCCCGTCTTCTTGAAGCACGAAAGCCTTCCCGTCCGCATAGAGCATATTGGCGCGACTAAACCCACGAGCTCGCCACGCTGTTTCGCCCGTGGCGACGTGAGTGGCCGTCATGATGGCGGTTGCACTCTGACCGCTTGTGCCGTATATGAAATCGCCTAGTCTGAGTGGGTTTAAAAACGTAAATCTAAGCCTCGGGTCGTACCAGAGTTCATTCGTTGTCGTTGTATCACCGTCACGTGTCAACTGAATAGCTCGACTTCCACCAATATAGCCGGATGACATAAATAGCACATTGTTGTCACCCCACATCGGCACCTGAAAGTTGAAGTCGTTACCAGCATCGTGTGCGTGTGCCCACAGGATCTCACCCGTATCAGGGTTTAGTCCATGAACCGCTTGGCCAGCAAACACGACGAGCTGAAGCTCGTTATCCACCATGATTAGCCCGGCTGGCGAGTGAGACACCATGAAATAACCGCTCTGCCAGACCACGCTTCCATCATCTTGACGGAGTGCCATGACTGACTGGCCAGGGCCGCCCACTTGGATGATGATCGTGTCCTTGTAGGGTAGGGGGCTTCCACCGTACCCCGGTTTGATCATCGACCGAATGAGTAGTGGGGGAGCATCAAAATCGCTCACTAAGTTTTTCGACCAGAGCACTTCGCCAGTCGCAGGGTCAAAGACAAAAAGTTCTTTGTTTGTACCTATGGTAAAGAGGCGGCCATTGACGAGCAGTGGCGTGGAGTGAGGACCCGCACCTTGACCAAAATCTTGCACTTTTGACGGGTACGTATGTTCCCAAATAGTTTCACCCGTCACTGCATCAATCGCGATAACGCTTTCTTCAGGTTCGAATGGGCCACTTCCACCTTGTCCGTGCGCTACCCGATACATAGTGAATAAACGTCCGTCGCCCGCCAGAATGGCTGAGTGGCCCGCGCCAAGCGAACGACTCCAAATTTCGGGCGGTCCGTCAGGGGGCCAAGTATCGGCCAGTGGAGGTGCGTCCACGGTGAAGTCACCGTTCGGTCCACCCCACTTTCTCCACTCAGTCTCCACGACATTTTCCTGAGCGTGGAGAGTCCAAGAATGTTCTGGAGCCGTGAGTCCTAGAAGGAGGACGCCAAGTAGTGCTACCAGTTCTACACGTCGCATGATCTTTTCATGATGCATAACGTGAGAATCCTACCTGTGCTGAGACCGCTTGTGCCAGTTTTGGTCTAAAAAGAAGGCCGTGTGTTATGACAGTCGAGGGTAGGTTTTGTGCACGATCAGTCGACCGGATCGCGGACGCTCTCAGTTCGTCATGTTAGAGTGTCGTTTATGCATCCGCGCGGTCTGAGTGCGGCATGTGCCGCCCTACTTGTTATAGCTAGTGTTACGGTATCGTTGGGTCAGCGCGGTGTTCCGTTTCGGGGGTCTCGTGACCACCCGGCGATTGCGTATTCCACAGGGCCTGCCCACAATGGAATCACCGAGCTCAACCAACAACTGCGTGAAGGTGTAGTCACACTTGAGGCCACCGGGTCTTCTGGCTATCTTCGCTCTGTGCTGACCGCACTCGATATTTCGTTGACCTCTCAGGTTGCGGTGTTTTCACCGACAAGTTTTCAGGCGCGACTGATCAATTCCAAAAATCCTCGAGTCATTTATTTCAACGACAGTGTTTCGGTTGCCTGGGTGAGAGGTGGGGATATGTTGGAAGTTGCTGCACAGGACCGGCAGCAGGGCGTCTTGTTTTACACGTTGGATCAAAATGACGTAAACACGCCGCAGTTCCAACGGAATGATAGTTGTTTAGCCTGTCATCTTTCTTGGGATACGCTCGCCGTACCAGGGTTGCAGGTTCTTAGTACTGCTCCCTTATCGTCTGACCCTCTGGCGTATGCGAGTGGTTATGTTTCCGATCATCGGAGCCCCTTGGAGCATCGGTGGGGTGGTTGGTATGTCACTGGACAAGTGGGACCGGTTTCCCATATGGGCAATGTCGAGGTCACCAATGTCGATGAACCAACATCGTTTGCGAGTTCGGATGTGCCTCAGTTGGATTCTTTGGCCGATCGGTTTGATGTTACCGGGTACCTTTCTCCTTATAGTGATGTCGTAGCTCTTATGGTCTTGGAACATCAGACCCACATGACGAACTTGATTACACGACTAGGGTGGGAGACACGTCGGATAGGTTTTCGCGAAGCTGCGAACCCGTCAGTGTTCGATCAGTTAATGGCTGAGGCTGCTGTCGAATTAGTCGATTATCTTCTGTTTGTCGATGAGTCTTTGTTGGAGACGCCGGTCGTCGGGTCATCTGGTTTTACCCGGCAATTCGCAGACCGTAGCCCACGCGATCGGCAAGGTCGGTCACTTCGCGACTTCGATCTTGAAACCCGCCTTTTTCGGTATCCGTGCAGTTACATGATCTATACAGACGCATTCGAGGCACTACCGGCTATGGCAAAAACGGCGATATATAAAAGGATGTGGGAGGTGCTTTCTGGCCGTGAAACTGCCGAAGCTTACAAACATTTGACGCAGGCGGACCGCCAAGCTGTCGTCGACATTCTCGTCGATACCTTACCCGGTCTTCCGGACTATTTCCAGGCTGCCATAGTACGGTAGGTAGGCAAGCGGATCGGTGGGGCTACTTTTTGTCTGATTCTTTACGATTCTTCGAGTTTTGTAGGTGACGATGTTTGTTTTTATCGCATCCTACGCGTGAAGCGCTTTCGATCAATAATTTTGTGTCGGTGTCACTTCGTGTCTGGAGGTAGGAACGATGATCGCGCGCCCCACTCTTTTCTTCATTATGTGCCTTGTGTGTGCTACTGAAACATTCGCACAGGGACCGACTCCAAATGTAAATGACGGTAATGCTTTGCAGCGAGAGTGTAAAACCGCCTTGGAAATGAACGAGGTTGAGGAGGTTGAAGAGGTTGAGGAGGTTGAGGATGAGGTTGCTGGCGCTCTTGGCCGTGGAAGCGACATGGGTCAGTGTCTGGGGCTGGTGTCTGGGGTGTGGCACACCCACATGATGATGGTTGACGAGTTTGATAGTGGTTCTGCGTTTTGTCCGACTAACTCGATCAGTGCGGGAGAAATGGCCCGTATTGTGGACCAGTACTTGGAAACGCATCCAGTTGAAATGGACCAATGGGACACTGTGTTGATCTTGCGGGCATTTATGTTGGCCTATCCCTGTTCTTGAGATGACTATGCGCATTTTGAACAACGTTGTTTTAATGAGGGCGCGACGACTTGTATTCCTTGGTGTTGGATTAGCCATCGTGTTCGCGACTTTGAGTTCGCCGTTGCAAGCTCATCCTATGGATGAGCAGAACGCCGCATTTGTACAGGCCGTCGATGGGGTCGCGGTCTTTCCGTTTATGTATCTAGGTGCCAAGCATATGGTTACGGGATACGACCATTTGCTCTTTTTAGTGGGTGTGATTTTTTTTCTGTACAAGATTAAAGACGTAGTGCTCTACGTCAGTCTGTTCACGTTGGGACACAGTGCCACTCTCTTGTTCGGTGTGTTAGCGAACATCGGAGCCAATGCTTATATCGTGGATGCAATTATTGGTCTGTCGGTTGCTTATAAGGCTTTTGACAACCTCGGCGGGTTTGAACGTGTCTTTCATATTCAACCAAATCAAAAAACCGCAGTCTTGGTCTTTGGTTTGTTTCATGGATTCGGCCTCGCGACGAAGGTTCAGGAGTTTACGCTTTCTCAGACTGGACTTATCACTAACATGCTGAGCTTCAACCTTGGCGTGGAGGTGGGTCAGTTTTTGGCTTTGGCGCTGGTGTTGATTGGATTTACCTATTGGCGTGAACGTGACAGCTTTGGACAATATGCGTTTGCGACCAATGTGGCTTTAATGACGGCTGGATTTGTTCTTGCTGGTAACCAGATGTTGGGTTATGTCTTCTATTCGTGATCTGAGGTCGGTGGCACGTGAATCAATCGAGCTCTAAACCTTCAGCGAGGCGTTTAGCGTGGGTGACGATAGCATCGTTTGCGGTTGCTGTTGTCGTCGTTGTCGGAGTGGTGTTACCCGCAGAATATGGACTTGATCCACTCGGAACTGGAAGTGCCTTCGGACTCCTGGGTTTATCGCGTGTTCAGCCTATCGCTCCGGAGGAAACGGAATACAAAACCGATGTTCTGGAGTTGGAATTGGCACCGACGGAGTGGGTTGAATCAACTTATCGATTGGCTGAAGGTGCAAGCATGCTGTTTTCGTGGGAGGCGACCGGGGCGGTGAGCTTCAACTTTCATAGTGCGCCGGATGGTGCCCCTCCAGGCTATGCCGAGAGTTTTGATGCTGAGGAAACAGCGGGCGAGCATGGTTCCTACATAGCACCATTCTCTGGGATTCATGGTTGGTACTGGGAGAATCTAGGATCGGATTACGTAACGATTCGTTTGGCTACTGCGGGGTTTTACAGTGAAGCTCATTTGGCTCGCGACCGTGTCACAGGCGTTCGCCCCCTAAGGGACGCCCGCGGTAAATTATTGGACCGAACGGACGAGTAGTTACCGTCGCTTTCACCCGACTTTAACTAGTGGACCACTTCGTCAGGCATCTCATCAAAAACTTCGAGATGCGGAATTTCAAGAGACCGAACAGCCTTAATTGCCATCGTTAATACCTCTTCGGCATTACTCGGCTGAGGTTGATCCCGAAGCTGGCGTCGCGTTGCTCTCAGCATTCGTAATACCTGCGCACGGTCAAAGCGTTGACCTTCACAATGTTCGCAAAAACCCATTACCCATCTTACTCCGGTACACAAGCAGACCAGTTAACAATGAACAAGATAGGTCACAGCGGACGGTCTTCATCATGGGGTGGTCGAACGCGCTACTGTGAGAATGTTCAATAAACCATAGTTGCCTTCGTGGCACGCATATTCGTAAACAGGATCGGTCGTGCGGGTCATGGGGAAGGTCACTGTCCAGGGACTGATCCAAGTGGTTGGGTCCGTGACCGTGAACTCGTAACTTACTGTCTTCGGTCCAGTCCGCCTGAACCGTTCTATCAAATGAAGGTCGTTGCTCGCTCCACGAAAATCGGTGTGTTTGGAGAAGTTGGTTGTTTCAATCACAAGTATGTCATCTTCCCACCACGCCCTAGAGTCGCCCCGCCACTGACGAATGGAGTTGTCTAGGTGCGGACGACCATCCAGCGGAATGATCCTGGTATCGTGGATCATTTCGTTGAAGATCACGACGACACTGGGTGTCTGCAAAAGTTGAACGTTGTTGTTATAGCCTGCTGGCAGCATACCGTTGGGCAAGCCGCGAGTGATGCATCGTTCCCAGAGACTTCGGGAAGTATGGGAATGTGCAGGTCCGCGAGCCGATCGTTCTGCTTGTCGGCTCTCAACTCGATCTTGGCCTTCGTCGGAGAGTGGAGGGATACGGCCATCTGGTGGTAGCGTGACCAGCGATGTTCGCCTCGTTCCAACTACGGTTTTTCCATAATCCAACCACTCAGGGGCGTGCACTGACGGCGCAGTTCGAGGGTCGTCAGGAGGTCGTCCGTCGGCACGGGTCGCGGCTCGGTGTTCATAGGCTGCGACCTCTTCGTCAGTCAAGAACTCTTGTCCTTTGAACTTGGCTGGTCGCTCCAGTGGTGTAGCGGTTCTGTAGTCCCAGATGCCTTGAAGGTCTGGATCGCCCCACGAAGTACGAGGTGCCGTCCAAGTGGGAGCAGTCTGCGCCTCCAGCGTAATTTGTGATGAGGGACGTGGTCCGAATACGAGAAGTAGGACTAAACCTCCGACAGACAACTGACTGCGCATGAGTTTCATGATGCTTGCCTTTTCGAAGTTTCGGTGCAAACGCATTCTACGCTGCCTGCGTGTCGATCGTGTCGATAGGAGTTGTCTCACAGCAAACCAGAAGATCGAACGATGAAACAGGTAGAATGACTAACCTAGCGAAAATTATAGTGTGCTGGTTCGGACTCGGACAGGAAATTAGGAGGCAGGAGTCATGAAACGTGTCGTGATACCGATAGTGGCAATCGTATTCGTGTTGGTGTGTGTGTCGACCGGATTTGCTCAACTAAATGCTGCGAAAGATGGCCCGGTCGTTTACGGTCATCATCATCTAAATGTCACCAACGTCGACGAACAGATGAAGTTTTGGGTCGATACGCTTGGTGGCGCGACCGCGTCGTTTGGCAGCGGTCAGCTGGTCAGGTTTCCGAATGTCCATATTTTGTTGTCTGAACGGGCGCCAACCGGTGGAACAAAGGGGACTACCGTTAATCACATAGGCTTTTGGGTGCCAAGTGTGTCTGATGCGCTGGCCGCAGTCCGAGCCGCTGGATACCCGATTGTGACGCGTGAGGAACTACCACCCGCGCTTGAGGTAGAGGACGACATGGCTTACATTGCCAACCAAGATACGTATGTGGCGTTCGTAATGGCCCCTGACGACATCAAGGTAGAACTGGTGGAAAACCGGACGCAAACCGATCCGGTCGCGTTACACCATATTCATTTTTCCACCCACGATGTTGCTGCCATGAAAACATGGTACGTGAGGACGTTCAATGCCGAGGCTGGGATGCGTGGTTCATTTGAAGCGGCGGACCTGCCTGGTGTCAACCTGACGTTTTCAAATGCGGCCGAGGCTCCGGAGGGTACCCAAGGTCGCAGCCTTGACCATATCGGGTTCGAGATTGATGGTCTGGAAGCTTTTTGCCGGCGTCTAGAGGGTATGGGTGTGACCTTCGATCGACCCTACCGTGAGATCGAAGGGCTAGGAATTGCGATCGCGTTCTTCACGGATCCATTTGGGACTTACATTGAACTGACTGAAGGATTGGATAATTACTAGGAATCTAGCGTTGTAGTTAACGCTCCCGCGCTCTCGTCCTGTGGTGCCACGAAGCTCTAGCGGAAGATCGGATATCCCATCACCGTCGGTGGATTGTGCCGATGACTCTCGATGATCGCCTGTGAGGCCACGGCGGAGAGGTCCTTCAAAAAGTTCACACGACCAAACGGCCTGGCCTGGGTCATCGCGACGGCTACCATATCTTCGACAGGGTCAACCCATGAGATCGTGTTGTACGCACCGGTCCAGAAAAAGGTCCCTGGTGAGAGATGTTCGGTTGCTTTGCCCGGGTCCATCAGGATGCAATAACCCAAGCCCCAGCCATACCCTGGCCCCCACACATACACGTCTTTGTCTCCGATGTGATTACTGATCATCAGATTGATCGTTCGTGGGCTGAGGAACCGAACGCCATTCAGTTCGCCACCGTTGAGCATCATCTGCTGAAAGAGAAAGTAATCTGCGACCGTCGAGTTTAGTCCGGCCACACCACCGTAATAGGTATTCGGCTCAAGGTAGACCGGCGGACGGAGAAGCTCGATACTGTTGTTTGCCCAGTGTGTTGATAGACCGCGGCGACACGATCAATTTTTGATTGTGGCACGTTGTAGTGGGTATCCTCCATGCCGCGCAATGAGCGTGACCGTACCGGCCAGCTGATTGCTATCGATATATCGCTGCATGGTGGAATCAATCCGCTGGAGGCGGTCCGATGACATTCCGACGTCTTCGGGTTCAGCCCTTGGCAGATCCACGAGACCAACGCTTTTGAGATCATCGGTCGGGAGCACGATGGTCAAGATGGCGACGATGGCTGAAATGGCGAGAACTGGTCTTTTGGATTGGTGGGAGCGCATTGATCCTCCTTGCTAGTGCGACGGCCGCATTATATGACTGATCGATTATGAGGGGGAGTCGATATAATTCGAGACATTCGGTTTCGAATGAGATGATGTTGCCCACTGGAAACTAGGGAGGCTTCATGACGAGCAGAAAGCTGCAGGTGACAACGTTTGGAGTCGGCGTAAGTTTGTTGGCGATGACCTTATATGGGTGCGACGTCGAAACGCAGGCCGATGAGCGCATGGAGACGGAAGCGGATTATTTACGTGCGATGGATGAGTTATCGAATTGGGGCCGATGGGGTGCGGACGACGAGCTAGGTGCGGCCAATCTAATTACGTCTGAGAAACGGTTGCAGGCGGCGGCACTTGTCCAAGACGGCGTCAGTGTTTCCTTGGCGCACGACATCGTCCAAGAAGAAGCGATTGATGCCACAACAATCCTCAACCGGGAAGTGCTACGTGCGACAGAAACCGGAGCTTCAGACCAGCTCCAATATACCGGTAGCTACCACGGTGTGATTCACAGTCATTTGGATGCTCTCGATTGCCATATTATGGTCGATGGCAAGGGCTATAACGGGGTTTCACTAGAGGAGATCGAGGCTGCGGGTGGGTGTCCCAGAGGTAGCATTCACGCGCTTAGAGATGGCATTGTGACTCGCGGTATTCTGTTTGATGCCACACTGCTACCTGGGAAGGCCGCCGCCGATGGATGGCTTGAACCAGGCACCGCGATTCGGAAAGCCGATTTGGAGGCTTTGGAGGAAATTCAAGGGGTGTACGTGGAGCCAGGAGACGTGATTTTACTCCACACTGGGCGGTGGAAACGCCGGGCGTCTCTGGGACCGTGGGACTCGTCTGAGGGGGTAGCTGGTTACCACGCAGACGTCGCCTATTTTCTGAAGGAACGAGGCGTCTCCTTTATTGGCCATGACATGTGGAATGACGTGTTTCCCCACGAATTTTCTGATGATGTACGGTTGCCACTGCACCGCCTCGCTCTGGTATCGCTCGGAGTTGGAATCTTTGATAACCTTGATTTCGGCGATGTGGCGGAAGTTGCGCGCCGTCTCGGACGTTACGAATTTCTCTTTGTGGCGGCACCACTTCGGATTGAAATGGGGATGGGGTCGCCGTTGAACCCAATCGCTACTTTCTAACGAAGGGAAACTTATTGGGGGGCCGGCGAACCACGGCTAATAATCCGAGTTCGGCCAGAGTTCAAGATGCTTTGCCGCGATGGCGTCATTCAAGGAGAGGAGAATCCCATGGCCGCACAATATTCGGCTGGCGTAATGAAGGTTAGGGTTTTTGCTGGTGCAATTTTTTTAATCTTGGTTTTTGTTCAAGTGTGGGGCACCGCAGAACAGACGGAGACCCGTATCTACAATACCGTCAAAGAGAAGTTGATGAAGGGTGAAAAGGTGGTTGGCGGAACCGTGGCTACCCCCGACCCCGACATTTATTGCGCAATGGCAAATTCTGGTTACGATTTTCTGTGGATTGAGATGCAGCACAGTCCGTTGAGCTATCAGGATGTAGCGCGAATGATTTGGGCCTGCCGAGACGCACCAGCCATTCCCTTTATTCGAGTCCCTGATGCTTCAGAGGGTGCCATCCAGAAGGCAACCGATATCGGAGCTCTCGGTATCATCGTTCCTATGGTGTTTGATGCTGAGAAGATGGAGCAGGCGGTCCAGTTTGCGAAGTTTCCACCAGCGGGTCGCCGGAGTCAGGGCGGTGGTCAGTACGGCGCGTTATGGGGAAGAGATTACCGCACGACTTTCAATGATAACGTAGTTATCGTCGCGATGATTGAAGCCCCCGTCGGCCCAGCTGTTGCTGCCGAGATTGCCTCCGTGCCAGGCGTCGACGTGGTTTTTGCCGCTAGTTCCGACATCCGAAGTTTTTCCGGCCATAATCAAGGTGAGCCAGAATACGAAGAGATCATTACCTATCTCAAAGACGAAACACTTGGTGCGGGCCGAAAGTTGGGTGGACCCCAGGCGTGGATGGATCGGGAGGGCTTCTCATTTTTCCAGGGATCCAGCACAACTGCCTTAATCAGGTTGGGCGCGCGAACCTCTCTTGAGAATGCACCCACCGGTGTGGCGCCTATTGAAGGAGCCCCTGCGCGGTAAGGAGAGATGAAACAAGTAGTGGTGGACTGGTTCGGCCGGCTTTTCCCAAGGATTGCAACTGGTGTTGTTGCGATGTGTGTTGTTGGGTGCGGCCAACCCTCAGCGACAGAAGTTGACGTATTGGTGCAAGAGAGTGCTGGACCAGCGAATATTGTCTGGATAGTTGTTGACCAGCTAGCTGACGGTGAAGATGTCGACTACGAGACGGTGCTGAGGGAAGGGGTGCGCGTGCCCACCGAACCGGCCCAGGGGACATCTGCGTCAGTTCATTCTGCCCTGCTGACAGGGCTTCACCCGGCTATTTTTTCTGGCGGCGATAGCCACACGGCGGCCTCGTTGCCGGTGGGTGTCACAACACTTCCTGAGCAATTGCGCCGGGCGGATTACTATACCAGTCGTTCTGGACCGGCGCTCCACAACTTGTCGCTGGATTCGTTCGAATCAGGTCGCGTGTATCAAGCCGCGGAAGAGTATCAGACTGGGTTGTTGGGTGCCTGGGATGTCGCTGGTTCGGACGTGGATTGGCAGGGACGAGACTTCGATTGGGATCTCCCATGCACGGTTGCCTTCGGTTGCGATCGTTCCGTCTCAAGTGGCCCTCGTCCGTTTTTTAGCGTTTTTAACATGCGGGCGTTGGATGAGGCGGCGCTGAGTCGTACTGTGACGGACATTCTGACGGCTTTGGAAACTGATGGGTCGGTTGACAACACCGCGGTGTTTCTGATGGTGCTTGGTGAAGAGACGCTTGACCTGGTCGTGCGCTGGCCAAAGTGGTTACAGGCGTTTGACGCGGCCGTGATGGCTAGAGACGTCAATGTTGTTGACTTAGCGCCGACGGTGCTTGCGCTCGCAGAAGTGGCGGTGCCACCGTACATGGACGGCCAGCCAGTGGGTGACAGTTTAATGAGTGCTTACTCGAAGCAATCCTCCAAAGAACTAGGTATTTTGCCGAAGGTGGCACCGAGCACATGGCCTGATGCACGTCCACCAACTGCTGCTGTTCCAGAAGCTTATCCCCAAGGGGGGTTGTTTCATGTTGCACCCAGGGTTGAGTTGTCATGTGCGACTGAAGGGGCCACGATTATTTACACGACTGAACGGATGGACCCGTTCTATTGGCGACTTTACAAAGGTCCGTTTCGGATGCGTTTTTGGACGCTCAGAGCTAAATGTGGACGGCTGGGCTATTTGGACAGTAACGTCATTACGTATGACTTTGATATTGAGTAGCGTGGGCAGAGTCGACAATGCAAACTTCTTTAAGCACTATTTCATAACCGATGAATTACAGTCTGCTACTCGTAGCCATGGCTATCGTCCTCGTTTGGCTGGGCGGACCCATTCTGGTTGACGCTCAAGCGGGACGCTCAATTTGGGATGGTGTCTACACGGTGGAGCAAGCGGGTCAAGGGGCACACCTGTACGAAACGTGGTGTGCCGAGTGCCATGGGGGTGAACTTGAGGGTGGCGAAACGGCGCCCGCGCTTCTCGGTGGTGAGTTTATGTGGGCCTGGAATGGTCTCTCGGTGGGCGACTTGTTTGAGCGGTTACGGATTTCAATGCCGGAGGGCAATCCGTCTGATATGAGTCGGTCAGAAAAGGCCGATGTGCTGGCGTTTCTACTTTTCAGAAATGATGTGCCATCGGGAGACGAGGTGCTGGTAGACCGGACAGCTAGGCTCAGAGCGATTGCCTTCGCTGCAATGCGTCCTTAGTTCGGAACACGACAGTTTGTGGGATTCGTCTTACAGCAGAAGTATTACGATTGTGAGACCGGTTGCCAATTGCCACCAGAGTTGTGTTCGGTCCTTAAGAACAAGTGTTCCCATACAGAGTAATCCTGCCGCGGCGGCCAGAAATAGCCAGTAGAGTTCTGTGAACACGTCTTCCTGTTGAAACACCTGTGCCCGCTGTTGGATGTCAGACAGAATCTTCAGTGCGATCACCTCGTCACGCTCTGTTCCCAACTCAAAGTATTGACCACCGCCGGCCTCCGCAATGGCACGAAGTGAACGTCGATCAAGCGTCGAATGTATGGGTATCGGCGGCTGTTGGTATGGCTGTGGCGGAAGGTCGGGAATCAAGCCACCTGCGGTTGTACCCACTCCGACCACGTAGACACGGACACCGCGGGAACGGGCGAGTTCGAGTGATTGTTCGACTTCACCACTCCAATCTTGACCGTCAGACACAACGACGAAAGCCTTGGCGCTACGCCGCTCTCCATAGAGTTCCTCATCTAGGTCGATCATCTTGATTCCCCAAGCCATTCCTTCCTCAATATTGGTGTCCCAACTGGTGTCGTCTTGGAGGCGGAATGGTGGTTCGGCGTTCAGATGATCAAGAAAAAAGAAAAACGCGTTTGGATCGCGCGTAAGTCGAACTTGAGGTGCTGGACGGTATGCAAATAGTGCCAGTGCGACACGCTCATTACTCCAGCTGAGCGTTTCGGCGAACGTTCGTAACCAGGCGGTTGACCGTTGCCACCGGTCCGGCAACACGTCGTCCACACGCATAGAGGTTGACCCATCCTGGAGGATGACGAAATCAATGCCGGCACTGCGAATCGTATGGACCAGCGCTTGAGGTCTTGCGAGAGCAATGATTACGAGGGTCAACGCCAGAATCACAGACAACCAGAAGGACAACTCGCCTGCAAACGGATAGCGTTCTTCCACTGGTACGACTCGAGTTTTGGTGTACAACCGAATAGCGACCCGTCGCTTGTACAGCTGCCAAATCCAGGTAACTAGGAAGATGGATGGGATAATTAGGAACCACAAGAACTCAGGCGCCAGAAATTGGATCGATCTAGAAAACATCAGTTCAGGTCAACCCCTTCTTCGTAGTGGCGCGTCTGACCCAAGCGTTGGTTCATCGCTCGCTTCGCGGTCCAGCATGTCGGTTGGGACGTATACCTTCATTTCATTGATGTCCTCCATGTCCATCTCCTCGTTGTTTCCTGGTCGACCAAGAGGCGTACGGGGACCACGGTCCTGGACTTCGGCTCCGGCGGCGAGATTATTACGAAGCCGAACAAGATACTCGTAGTTGAAGGCAGCGTGACGGTCGCCATCAGTGTGTTGGAGGACTTGCAAGTGAATATTGATCGCTCGGTCGAGTTCGCCAAGTAAAACTCGCCGGTCGCCGTTAGCGGTTGCTTCTCCGTTACGGACATACGCATTTGCGAGAATTAATTGGAGCCTCAGGTTTTCTCGAATGTCCGGTTCTCCCACATCGGGATATGCGGTTACAAGAGCGCCGTATTCCCGCCGCCAATAGCGGACCGATGCTCGACGGCTTTCGATTTCGCGTCGGGTGTCTTGCAGCAACCATGGCATGGGTTCTGTGAAACGAAGTTGCTCGGACAGTGCGTCAAAAACCTGTGCTGCTCGATTGAGATCAAGTGTCGCTACGTGACGTTGACCCTCAGCTACCTGACGTTGGATGACCGCTCCTGCAAAAATGGTAATTCCGACTAATGCCAAGAAGACAGCAGTGAACAGATGGCGCACAACGGTTTTCATAGCATTTTCTCCGCACGTAAAATCTGACTCGGCGACACGGCACGTGACATGCTCCGACTCACGGGAATCTCCGAAATTGTCTAAAACTCAATACTAGGGCTAATGCCGTTGACCAAAAACCGATAGCCACCAGTGCAAACGGTGAGAATTCTGGGTGACGAGTAACATACTGTTGAACTTTGATTTGACCAGGAGTCAATCGGTCTATCTCCTCAATGGCCTCGATGATGGCGTTCTCATTGGCGGCGGGAAAAAATTTTCCGCCGGTCCGTTCAACCGCCAGTTTCCAGGTGATATCTGGTAGCAGGTCGCCAAGCTCTTGGTTATAGCTCGTCCGAATAAAATAAACAGGGATGTCATTGTCCGCAGCTTGTTGCAGGATGTCATCGAGGGACAAGTCTTCGTACACGGCGTGGGTATCCTGACCGTCACTGAAAATGACCATGAGATTGCCCGTGGCACGCAGGAAATCGAAGGTTTCAAACATCTGAACCCCTCGATTAATTGCTTCCATGATGAGTGTGCAGTGATCTGGAAACCGGTCATATTCTTCCGGAGTTCCGATTAACACCAAGCTCAATAAAACGTTTTCATAATCGTTAGTGAACGGCGTTACGATGTAGGCCTGACTACCAAATTGCACCAGTGACACTAGATCGCGGTACGGTCCTTCCATTCGTCGGCGTACGAAATATTCAGCCGCCGCGACATTTGCAAGAAACGTATTGCCTGCCCGTAGTCGTTCGGTGGAGAACGCCGTGTCCATGCTAAGTGCCGCGTCGATTAGGATGGTAATGCGGTGTCCGGGAGATGTTTGCTCTTCTTGGATCAGGGCGGCTTGTGGCGCAGCCAGTGCGACGAAGAAAAAAGGAAGTCCTCCCAAGAACAACAGGAAGGCTCCATGACGAAGGAACGCTAACGAGAGTACCGATGCCGACCGATGTCGGTGTGGAGGGAGCGCCGGAATCGAAACGTCGGTTCGTCCCGGTTGCCTAGTGCGGACGTAACGCAGGACCAGCATGCCGATCACCGCGATCAAAAGCACGACAATAATCAGAGTGGCCTCCTGCCCGCGAACATAGTTCAATTCTTCTCGCAAAGGGTTTCCAACCCTTTCGAACACTCTTTGAATGCTGCCGATGAACTGTTGAATTTCGATCATTGGCTATACCGCCAGTGTTGAATCGATTCAATGAAACGACTCATGTGCCGGACTGGTGTTAACGTACGAAAACGGAGTGGGCGAATCGCAGCGATAGTTTGATCCAGCTCAGTCGTCATCTGAGCAGTCGGAATGTCATCGTTCCTCGCGTACCGAACGACTGTGAATGCGTTGAGTGCTTCCCTGAGAATTTCCAGGCAGTCCAATTTGGGGTCATCTGATTTTATGTGCCGGCGAGATTTGACCGCCTTTGCGATTGTGGCCTGGGTGATTGCTGAAGAGACCGCCGTCGTCTTACGCCGCCAAAGACTGCTTTCGACTCTTAGTTGCCCGTCACGGTGACTTTGCGTCGATCCGATCTGAGTCTGCACGATTGGAGAGGCTAGGGCGACGGCGCTGGCCACTCTCAGGGCAGTCAAGGTTCGGCTTACCAATTCTGGATTCCAGCCGTTTTCTAAAACTGCTTTTTGTAGGGCTGTGAGTTCGTTTAAAACGCTTCGGATAACCACTGACGGTGCCAGCAATTTCTGTTCTTTAGGTCCTGCACCTCGCCACACCCGGCGCAGTTGGACTAGCGCGAGCATTAAGAACCCGATTGCGACTAAACCAAATGCTCCAGCGACCAACATCACTAGATCTGCCCGAAACCCTCTTTCGTCAGAAGCGTTAAAGGCTTCAACGCTTGGTTCGAGAATGTCCTCAGCATTGTCTGGGACCAGCGAAACGATCCGTATGGTATGTGGCGGCAATGTGTATCGAAGTTCACGACCTGGAAGATTTGAACCTCCTTCTAAAGTTCGCTCGATGTGATACTGAAGTTCAAGGGCAGGAATTTCTACATCCTGACCAAAGAATTCTTCGTCGATGATCCGTAACCTGTACTGGTACTGGAAGTATCGCCACGGGCCATCACGATCATCTGTGAAGCGTAGTCCTGCAATTACTTCAATTGGAGTTTCTTCGATTGTTTCCGGAGTTTCCCCTGGCATTCCAATTATAAGTTGGACGATAGTATATAGGTTGTTTTCCGCCATCCATTTTAAAGCATTATAGTTTTGTTCGACCTTGGTAACTTTTTCCATAACGTCGAGAATTTTTTGGCTACCACTTTCCATTCCATAATAGATACTGAAACAACCTGCTGCTTTCATTTTTTTTATTGATTCTGGGTTAATAGTATTGACCCGCATTCCAGCAACTCGCCAAAGAATATCGCGCTTTGCAACTTCTTGAATAAATAAATTGAGCCATTTTCTATCAGTACCAAAATTTTCATCAGAAAAATTAACGACGCCAACATTGTAATTTTTAATCAAGAAGTCTAAGCGTTTCATCAAAATGGGAACCGGAATATATCTTATCCCTTTATCCCAACGATGGCAAAAGGTGCAACGCGCCACACAACCCTTACTTGCTGCAAGTTGACCAATCCTTTTACCCTGCCTATGAGGTTCAGAAATTCTCCTATCGCGAGCAAAGCTACTTGACATTAACGGGGCAACTTCTTTTATAGGAAAAAAAAATTCTTTCTTTTCCCCGGTGGCAATTAAAGACCATTCTATATCATAGACTTCTTCAGGTTTTATTGTTTCCTGAAAAGGTGTTACAACCAAATCGTTTGCTTTATCTAAAAAGGCCAAACCATTAACATCCTTAAAACATTCTTTGGATTCAGCTACCAACCAACGATTTACAAAATCGACAGCTGCTCTCTCTCCTTCACTAGTACAAATAAAATCAACACCTGTCTTTTTTAATACGATTTCAGCTGATGCCCCTAAATTACCACCCATAAAAATAATTGTTTTAGGAAGCCTCTTTTTTAATTCC
>CAZUZW010000019.1:0-48179 GCA_964624855.1 uncultured Vicinamibacteraceae bacterium
ACTATCCAGGACAAGTGTTTCGTAGTTGACTCGCCACAGGAGCTGCTGCACTGCAACAACAGGGAGCCCTTCAGCTCGCAGACACAGTACAAAGCGTTTGGGTCGATCCCGCTACCGGCCGACTTCCTGGTGGGCTTCGCCTATCAGAACCTGTCCGGGCCGAACTACCAAGCGGACCGGTACTACGCCACCAGCACTCTCAGGTTCAAGAATGGCCGGACTGCGCTGGCCAGTGGCGGCGGCGGAGTCGTCGTGCCGCTCGTAGGGGATGATGAGTTGTACGGTGGGCGGATCAGCCGACTCGATATCCGTGCCAGCAAGACCATCAACTACGGTCGGGTCCGGCTTCAGATTAACTTCGACGCCTACAACCTGATGAACACCAGTGACATTCGAGACATCACTGACGCCTACGGCTCGCGCTGGGGCTACCCGAACACGATCATCGACCCGCGGCTGATGCAATTCGGCGCGCAGATCGACTTCTAGTACGGAAGCGTATCGTCAAACCTATCCGCCAGGGTAAGGCCCCGTTTGAGGGGACCTGCCCTGGCGGTTTTTTGTTGGGAACTGTGTGAACCGGTCGTGGCGCGGTTGATGATACGCCTACAACGGCCACCCTCACGCCTTCATTCAAAGGGCCGTATTACCACTCAGACATACCGTGCCACAGGAGAAACGCCCTATAATTACAATAAGAACTTACACGGTACAACACTAGGTCATAAGGGTCGTCAGCAACTTCTATGCCGCGGGGCGCAGGCCCGAATCCTGCTGGGCATATTATTTTCCCCACGACTCACGGGAACGACCGCGGAGGCAATCATTGTCAACTTCTTTTCTGGAAACCTTGTCAGCATCCGACCAGCTCGGCGGCAACTGCTCTATCAACGATTGTCGTGGCAGACTTGACTTGGTCTATGGCTGAAGCTGGCAACTACGATGCAGGTTGCATCCCATGGAACACAGACGGCAAACGAACCCAAATGAAACCAAATGGTTGGGATCTGGAAAGCGTGGTGACATTTGTCGGATGTCCCCTGAGAACACTCCGGTCATCATCAGAGCTACTGCGTCATAGAACACTGTGCCGACCTGGGGTTGCATCGGCGAGTAGTAAACCCTGCATCGCTCTAGCTAGTTGTTCGACGTTTCTTCATATGGCATCAATTGAGTAAGCGATGTCTGACTGGCTGACGCTGTCAGCTCCTGTTACCGAAAGGATTTATTGTGCGATCTCTCCGTTACTCAGTGCTATTTGTTCTTCTTGGTGTGCTATCGGCCTGTACGCCTGAATCCGTGACCAGTACGAGCCCCGGCGGAAATGTGCCGGACACCGAAGACCAAAAGATTCTTAATGCGTTGGGTCAAGCGCTTGCCCAGAATCTAGTAGGTGCCGGTTTTTCGGCTGACGAACTCGCGTTTGTCCAACGCGGCTTGAGCGACGCCGCCCTCGGTCAAGATGCTCTGGTAGAACTCAGTGAGTACGGGCCACAAATTCAAGGTTTTATTCAAGGGCGACTTGCAGGCGCCGCGGAGGACGAGCTAGCTCAAGCGACCGCATTCATGGAAGAACAGGCTGCAGTTGCGGGAGCGAACCTTACTGAATCCGGAATCGTGATACAGGAGATCACCCCTGGAACCGGGGATAACCCAACCGCTGATGACACCGTGCAGGTGCATTATCACGGGACACTCCGTGACGGAACAGTCTTTGACAGTTCAGTGGACCGAGACGAGCCTGCTACCTTCCCTCTGAACGGCGTAATTCCCTGCTGGACCGAAGGTCTGCAACACATTGGTGTCGGTGGAAAAAGCCGCCTCGTCTGTCCCCCGGATCTAGCCTACGGTCCGCAAGGACCACCTGGTATTCCAGGTAACTCAGCCCTCGTATTTGAAGTAGAACTACTGGAAATTATCCAAAACTAGTGAGCCAACCGGACGAACCGTTTATCGAGTTAGTGATTAGCCAACGTTAAAGACTCCTATGTTGGATAAACGCAAGTCATGATTATCGCAAGTTTTGTTCTATTTCTGCTTGCTTTCATCTCCATCGGAGCCCTATCAGCTCTTCAGAGCGAGCGCAGTAACGCCGACTACTTGCTTGCCGGTCGGAATGTCAGTCCATCACTCGCTGGCATCTCAGCCATGGCAACCAACAATAGTGGGTATATGTTTATTGGCGCGATTGGCTACACCTATGCCAGCGGCCTCGAATCGATTTGGGTGATGTTTGCGTGGATGGCTGGTGACTTCATGGCCAGTTTTTTCATTCACAAAAAAATGCGCATCGTCTCTCAGCAACGAAAAAGTTTGAGTTTTGGTTCGATGGTGGCGACTTGGGGTGGGCAAGAGTTTAAAAACGTTCGCATGCTGGCAGGTGTCATTACGGTGCTGTTCTTAGGCGCCTATGCCGCGGCTCAATTCAACGCAAGTAGCAAGGCTCTCTATGTTGTCTTTGGGTGGGATTATGGCATCGGCGCAATCATCGGCAGTGTCATCGTCCTGATCTACTGCTTAGCAGGCGGAATCCGTGCGTCGATCTGGACTGATGCCGCTCAGGTCGTGGTCATGTTTATGGCCATGACCCTGATGCTTGTCACCGGCATCAACGAGATTGGCGGTGTTGAAACGTTCTTTACAAAACTCACGACCGTCTCACCCACCTATCTCAACCTCTTCCCTGCAAACGTTCAAGGTAGCGTTTTCACCATCGCACTCTTTGTCTTGGGTTATGTGGCTGGCGGCATCGGGATCGTCGCCCAACCTCACATCATGATCCGATTCATGGCCTTGGATGATCCAAACCACATGAAACAAGCACGCGCATTTTATTACGGCTCTTACTTCTCGTTTTGCGTCGTGACATTCTTCGTCGGTCTGAGCGCCAGATTGATTTTTCCTGATATCTCAGCATTTGACCCGGAACTGGCTCTTCCGATGATGACGACGCAGCTCCTACCAGAAATTCTGGTCGGCCTGGTCTTAGCCGGTATCGTTGCAGCCTCTATGTCAACTGCAGATTCACAGATACTTGGTTGTAGCGCTGCCCTGACAGAAGACATCATCAATCAGCCAGAGAACTCCGTGTGGCTGCAGCGATTCGCAACAGCGATCGTGACTGCGATCGCGCTCTGTATTGCACTTTTAGAGATTGATAGCGTTTTTGGCCTTGTTCTTTACGCCTGGTCTGTTTTGGCGGCAGCCTTCGCTCCTCTGATCATCATTTACGCACTCGGTGAAAAGCTTACGGAAATCAGAGCGCTACTAATCATGGTCTCCTGCACAGTGATCGCCTTGGCTTGGCGCGCTATGGGGTGGGGTGCTGTGGTCTATGAGGTGGCCCCAGCCATATTCTTTGGCGTTCTGGGCTACTTCTTCATTTTGAAGCCGCTCCTGGGAACACCAAAAGGCTCAAAAGAATGACTAGTTCAAGCCTTAGAAATGTGAAGAAACTGCTAGACTGGAGGACTGCCTCTCGACAAACTAATGATGACTAGATACAACACTTGGTTTCGCATCACGTCCCTGCTTGTACTACTTATTTTCTCGGTGGCAGTGCGCCTTGCCGCACAAGACTCTGAATCTAATGAGGCACGAGAACTGACGTCGTCCGGGGTCCCATTGACTCGGGCTGTTGCAGTCGTAGAAGCGCCTGCCGTTGATGGCAATGTCTTAACCGATTCCGCGTACAACCAAGCCCAAGTCGCAACGGGATTCATTCAGAGTCGACCGTTTGAAGGACAGCCCGCATCAGAACGAACAGAAGTCAGAGTGGTCTATACGGAAGACACCCTGTACTTCGGCATTGTGTGTTTCACCGAGGACTCCTCCACCATCATCACAGCCGATAGTCGCAGAGACTCCGACTTAACCGAAACCGATAGCTTTCAAATTCTCCTGGACACCTACCAAGACGGCCAAAATGGATTCGTCTTTGGAACAAATCCCGCAGGGGTGGAGTACGACGGCCAGGTCACCAACGAAGGCCAGGGTAGCGGTAGATTCGGTGGCGGCGGCGGTGGGCGCCCGAGTAACAATCGTCAGCAAAGAGGATCAGGTGGCGGATTCAATCTTAATTGGGACGGTGCATGGCAGGTCGTAACCAGCGTGACGGATGTAGGATGGACCGCAGAGATTGCAATTCCGTTTCGTACGCTTCGTTACCCACAAAACGAGCTGCAGTCTTGGGGCATGAACTTCCAACGCAACATCCGTATTCGAAATGAACAGGCCTACTGGTCGCCACTGCCTCGTCAGTACAATCTGAACCGGATATCACTCGCAGGCGAGTTACAAGAGTTACAGGTTCCACCACAACGAAACTTACAGTTAACGCCGTATCTACTCGGTGAAACATTGCACCGAACCAAGAGCGCCAGCAGTCTGAACAACGCCGACATCGGCGCCGACCTGAAATATAGCGTCACCCCAAGTCTGACGCTTGACATGACCTACAACACTGATTTCGCACAGGTGGAAGTCGACGACCAACAAATCAACCTCGACCGTTTCAGACTGTTCTTTCCGGAAAAGAGACCGTTCTTTCTTGAAAATGCCGGATTATTTTCGGTCGGCCAACAGGGCAGCGTCGACATCTTCTTTAGTCGGCGGATTGGACTGGATGCCCAAACGGGTCAACAAATTCCCATCATCGGGGGTGGACGCTTATCGGGCAAAGTTGGAACAAACACGAATATCGGGTTTCTCAACATGCAAACCCAATCCGTGAGTGCAACCGGAACACCACAGCAGAACTTTACTGTTGGCCGTGTGAGACAGGACCTAGCGAACCGTTCAAACGTGGGCGTAATGTTTGTCAACCGACAAGCGACGGGAGATTTAGCTGGAAACAATGACTACAACCGAAGCTATGCACTTGATGGTCGCTGGGGTATTGGGCAAGGTGGCACTGTTGCCGGATTTTTCGCGAAAACTGACAGCCCAGGACAACCGAGAGATAAGACACATGCTTACACTTTGACGGCCCAGCACCAATCCGAAAGACTTCGCCTAAACCTCGGATTTACAGAGGTCGCGCCAAACTTTAACCCGGAAGTTGGCTTCTTATCCCGTCAAAGCTATCGGCGGATGAATGCCAGTGCCTACTCGACGTTCCGCCCTCAAGACTTTTGGGGACTGCATGAAGTACGACCGCACGTTTCCCACAACACATATTTCGACTACACCACAGGTCTACACGAAACCCAATTCACACACATCGACAACCATCTCGAGTGGCGAAACGGATACGAGATCCACACCGGCATGAACATCACCCAAGAAGGGGTCTTTGAACCATTTGAGATCTTCCCTGGTGTCGTTGTTCCGCCTGGTAGTTACGAGCATAAAGAAGCGCAGTTTGCTGGTAACACGAATTTCGGTGCGCCAGTGAGCGCAAATGTCAATGCGTTCTTCGGAGGCTTTTTCGGTGGTGACCGCGCCACAATTACACCGTCGGTTTCCGCCCGCGTCGGTGAAACCCTCAACGTCACCTTAGAATGGTCATATAACGACCTGCGCCTACCGGGGGGCGATTTTAAAACCAACTTGGCTCGCTTTCGGGTGTCCTACTCCTTCACAACGCGAATGTTCTTTCAGGCTTTGGTCCAGTACAACGATCGCGCCGACCTCTGGTCGTCCAATCTTCGGTTTGGCTTACTCTCGGATGCCAACACCGGACTTTTTATCGTTTATAACGACATCCAAGGACTCGGCAGCGAAATTCCCTCTGGCGCGGGACGAACCCTGACGTTGAAATACAGTTACCTGTTCGACCTATTGCGGTAACCTTCCCCAAGAAAATGGCACCGCTTCAGTTCGCACTCGACATCACACCCCAAACTAGGGTCTCTCTCACTGATGTCCGTAGCCACGCTGCTGCAACTGTTGGAGACAGCCTGGACCGTTATGCACATTGTTTCTATAGCTCACTCCACACAACGGCCGGATACTTGCCACAAAGCCTGCAACGCCGGCTCGTCGGACAACAACAGGGTGTTACTTCCTATCTCGATCTCTACCGGGCCCTGTTCCCTGAACGTGGTGGTTATCGACATGACGACCTCGGCGATCGGAGTGAACTGACGGCAGAGCAACGCCGTCATGAACCGTTGAACGGAGACTCGCACCTGAGATTCATCTTCGGTGGACTTCGGGCATGCGTTTCATATCGACTACAACCGGCTCCTGTCTACTTCGTCGACCTCGATGGTATTTTCGATGATACACCTCGAAAACGAAGGACGGTACTCGTTGGCTACGACGAAGAAGTTACCGTGGCACATACTGATCTCAAGATACCAGTGTCCTCCCATCCCATCGAGGCTGTCAGCCTTAAGGACCCCCGGTATGGACTGCATGAACAACTCGCTGATTTTGTCAGTAGCCACGATTCTGGAAAGGGTCGGCTCAAACTAGAATTAGCCACTGGAGAGAAGCATGCATGCCTCACGGTCAACGAGTATGAAACACTGTTGATGCGGCACGACTTGGCTGACGTGTTACGTGAACCATTTCGCTTCGTGGCAGAGAAGGCGCGGCATGTCTGGAACGAACCACGATCAGTGCCACTCAAAGCACGGGCTTATGCTCGCTACGACGTTGTGCAGGCGGTGAACCAACTCGTGGATGTATTAGGTCTACCCACTTCACGTATTGAGCAGTTGGTAGCACGAACATTGGCTAAGCCCGCAGAACGACTATTCGGAGTTAAACGTTCTATCGACCTACTGGTTTCAAACGTTAACCCCTCAGGACAAACCGCAATCGTTGAAGGAACCTACCAAAGTCCCATTCTGATTCATTGGCGGAACGCGGAGCGGAACACCTACACTGTGCGCGCCACCCTTTCAAGATTCGTTTGAACCCTCTTCCACTGTCTGGAAAAATAGCTAGACCCTACGCGTGCACCATGGTTCACTGACCTTGACCGGCTTTCGGTTGGTGAGCTGTTCCCCCAACCAGGCTGGTATCTGTCACAGGCCTGCAACGATGTCCGATTCCGACAGATTACCGGAGCTACTGCGGAAATCAACTATCCCACGCTGGTCCCATCGGGATCCCGTCGAGTGTGACAATCCATTTTCTCCGACCGATGACCGATATCCAATTTGGGAAAGAGCGACCCGTGCCGCAAAAGCGACACTTGTCCGGATTGACGAGCAATTCGCCACCAATCCGGATCAACATCTTCCTCGTGAATACCCGGCCCAGGTGGTTTTCTTGGCAAGATTGCGATTTGATGTCTGGTCCGAACGAACGTTATCAGTGGTAATGACAGAAACCACGGTAGACGACTACAAGCATTGGTTAAACAACTACACCGACAACTGGCTCCGTTATGTCGCCGACACCTGTCCCAACATAAACATCCGACACGACATGCGTGGTCACCTAGTCACTCAGTCACGATTCTGGGTCAATGAGGCGAAGCGGCGACTTACCCGACCAGACCACCACAGAGAATCGCCGTAAGACCTCGCTTGGGTCGGTCGAAAGAAATATTTCGGATAATCTCCAAGTCTCTGGGTCTGTATGATGAACGGATGACAGCACCAAGTAGGTTTACTGCGTTTCGGATTTTCAAAGAAAACGAACGGATTGAAGGAAGACTCGTTCAGACTTCACTGGACGAACTCACTGACGGTGGGATTGTCCTTAAGACTGAGTATTCGGGTGTCAATTATAAGGATGCTCTCGCGGCTACCGGAGCCGGAAAGATCTTGCGTCGATTTCCCCTCATCGGAGGCATTGACGCTGCGGGCACCGTCATCTCAAGTGCTGACCAGCGCTATCAAGCTGGTAGTCAGGTTCTCGTTACAGGTCATGACCTCGGTGTCTCTGTCGATGGGGGCTTTTCTGAATATGTACGTGTCCCAGCTGATTGGATTGTACCGGTCCCGGACGGGTTTACAACGCGCGACGTGATGGCAATCGGCACAGCCGGCTTCACCGCGGCCTTGTCAATTATTCAAATGGAACGCAATGGATTGAGGCCTGAAAACGGTCCTGTTATCGTCACCGGCTCCACAGGAGGTGTCGGGAGCCTAGCCGTGCACTTTCTGGCAACCCTCGGCTACGAAGTTACAGCATTGACAGGTAAGGATGATGCGAATGAATACCTCCACACCCTGGGAGCCACTCACGTGATTTTACGTGGAGAAGTTGAAATGGGAACGCGGCCACTTGAGAAAGCCCAATGGGCAGGAGCTGTGGACCCAGTCGGAGGAAACATCCTGGCATGGCTAACACGGACTATGAAGCCCGGCGGCTGTATCGCAAGTTCAGGTTTAACAGCAGGTGTGGAGCTAAACACGACCGTAATGCCGTTTATTCTGCGAGGAGTCAATCTACTAGGTATCGATTCCGTCCTCTGTTCGACAGACCGCCGTCACGAAGCGTGGCAGCGGCTCTCGACAGATATGAAACCAACCCAATTAGAAACAATCATCAACGAAATACCGTTCAAAAACCTTCCAGAACTCATAGGAAATTTGCTCAAAGGCTCTGTCAAAGGTCGTTACGTAGTAGCGATCGGCTAACCAAAGTTAGGGTCCTCATCGCTCTGACATACAGGTTCTTCGACGTCAACGGAAAAGATGTCCGGAAGTGAGCGATATTTTTCGGCATAATCCATGCCGTAGCCCACCACAAAGCCACTTAAAAGTTCAAAGCCCACATAATCAGGTTGAACCTCGTGCAACCGTCTTTGCTGCTTGTCGATTAATACACAAGTCCGAAGTGAAGCTGGCAACCGTGCCTGAATAGCTTGACACAACAATGTCATGCTTAAACCAGTATCTAGAATGTCCTCCACGATGAGCACATCCTTGCCCGCCAGCGGTAGGTCACTCGGAATTTGTATGGCTGGAGCACCGGAGGATTCGGCACTCGCGCCGTAACTAGACACGCTTACAAATCCCAAGCGCACGTCTTGCTGAAACGCTCGTAGCAGGTCCGCCAGAAACACAACAGCACCATTCAACACGCACACAACTACCAGTTGACGTCCAGGATAGTCGTCAGCGATCGCCTTTGCGAGTTCGGTGACACGTTTCCGGATCTGAGCTCGAGAATACAGAAGGGTCAACTGCTGTGAGCCGTCCGACGGATTCATCTAATCACCAAGAGCTGTTGCCCGGATCCCACTACTCTCGATTTATCGGAACACACCCGGCAGCAGCACTGGTAAGTTGAGTACTTCAGACGAAGCAGTGTCCTATTCTCCAATCACCTTAACTAAAACGCGCTTGGAACGATTTCCATCAAATTCACCGTAAAAGATCTGTTCCCATGGCCCGAAATCAAGCCGGCCGTCCGTAATCGCAACTACAACTTCACGTCCCATAATCTGACGCTTCAGATGAGCATCGGCATTATCCTCACCAGTCCGATTGTGAGCATATCTCGTGGGTGAGGCGTCAAATGGCGCTAGGCCTTCCAACCACGTCTTGTAATCCTCATGTAGGCCCGCTTCGTCGTCATTAATAAACACAGACGCGGTAATGTGCATAGCGTTGCACAAGACCAAACCTTCTTTTACGCCACTCCGATCGACGATTGCCGTAACCCTTGGCGTGATGTTTTCAAGTGCCATTCGTCCCGAAAGACGAAAAGTCAGATATTCGGTGTGGGAACGCATGGCTGCTCTCCATTACGGATTAGACCCAGCTGCTGACTCCTGCATCCGAATCAGATTAACTGGATTAGCATCTGCCTTAGGTACAAACTTTAACGTTCTCCCCATCACGTTATCTGCGCCGTACAAGTTACCGTCTCCATCAACAGCGAATTGGTGTAGTTCTCGATATTGCCCAGGGCCTTCTCCAGCAATATCCCACGTATATTCACGGTTACCATTGAGGTCAGTCCGGATAATCTTGGGCGGCTGATTATCAGCGATCCAAACGTTGTAGCCGTTAATAATGATGTCGTTCGGAAAATCAAAGCCCGGCCAGACACCAATGGGCGCTATGTTGGGGTGATACCAAGCGGCAGCACGCGTCGTTTCGTTGAAGACCTGAATCCGAGCGTTGCGCCGGTCTGCAACATAAATCCGGCCGTCAGCACTGGTTGCAACTGCGTGCACACCATCAAATTCGCCTCGACCGGTACCCTTTTCCCCAAAGTGCGTAATGTAGGTCCCTTCAGGATCGAACATCACGACACGAGAGTTGTCGAGACCATCGGCAACCAAAATTCTTCCGTCTGGCATAAACGCCACATCCTGAGGGCGTCCAAAATGAGAGGCATCATCCCCCGCAACGTCCTTTTCTCCAAGAGTCATTAGTAGTTCGCTTCCATCGTTTGAGAAAGCAAACACTTGGTGACCCGTCTCATGCACAACCCATATGCGACGTTCCGAGTCATATGGACTAATTCGAATCTTGTGGGGACCGTTTGAGCCTTCAAATAAATGGTCCCACTGGTCCCATGTTTCCACCAGGTCGCCATCACTATCAACAATGAAGATGCAGTTCTTCCAGACCCTAGCACCTTCGGGTCGAAGCGCGTTCAGACCGATAGAACCAACGAAACCAGCAAATTCTGACGGCAATGGATCTGGCAATCGAAACTCACCCCGTTGGATCACAAAGATCCTGTTCGGGGTATCGATCGCGACACCAGGGTGCGAGCCCCACGCATACCCGTCGTCAGCAAATGGCGTCATCCACTCATTAACTACGTCATACGGGCTGGGTCCCGTCGGCCCACTTTCTTGGAGCAACGCCGGACTGGCGACTAGACCTGCCACGACGACGATGGCAAAGACAAGCACAGACGTTCGCATACACTTACCTCCTGTTCTATTCTCTGGCCGAGTATCTTACTCCGAGCCGACCGGTTTTCGAATAAATCAAGTCCAATTCTGTGACGATTGATGGTCAGGTGGGTCGGTTTCTAGTCAGTTCTTTACTTAGACTCGATGAATCAAGCACAATTGCCTGGGTAAGTTTTGACTTCTGTATATCTCTGCATTCGCTCGCAACGCCACTGCTGGATGCTCCGCATCTTCGCCTATACCTTGATTGGCAGTATGTCCTTGAGTTTCGCAGGCTCCAGTGTAGAAGCTCAACAACAAACAGTGGCTTCAGGAACTACGATTACTAGTCCTCAGGAGATGGTCAACCAATACTGCATCACCTGCCACAATGAGAGACTACGGACCGCCGGCCTAGTCCTGGACGGTGTTGATGCTGCAAACGCTGCATCTCATCCAGACATCTGGGAGCGGGTTGCCACAAAATTGCGGGCGGGTTCCATGCCCCCGCCAGGAATACCGCGGCCAGCTCCAGCGGTCTATCGTAACGTGGCTGACCTCATCGAAGCACAGCTTGACCGTGCTTGGACAGATAACCCGAATCCCGGTCGGAACAGTGCCGTTCATCGCCTTAACCGAACTGAATATCAGAACGCCGTACAAGACTTGTTAGCGGTCGACCTCGACGTGACGTCGTTATTACCAGGTGATGAGACGGCCGACGGCAGCTTTGATAACTTTGCGGATGCCCTAACAATTTCAAGAGCCCACTTGGAACGTTATTTATCTGTCGCCCGCCAGGTCAGCCGGCTAGCTACAGGTCTACCGCCAATGCAGCCTGGGGTCGACACCTTTGAGGTTCCATTACACGTCGTGCAAAATCAACGACAAAGTGAACTGCTCCCTCTGGGTTCTCGAGGTGGCATGGCTGTCACCTACAACTTTCCTGTCGACGGAGAATACGTCATTAGAGTCAAGTTGCGACGGCAATATCAAGCCTATCTCGTCGGAATGGGCTGGCCTCAGCAATTGGATGTTCGCCTTGACGGAAAGCTACTTGAGCGATTCACAGTTGGAGGGACCGCGACCGGTAGACCGGCTGGAGCCAGCTACGCCGGCGACGGAGAGCCAGGTTTTTCCGGCGACCCCGACTGGGAAAAATATATGCAGATTACGGGCGACGCCCATCTCGAAGTCCGTGTGGCGGTTGAAGCCGGTCCACGGGTCGTTGGCGTGTCGTTCATTCGGGCACTTTGGGCACCGGAGGGACTTCCGCAACCGCTGCAAAGAGGTCGAGTCATTACTAACGACCAGATCTACATGGACTACGCCGCCGTAGGTTCCGTAGAGATTGCGGGCCCTTACACCCCGGTCGGTATAAGTGACACACCTAGTCGACAAGTAATTTTCAGCTGTCAGCCAGAAACCAGACAAGAAGAGCGCCCGTGTGCTAAGAACATCCTCTCGAGACTGGCCCGTTTAGCATATCGCCGACCCGTAACCGAAGAAGACCTCAATCCGCTCCTGGAATTCTTCGAAACCGGCCGCAACGCGGCGGGACAGTTCGACGACGGCATCCAGCTAGCTCTCGAAAGACTCTTGGTTGATCCAGACTTCCTACTACGTGTCCATCACGACCCCACCGGTCAGACAGCGACACAACGCTCATATCAACTAAGTGACCTCGATTTGGCGTCCCGACTTTCCTTCTTTCTATGGAGCAGCCTGCCGGATGAAGAACTGTTAGCCAACGCCGAGTCCGGTGAACTTTCAAGCCCTAGAACACTTGAACAACAGACCCGACGCATGTTGACTGACCCACGAGCCGTCCGCGCACTCGTAGAAGATTTTTCGGCCCAGTGGTTAAACCTACGGCGTGTGGGTGAAGCCGTTGTCGACCCGAATCGTTACCCAAATTACGACGAGAGTCTCTTACTGGCCTTTGAAGAAGAAACAAAGCGCTTTGTGGCGTCAACGGTACGCGAAGATCGGAGTATCCGCGCGCTCCTGAACGCAGACTACACATTTGTCAATGAACGGCTTGCACGCCACTATGAAATTCCGGGTGTGTACGGTAGTCGCTTCAGACGGGTAAACCTAACCGACCCAAACCAACGTGGCGGATTACTGGCGCACGGTTCGATACTGACGACAACGTCGTATCCAGATCGAACATCCCCGGTGCTGCGGGGAAAGTGGCTATTGGACAATCTGTTTGGGATACGTGTTCCGGCGCCGCCGCCCGGCGTTGACACAAACCTTGAAACTGCACCTGGGGCCGTTCCGGCCTCGATCCGTGAACGACTTGAACAGCACCGGCGAAATCCGACTTGTGCCAGTTGTCATGCCGTCATGGACCCGGTGGGCTTTGCTCTTGAGAACTTTGACGTCATCGGTGGATATCGTCAGACCGACGCCACCGGTCAACCGGTTGACGCAACTGGCACAACCACGACCGGCACCCAGATCGAGGGATTGGTAGGTCTGCGTAGACTACTCCTTGAAGAACGTGAGCAATTTCCTCGCACGGTAACAGCCAAGCTTCTTGCCTATGCCTTGGGGCGTCCGCTCGAACATTACGACCAGCCTGCCGTACGGCAGATTGTCAGAAATGCCGCAGCCGACGACTACCGGTGGTCATCGTTAATTTTAGGGATTGTGAAGAGTCCGGCATTCTTGACCCGTGCAACTCAGCTAGCAGCAAATTAAGGGAGATAGAAACATGCCTTTTTTGACAAAGAAACCTTTGCCACGTCGCACCGTGTTACGGGGTCTCGGAGCAACTATGGCACTCCCGCTTCTCGATGCCATGTCCCCTGCCTTTTCGGCGAAACCCAACGCAGCCGCGGCGCCGACACAGCGATTCCAAACATTCTATGTACCAAATGGCATGGCCATGGAATACTGGACTCCTCAGGGAGAAGGTCGAGCATTTCAACTATCACCAATTCTTGAACCGCTGGCCCCGTTCCGGGAACAGTTACTCGTCTTATCGGGCCTAAAAGCTAACTGGAATTACATTCATGCGGGTGCTTCAGGTTCATTTCTAACCGGCACATCACGTGGCGGCAGGAATGAAATTGAAATTATTGCAGACGTGTCGATGGACCAGCTCCTTGCGCGTCATTTCGCTGATCATACGCAAGTGCCGTCACTCGAACTCGCAATTGACCCACCAGCAAATGCCGGAGCATGCACAGGCAATCTAAGTTGTGTTTATACGCACACGTTGTCGTGGAGAAGTCCAACCCAGCCATTGCCAATGGAATGGAATCCTAGAGCGGCATTCGAAACTCTTTTTGGGGACAGCGGCAGCACCGACCGAGCAGCACGCGAAAGCCGATTGACTCAACGAAAAAGCCTTCTTGATTCTGTGAACGAGAAACTGTCCGATTTAAAACGTCGACTCGGCCCCCAAGATCAACGTCAAGTCGACCAGTACAGTGAAGCAATCCGAGATGTTGAGCGTCGGATACAGAAAGCAGAAGAACAAAGTGATCTCGAGCTCCCGGCAATGGATCAACCACAGGGTGCTCCCGCCGTATTCGAGGACCACCTGGAACTGATGCTAGACCTTCAATTGCTAGCATTTCAGGCTGACCTCACGCGTGTCATTTCGTTCATGATCAGCAAAGAACAGAGCGCGCGACCCTATCCTCAAATCGGTGTTGCAGAAGCTCACCACCCACTCTCTCATCACAACGACGTGCCTGACCTCGTGTCTCACATGTCTCGAATCAACCGTTATCACGTCCAATTGTTCTCCCAGTATCTGACCAAGCTTGCGAACACACCTGATGGCGATGGAACACTTCTTGACCACGTCACAATCCTGTATGGGTCTGGAATCTCTAACAGCAATCGGCACTCCGGTGACAATCTGCCACTACTACTAGCCGGTGGAGGCGCCGGGCGTATCAAGGGTGGACGCCATTTGATGTACGCCAAGGCACCATCAATGGCAAATCTACTGGTTACTTTGATGGATAAAATGGACGTGCCGGTCGAGAAGATTGGCGGGAGTACGGGTGCACTACCGATCGATACTCTGTCAGGGGTATGACATCGTGAATAACCGTCTAGATCCACAAATGGAGAAAAACCCAACGACATGGGTCGTGGTTGCCCTCTGTCTGGTCTTTGTCACAACAACAACGGTCATCACGTCCGGGCAGGAGCAAATCAACACAACTCTTCTAGTCGCCGCGAAAGAGAACATTCACGGTCAGCTTCCGGCCCTCGTTAAAGATGGCTCTGCGGTCAATGACTCCGAAGCGGACGGCACTACCGCGCTTCACTGGGTCGCCTATCACGACAACATTCTAGCCGCCGATCTATTGATTCAAGCCGGTGCCGATGTTAATTCAGCCAACGACATGGGTGCGACACCGCTCTGGATTGCCTCGCAAAATGGTAGTCACGCAATGGTCAAGACCTTACTGGGAGGAGGAGCAAATCCAAAATTGTCGCTCCTGTCCGGCGAGACGCCGCTGATGGTTGCGTCTCGGGCTGGCGCTTACTCGGTAGTAAAGGAACTTCTCGACGAAGGAGCAGACGCAGATGCGACCGCTACTCGGGACCAAACAGCACTCATGTGGGCAGCCTCGGAACACCACGCCAACGTTGTAGACGTCCTTCTAAACCATGGTGCGGACATCCATAAACGCTCGGCTGTGTGGAGTCAGGTCATGGCTGTACCGCCTCACGGGAAACTTGAGTACAACCGTGACATTCCACACGGTGGGAACACAGCGTTAATGTTTGCGGCCCGTGTGGGAGACCTGCCCTCGGCAAAACTGCTGGTTACAGCGGGTGCCAACGTAAACGACACAAATGCTTGGGGAGTAAGTGCGACGGTGCTCGCCGCACACTCTGGCTATGTCGAATTAGTTGAATATTTGCTTGACCAGGGCGCCGATCCCAACCTTGCTGCTGCGGGGTTTGGCGCTCTTCACGAGGCTGTGATGCGCCGGGATAAACGAATGGTAGCAGCACTTCTGACGCACGGCGCCGATCCAAATATCACGTTAGAAACTTGGACACCAACGCGTCGATCATCCCGCGACTACAATTTTTCACCATCATTGATCGGTGCCACACCGTTCTGGCTAGCTGCACGATTTGCTCAACCCGACCTCATGGGACTCCTTGCAGAATACGGAGCCGACCCCTTCTTTGTGCACGATGTGGAATACACACCTGATAGCTTAGCTGGAAGTCGAGCCGGAACGATCCGAGAAGCAACAACAACCCTCATGGCAGCAGTCGGAATGGGTGGTAGGCGAAGGCTGCGAACATGGGTACCGCCAGACCGAAGCCAAATTGAAAACCAGGTTCTCGAATCAGTAAAACTTATGATCGAACTTGGCGTCGCCATAAATGCCGCCAACGACGATGGACGAACGGCCCTCGACGGTGCCACGGCGCTAGGCTACGAAAGTGTGATCGATTTTCTCGTAGAGCAAGGTGCCCAGCCCGGATCGATCTAATATTCTTCCTCTCGGAGAGCAATTTATGCGGACAACATTGGTAACGGCAACCGTAATCCTTGGAATGTTACATACCGCTCAAAGCTCCGCTCAACCCAATTGGCCACAATTCCGTGGTGACTCGGCAGGAGTCGTGATTGATGACCCCTCCTTACCCGACACATGGGGCCCCCAAGAGAACGTCTTGTGGAGTATCGACGTGCCAGGACGCTCTTGGAGTTCACCGATTGTATGGGACGACCACGTGTTTATTTTATCGGTCGTTAACATTGAAAATACCGAGAGTCCTCTGCGACCAATCGAAGATTACCGAGCAAGATCACTCGGGGGAGCAATGACTGCAGCAGACATCGTTGCTGCAACGGGAACGCTCCGATGGATCATTTACGACGTTGATCTTCAGACTGGGAAGATTCGGTGGGAACGCATACTGCATGAAGCAATTCCATCAGAACCGACACATCAAAAAAGTTCGTTTGCCGCCGAAACACCGGTAACCGATGGTGAACACTTATACGTGTATCTTGGGGACATTGGTCTCTACGCAATTGATTTTGACGGCGGATTACGCTGGTCCATTCCGATGGAATGGCTACCGCGAAGAAATTGGGGTGCAGCCGCATCACCCGTAATACACGATGGGCGGCTCTATCTCGTTAACGACAATGAAAATCAATCGTATGTCGCCGCGTATAACACGTCGACGGGCGAAGAATTATGGCGAACAGACCGGGAAGAAAGATCCAACTGGGCAACACCGTTCGTGTGGGAAAATGAGATTCGAACCGAACTCGTCACATCTGGCACGGGCGGCGTCCGGTCGTATGGGCTGAATGGCAATCTTTTGTGGTCACTCACTGGCATGTCGTCGCTAGTCATCCCAACCCCGTTCTCCAAACACGGCTTCCTCTACATCAATTCTGGTTACGTGGCTGATTCAACGCGACCGGTTTACGCAATCCGCCCAGGGGCGACCGGAGATATCACGCTTGCGGAAGGAACGACTAGTAATGATTATATTGTGTGGTCACATCCGCAACTAGGTTCGTATAACCCATCGTCTATCGTCTATGGCGACTACCACTACACCTTACTGGATCGAGGCATCCTAGCTTGTTACGACGCGAAAACGGGAAATGAGGTCTATCGTCGGCAACGCATCACGGCTGGCACACTGTTTACTGCGTCGCCCTGGGCATACAACGGCAAGATTTTCGCACTGAGTGAAGACGGAGACACGTTTGTCATCAAGGCGGGTCCTGAATTTGAAGTACTCGGTCGAAACTCACTGGATGAGATGACCCTCGCCACACCAGCAATCGCAAACGGCAGTATCATTTTTCGCACGGCCTCGAAGTTGTACAGAATTGGAAAATCACCAAGTGAATAAATGTAGTCTGTACTGTGATTAAGTTCGACGTCATATCCAATAACTTCTTCGTTTATCGAGACTTCCTTACTGTGACGCCGGTCACCATTCGTCCAAATTGTCAGAAAGCTCCGGTCCGGTAATTGAACCACCTTTTCTTCGATCGCACCTGCCCATACCGCACGATGAATTGGCGGCATTGACAATATGGGGCCCATACACACCTGTATACTCAATATGAGGTGCTGTCATGACGAAGACGACAGAGACATCGTCCGCCACGGGGACCAAACCCAAAGTAACCAACACCTCTGGGCGAACTATCCACCCTCTCTACACAGCCGACGACATTAGTAGTTCGACCGCCGACGAAACGGCTGGGACATTTCCCTACACCAGAGGTATTCATGCGAGTGGGTACACTGGAAAAATGTGGACTATGCGACAGTTCGCAGGTTTTGGGACACCTGAAGAAACCAATCAACGATATCAAGAACTGCTCGCGGCGGGCGGCAACGGTCTCAGTGTAGCGTTCGACCTTCCGACGCTAATGGGACGCGACCCAGACCATCCTCTTTCTCTCGGAGAAGTAGGAAAGTGCGGCGTCAGCGTCGCGTCGCTGTCCGACATGGAGACCCTCTTCGACGGAATTTCACTCCGTGACATCACCACCTCGATGACAATCAACTCACCGGCAGCGGTGATCTTTGCAATGTACCTTGTCGTCGCCCAAAAACAAGGTGCCGATTGGTCGGAACTATCGGGCACACTGCAGAACGACATTCTTAAAGAGTACATCGCACAAAAGGAATACATTTATCCGCCGCGGCCGTCGATGAGACTTGTGACCGACGTGTTCGCGTTCTGTAAGGAACATGCACCAAAGTGGAACACAATATCCGTAAGTGGGTATCACATTCGCGAGGCTGGAGCGACTGCCCTCCAAGAACTCGCTTTCACACTTCGAGACGGCATTGAATACGTACAATACGGAATCGATGCCGGCCTTCAAGTCGATGAATTTGTGCCACGCATATCTTTCTTCTTCAACGCCCACAACGATTTCTTTGAGGAAATTGCGAAATATCGTGCCGCCAGAAAACTCTGGGCTTCTGCAATGCGAGACCAATTTGGCGCGGTTGACGAGCGATCGTGGAAACTACGGTTTCATGCACAAACCGCTGGCGTCTCTTTGACATCGCAACAACCGCACAACAATGTAGTCCGAACGGCCGTTCAGGCCCTCGCTGCGGTTTTGGGTGGAACAAACTCTCTGCACACGAACTCACTTGACGAAGCTTTGGCGCTACCAACCCGCGAAGCTGCGATGCTGGCTTTACGCACTCAACAGCTCATCGCTCACGAAAGTGGTGTGGCGAATACGGTAGACCCCTTCGGCGGGTCTTACTTTGTTGAACGTCTCACCCAGGACCTCGAAGACGGCGCCCGCGACTATTTTTCGCGGATCGACGAACTGGGCGGCATGGTGCAAGCCATCGAACAGGGATTCCCCCAGCGCGAGATTGCCGAAAGTGCCTACCAGTTTCAACAAGCGGTCGAAACCGGTGACAAGACGATCGTAGGAGTCAATCAATATACCGACGAAGTGGACACGCCTGTTAAAACGTTATCAATCCATGGGGATGTCGAAATTCAACAAGTCGAACGGCTGCAACAACTACGAGAGACACGAAACACCCAGGCAGTCACCCGAACCTTGGACAAATTACGTGCTGCTGCAGGTGGCACCGATAATCTCATGCCTCTATTGGTTGAAGCGGTTCAGGTGTATGCAACCGTCGGCGAGATGTGTGACGCCTTACGAGAAGTTTGGGGTGAATATGAAGAAACACCAATGCTATAGGCAGGAGCCGCTTGCATGACAACGGTTGTGGAAAAAACGCCCCCGGTCAGTCAACTATCGGAAGACGAGGAGCTCCTCCGGTCAACTGTTCGCTCATTCGCGACCGTAGAAATTGCCCCGCGTGTTCGCGAAATGGAAGAACAAGGGGTCATCCCCCGTGAACTCATCGACCAGCTATTTGACCTCGGGATCATGGCGATCGAAATTCCCGACCGTTTCGGTGGCACGGGCGGCCATTTTTTCCTTTCCGTGATCACAGTGGAAGAACTTTCACGCATTGATCCGTCAGTAGCAGTTCTCGTCGATGTGCAGAACACCCTCGTAATTAACGCGCTGCTTCGATGGGGGTCTGACACCGTCCAGCAGGAGTTCTTGCCTAGACTCGCTAAAGATACCGTTGGAGCCTACGCCCTGTCAGAAGCCGGGTCGGGAAGTGACGCCTTTGCGCTAACGACCCGCGCGGTTCCACATGGAGATGAATACGTACTCAATGGCCGAAAGCTGTGGATTACAAATGGTAATGAGGCGGGTCTCTTTATCGTTATGGCAACAGTCGACCCCGACGCGGGCTACCGAGGAATTACAGCATTTCTAGTTGAACATGATCGCCCAGGATTTCAAGTCGGCAAAAAAGAAGACAAGCTTGGGATCCGCGCAAGTAGCACGTGTGAACTTCTGCTTGATGACTGCCATATTCCGAGCGCTAATGTGCTCGGCGAAGTTGGGCAGGGCTACAAAGTAGCAATTCAAACGTTGAACGAAGGTCGAATCGGCATCGGTGCACAGATGATCGGAATTGCGCAGGGAGCCCTAGACCATGCACTGACATACGTCAAAGAACGGAAACAGTTTGGAAAACTTATTGGTGAGTTCCAAGCGGTCCAGTTCCAACTTGCCCAGGCAGCTACGGAGCTCGAAATGGCCCGCGTGGGCGTCTATAACGCCGCTCGACTGCGGGATTCAGGCCGACCATTTCTGACGGAAGCAGCAATGGCCAAACTCTTTTCGTCTCAAGTGGCTGAACGAGTCACATCATTGGCTGTCCAATTGCTCGGTGGCGCTGGGTATACCAAAGACTACCCAGTGGAAAAGCTCTACCGGGATGCAAAGATTGGCCAAATCTACGAAGGCACCTCAAACATGCAGTTACAAACTATTGCAAAGCAACTTTTAGGAATGAGCTAACGCGCGGAAAGATTACTGGTCAAGTTCTAACCTGGCTGATCAGTCGTCACACGCCCGACGCCTCTCAACGTCGGGCGTGTCTGATTCCACCTACGGTAAGTTCGTATCGTTCGCCTCGGCCGCAGCTTCATCCGCACGATGTCCAGACAGGATCCCCTCCATACCATAGTTACCTTCATGGCAGGCATATTCAAAAACTGCATCCTGACTCCGGCGAAGCGGAATATGCACCGTCCACGGACTAGTCCACGTGGTCGGGTCATTAAAAGTCACTTCGTAATTGAGAGTATCCGGGCCAACCAGGGTGTATCGTTCTACTAGATGCAAATTCTCCGCTGACTCGCGGAAACGACTCTTCGGTGAGAAGTTCGTAGTTTCAACAACCAAAGTGTCACCGTCCCAACGTCCTCTGGAATCACCATTCCACTGCCGAATACCGTCAATCATATGCGGTGTTCCATCAAGTGCAATCACCTTGGCATCGTGAGCCATCTCTTTCAACACGACAACGTTGTCGCGCGCCTGAAAAATCTGAAAATAGCTATTGTAGCCAGCACCAATTCGAGGCACTCCAAAATTCGCACAGCGCTCACCCAGAGGCCGATCCTCAGGACCATCGGCCGGATGATCACGACGATAGGCCTGACGAACTTCCGACCGACTGACGGCAGCTGCCGTCAATTCTGGAATTTGCCCGTTGGCGGGATCGACTACTAACGACGTCTGGTGAGTAAAATCTCGATCAACCATCCAGAACTGGTTGTAGTTACCAGTTGTGTCATACGAATCCGCGTCCTTGATCTGCGCCAGTGCGGCGAGTACCAGTTGGTCGCCAAACTGGGCGTCGTTGCCACTTGAGACCACATCCGCTGCCGCACGCTGTAACTCGGCCAGTTCCTCGTCGGTCAATCGCTCCTTATCCGCCCATTCTGGTGGCCGCTCGAGTGGCGTAGCGTTGTTATTGGCCCAGACTCCCTGGAGATCCGGGTGCCCATCGACGGTCCTGGGTGCAACCCACGATTCGGTCCCAGACACTGATTGCCCAACAACGGGCACCGTAAGTAATGAAACACACATAACCACAATTGCCAATTTCGCCAGCGAAGTGAAGTATCGACAACTCATACAAACCTCCTACTTGTCAGGTTGGTCCAGAAAATTCAGTTCATCATCGCATAAAAACAGACAAATCGCGCCAATCAATCCTCACTAGATGCATCTAGCGCTGGTTTTAGGAAACTGTTTCTACCTATCGGTGGGATTATCGCCAACGGTATTCCGTTGCCACAATTTCACACGTTCACGAAGATCGGCTTGCCACGATTCTGTTCCAGTATCCACGATAATATGTGTTCCATAGTCTTGTATATCAACCGGCAAAAACCGCCGCGCACTTTCCTCATAAAAAGCGGGTCCAGCATCCGATAGGTCGATACCCCGCCGCTGCCGTTCTCCAAGACGCTCGACCACACGTTCTGGCCGGCAGCGCGTTTCAACAAAAAGCAACGGCAAGCCATACTTATCTGCCAAGGCTATCGCCAACTGACGCTGATCTGCCTGTGAAAACGTCGCATCTAGTATTACTATCCGGCCAGAAGAAACCACTGGTTCAGCTCGAATAATTAGTTCGCGGTAGACCTGACGACGCGAATCCGCTGAATAGAAGCCTCCTTTATCTCCGGCTCGATCGGATAAACGCAGCCTCTTTCCTGTTTTGCGCACCCGATCAGATGAAATCACCACTGCTCTACCAACCGCATCGGCCAGAACTGTAGCAGCCGTACTCTTTCCTGTCCCCACCAGTCCCGTCATGGTCACGACGGCTCCTCGCCGCGGAGTACACAGAGCCTCGGTCGCCAGGTCAAGATACCGACTGGCCGTGTCTCTGGCACTAACCTGCTCAGCTCTTGCAGATTTGGTTGCAACTGGCGTAAGTGCAGCCACCTTTGCTCGCACCGTCGCACGATAACTGACAAAGTAGTCAACGACCGAGTACAAATGAAAGTCGTCAGACTCAGTTGCATACTGGCGAAGAAAACGATCTGCGAGATCCGACCGGCCACGATACGTAAGATCCATCGCCACAAAGGCGACCTCTGACGCCACGTCAATCTGTCTGAGGTGATCACTGAACTCGATGCAATCGATAAAAAGAGGGTCGCATCCGTCAGCCTCAAACCAGACATGTTCTAAATGCAGATCACCATGGCCGTCCACTGCACACCCTAAGCGGCGGCGTATTTCAAACCGCTGGCAATGAGTGTTGAGAAAATTGCGACTGGCTTGCGCGACAGACCGTACTTGTTCGTCGTTCAATAAACCGGCGATTGGCTTAAAATTGTCTTCGACCGGCTCACTAAGCCTACTAAGCCACTCCGCGGGAGTGAAGGGAGCCGGTTGACCCAAGCGATGCCGCCTGTGGAAGCTGACAATGGCTCGAACCATCCCATCCACATGGTGAGCAGTCAACTTGTCCTGCATAATGAGATTGGCCGCAGCACATCCCTTCGGAAGCCGGCGCATGACGACGCAATGCTCTTGGTCGGGCTCCACAACCGACTGGGTCACCAGACCCACACGAACACCTTGATCGGTCACCGAGACAGGAGCAACGCCTAAATACACGTCCGGAGCCAACCTCCGATTAAACGTGACCTCACGTAGGCAATCTCGATTGCGTTGTTGACGAGTGGCAAAGTCAACGAACCCAAAATTTACGGCCTTGCGTATCTTATAGACTCGTGTCGCACTGAAGAACAACCAAGAGATGTGCGTCTGAATAGGTGCCACCTCACTGACACCACCTGTTTCGTTTGGGTATGCCTGTAAACTCTGCAAGCCCTCAACGAGTCTGGCTGGAAGTCCTTCGATTGTAGACACGAGTTCACCGCTCAGTTGGATGTTTGATCGTCAAGCTCGGGCGGACGTTGGAGCGGTGTGGTGGTTGCATTGTTCCACACACCCTTGAGATCTGGGTCGCCCCACGCTGTGCGGAGCAGAGCCAGATTCTCCTCGGTTCCCTGACCAGCGGTTGACGCAGGCGTGAGTAACGCCACAAAGATACCCGCTACCAATACACCTCGTGAAGCAACCATTCCGCGACTCATCGGCGACCTCCTTAAAGTAACTGGGTGCAATCTCATTCGTTCAACGCCACGCTCGAAGCGGGCTCGTTGACACCGAGAGTTCCGTCATTCTACGCCCAGTCAGCACCAGTCGCACGCCTTCACTTAACCACTGCACAGACACTTCCGAAGAAAGTCAAAACTTGAGGACAGAATTGAGTTCCATTGACGTAAAACATCATGCCTCAGTCGAACCGTCAGATTATGATTCCCATACCGGACTTACCTCGGAGCCAATCCCGAATGACACCGACGGACCAGAAGAAAAAACGCCCTTTTCAAGGGAGATGCGCTAAGGTATTCGGTATTGGTCAAACCACCCTCTCCCAAAGGGACTGCTAGTGGTCGACCCGTCCATATTTCAACAACAATGGTGGTCATTGAGAGACAGCAGACAACCAGATATAGCACCGATGAGGCAATTATGACTGGGTTTGTTCAGTTACGTCCGGCGGGCCGTCTGGTCGTCGGTTTGTTTCTAGGGATTGCATTGTGGTTTAGCTCACCGAACCACTCTGGAAACGTGGCGGCACAACAAGACCTGCCACCCCTCAGCTACACCATCGGACAGGCCGAGCGAGGCCAAACGGCATATCTAGAAAATTGTGCCGCGTGCCACGGCGAAAATATGGACGATGGTGAGTTCGCAATTCCACTTAAAGGGGTCAATTTTCGCCAACAGTGGCGTGTAAGGTCACTGGAACAGCTTTTCACGGTAACAAGTGTCACCATGCCCCAAGACAGACCGGGGAGATTGGGTGACGAAACCTATGCCGACATCCTAGCTTACATTTTGCAAGAGAATGGAACCGACGCAGGAAGCTCGGAACTTCCTTCTGATCCCGAGGCACTTCTCGCACTGGCACCACCGAATTGGCGGGCGGCACCAGGAGGCGGCTTGGCACCAGGAGTCGTACTTCCACCAGCACCTAGTCGACCGAACCCGCTTGACCGACTGCGACCGGTTACCGATACCATGTTGCTCGATCCGGCCGACGGCGAGTGGTTGCTCTGGCGACGAACCTACGATGCTTTTGGCTATAGTCCACTCAAGCAAATTAATACAACGAATGTTGACGACCTTCGCGTTGCCTGGACCTGGTCACTCGCTCCAGGCCCCAATGAGTCAACACCCATAATTCACGATGGGGTCATGTTCATCCACGGATACGGTGACCACGTTCAAGCACTCAATGCCGCAACGGGCGACCTCTTATGGCAATACTCTCGGCGTTTACCTCGCGGCGTCACACCAAGTCAGAAAAAGGGCTTTTCCATCTACGGAAATCGACTCTACGTTCCGACGTCAGATGTTCATATTGTCGCGCTCGACGTCAAAACAGGTGAGGTTGTCTGGGACACTGAAGTCGGTGACCCAAATCAACGAACCCGTATGACGGGTGGACCTCTTGTTGCGAAGGGTAAAGTCATGATCGGAACCGTGGGACGCATTGACGGCGGTCCCTACATCCAGGCCCTTGACGCGGAAACCGGAGAACCAGCCTGGCGTTTTTACACGATCGCCCGACCCGGTGAACCAGGCGGAAACAGTTGGAATGGATTACCACTAGAAGAGCGTAATGGAGGCTCCGTGTGGATTCCCGGTAGTTACGACGCCGTGAATAACTTGGCGTTTTTCGGACCAGGAAACACTTACGATACTGGACCACTTCGCGACCTTGTCGATCAAGAAGGTATCACCAATGATGCACTCTACCTAGACGCCACCCTTGCCCTGAACCCCGACACGGGTGAATTGGTTTGGCACTTCCAGCACCAAGCAAATGGCCAATGGGACCTAGACTGGGCATTCGAGCGGCAGGTTATGGAATTACCCGTCGACGGAAAGATGACGCGTGTCGTTGTCACCGGAGGCAAACAATCAATCTTCGACATTGTCACTGCCGACAACGGTCAATACGTATCGTCCATCGACCTCGGACTTCAGAATATTGTGACAGCGATCGACCCGATCACTGGTGCGAAGATAGTGGATGAGACACTTGTCCCCGGCGATGGAGAAACAAAAATGATCTGCCCTCATGTGGGCGGCGGGCGAGGTTGGTTGCCAACATCATATGACTCAGATACTAAGATGCTGTACATCCCGATCACGGAAGCGTGCATGGACCTCGTACCAGTCCCAGAGGGTGAACGCGGGAATTTGTCGACTGGCGTCAACTGGACAGTACGGCCGCGACCAGAAAGTGACGGAAACTACGGCCGTCTCGAGGTTGTCAACCTCGAAACTCAAGAAACGGTGTGGATAGAACGGCAGCGAGCGCCGATTACTTCCGGCACACTGGCCACAGCAGGTGGTCTCGTGTTTGCCGGCGCACTCGACCGGAGCTTCAGTGCATACGACGCTCAAACGGGCACCAAACTTTGGCAAACGCGTTTAAACGATGTACCAAGTTCTTCTCCCATCAGTTATTCTGTTGACGGTAAGGATTATGTAGCAATGGTAGTAGGTGCCGGCGGCTATCAGTCACGAGCTTACAACATGCTCGTTCCAGAAATTCAAAACCCACCGGACCGCAATGCGTCTGTCTGGGTATTCGAACTACCATGACATCACCACACCCGACCGATCGCCCAATCCATCGTGTTGTGAACCTGATTCCAGATGCGGACCAAGTGATTCTCAACATGACCGCCGACGAAGCTCGCGAGCGAATTCTCTCTAGGAATGCCGAGTTGGTCTTAGATATTCACGGGGCCTTTGCGCTCATGGCGCGTGACGGTGAACGAATCTGCCTGGCGCGCAGCTTGAACCGACCATTGCGATATTTTCTTGCGAAGGAACCCGAGGGACCGATGCTGGTAGTTGCTGACCGCATCGACGTCATCCACCGCTTTCTTGTCGAAGAGGGCTATGGGCATCAGTTTCACCCGACCTACACACGAATGGTCCCGGCACATCACGTCACAGAATTGCAGCTGATTGGCTGTCCCGACCCCAACCCGACCTACAAACGATTCTTCGCCCCGCCCCTAGCGACGCTGCCGCCAGACCTGGACATCATCGGCCAGCGATACATTGAGGCACTACTTGATGAACTCCGAGAGTGGCTGACGAAGGTTCCAGACACCCAGCCACTAGGAGTACTCTTCTCGGGTGGTCTCGATAGCGGCGCAGTATTACTCTGCCTGTATGACGCCCTACGTCAACTTGGCCAAAGCCCGGCTCGACTCAAGGCCTTCACCTTATCAATCGGAACTGGTGGCGATGACATGCAGCAGGCCCGCAGTTTTCTCAAACAAACCGGCCTGGAATTTCTGGCCGAGGAGATTGTGACTTCCGTTGACAAGATCGACCCTCTCGAAGCCTGTCGAGTCATCGAAGACTACAAACCACTCGATGTGGAATGTGCCGCAGCTAGTTTGGCTTTATTGCAGGGTATTGATGCACGGTATCCGGACTGGAAATGGCTCATCGACGGAGACGGTGGGGACGAAAATCTTAAAGACTACGAAATTGAACAGAATACTGAGCTAACTATACGTAGTGTCGTATCGAACCGGATGCTGTATCAGGAAGGCTGGGGTGTTGACGCGATCAAACACTCTCACACATATTCGGGAGGACTTAGTCGCGGATGCGTTCGTGGTTACGCACCAGCCCGACGGTACGGATTTGAAGTCGTGAGCCCATTCACATCTCCGCGGGTGGTTGCAGTGGCCGAAGGGATTCCGTTCGATGTGTTAACCAAGGGCTCAAACCAACGGCTGTATGAACTTAAGGGAGAGGTGCTCACTCGGGGCATTCAACTAGTCTTGGGTCGAACACTTCCCGCCTTCACCAAGCGGCGTTTTCAGGAAGGCGCCATGGCACCGCAAACGTTCGCTCAAGTCTTCGACGCCCAAGGCGATAGCTACCGACAATACTTCCTTGACCAGTACGCATCCAACTAAGCCGGCACCTAATAGCGATCGGGATCGAGCACATAAATTATCTGTCGATCCGTGGCAAGCTAACGGTCGGCTGCAAGAAGAAGAGCGCGGGCTGGATGGACAACGGATTCCTAGTCTCACTATCTTCCTGACCGGCACAGAATGTCCGTTCAAATGCATTTTTTGTGACCTATGGCGGCAGACACTTGACGGACCAACGCCTCCAAGCGCAATCCCGCACCAACTGGCGAACGGACTCAAAAAACTGGAAAAACCGTTGCCAACGAGAATCAAGTTATACAACGCCAGTAATTTCTTTGACCCCGTTGCAGTGCCGCCTGAGGATGACCCGAAAATCGCTGACCTAGTCAAATCTTTTACGAAGGTCACTGTTGAATCCCATCCACGGTTTATCAACAACCGCTGCTTTGAATTTGCCAGCCGCTTGCATGGATCACTGGAAGTTGCGATCGGTCTCGAAACAGCTGATCCTGATATCCTGTCTCGACTTAACAAACAGATGACCCTCGCGTTGGTTGAAGATCGTGCCACCGAGCTGCGCGCTGCCAACATCGACATACGGATCTTTCTTCTAGTGCCACCGCCGTATGTAAGTCTCAATGGGGTCGTGGCATCGGTCAAGCGCTCCGTTACCTACGCGACTGAGCTCGGGGCAACACATATTTCCCTCATTCCGACTCGGACAAGATATATGCATGCCACTAATCTTCAGGAGTCCACAGAAGTCGACAAGCCCTGCCTCAGTATCATCGAAGAAGTATTCGACCAGTGCCTAGTCACTGCAGACGCAGTAGTATCCGTTGACCTCTGGGACATTAAAGAGTTGGCAACGTGTTCAACTTGCGGGCCGTCACGAATCGACCGTCTTCGCACGATGAATCTCACCGGCCATCAAGTCACCCGTACTCATTGTCCGGCATGCATGTCGTAATCGTCGGCGCCGGATTTGCGGGCGCAATTGCTGCCAGGGTAGTAAATGCCATAGGACATCGCGTCAGCCTTCTCGACCGTGGAAAACATCCTAGATTTGCGCTCGGCGAATCATCTACACCGCTAGCGGCGCTCGTCTTGGAACGGCTGGCAGATCGCTATGGACTAGATGACCTACGTCACCTGGCCGCCTATGGACGATGGCAAAAACATCTCTCGGACCTGCGCTGCGGGTTAAAAAGGGGCTTCACTTTCTATCGACATAAGCAAGGCACCTCGTTCGAGAGCGACAGCAAGAACTCAAATCGACTACTCGTCGCAGCGAGCCCGGATGACTTCATCGCGGATACCCATTGGTTTCGGCAAGACGTAGACGAATTTCTCGTTTGTCGCGCAAAAGCAGAAGGCGTTACTTATCTCGCCGAAACCACGCTGAGCGCGATAAAGGAGGAACTCAACGGGTTTTGCCTAACAATTCAACGATCGAATCGCACGCTCACACTTGACGCAGATGTGGTCATCGATGCTTCTGGGCCCAGCGCGGTCATCGCCACACACCTGGGTGTGAAATCAAACATCTTCGATATCAATCTACGAACGAGTCTCATCTACGGACACTTCGAAAGAGTCCAAACACTCGGTTCAACACTTCCGTCCGGTACACCGCTGCTCCAAGGTCCGTTCCCGGATGAACGGGCAGCGGTTCACCACCTTCTCGATGAAGGCTGGATGTACGAACTCCGTTTTGACGACGATGTTGTCAGCGCGGGATTCGTAATCGAACACCCAACTGCCAAGAGCAGTGGCGTAGACGCCTTCCCTGAAGATTTGAGTGGAAGTCCACCCAAGGTGTTCCAGAATCTTCTCCGGCGGTACCCGACGTTAGATCGACAGTTCAAAGACGCAAAATCCGTTCGACCAATCCAAATGATTCGCACTCTTCAACGAAAACTTGTTAAACCAAATGGCCGGCGCTGGGTGGTTCTCCCGCACACCTACATGTTTTTGAGTCCATTGTTCTCCACCGGAATTGCGTGGAGCCTTATTGGCGTAGAACGACTCGGCCTAGTGCTTGACAACCATGAGCAACCCAACCATGTCACAGACGGCTTTCAACGGTACGGTGACATCCTGAACTGCGAGGCTAATCATCTGCAGCAACTACTTGAAGGAGCCTACAAAAACCGCCATGACTTCGATTCCGTCAAAGCATTTTCCCAAGTGTATTTTGCAGCCGCAAGCTATTGCGAAACCATCCAGCGGTTGTGTGATCCTCCAAACGAACTCGACGATCAATGGGCGTGGTTCGGATTTCTGGGTTCCAGCGACCCGATTCTCAGAGAGATTGTCGAGCGAGCAGGCCGAGTTCTACAACATGACTCACCAAGCTCAAAGTTAGAAACAATTCGGCGTTTGATTTCAAGGCGGAATGTAGCAGGATTAGCTGACTCAGAACGTCAAAGCCTCTACCCGACCGACTTCGACACTATAGTCTCAGCGTCAGACATCCTCGGACTTTCACCGGACGACATTCGTTCCAAGCTCGCACTCATGCGGTCCTCAGGCTAACCTCGAATCGCGCCACTCATCCTGAAATCACGCACTCCCACTCCTACACATGTAAAACCGACCTGATGCAACTATCGGTGTGTTTCAGAGTCTTGCTCGCCGGCCGATCACTAATATCGGAACAGGTATGAAAATTTTGTGAAAAAGGCGCGATTGGTTCGCTGCAAGCGATTGGTCACAAGAAAACGCTCAGCCAAGGTCTCGCCAAAGTCAATGAAGTCACCCTGCTGATAGTGATCGTCGTAGCCCACAAACAGAACCGTTCCCGAGTTCAGTCGATAGGTAAACAAAATGTTTGCATCAAGTTTCTTGTCGAACGAGTTGTACTCCATGATGTTGCGGAGGAGAAACCGCTCAGTAAATTGATACGTGGTAAAGGTTCGAAAAATCTTAACGTCGAAGACCTCGGCATCAGTTCGTGGGTCCCGGAGCTGACTGAAATCAACGCTCACGTCCGCCTGTAATCTCGAAAAAGGTCGAATACTTGAAAGAATCCGCCCCCCACTTGACTGACCAAGAAAAGGCGTCTTCGAAAAGAAAATCCCATCACCCCATTCAAAGTTTCCTTCCAGAGAAATTCGACGACTTGAATTTATGGCAAACGACGTCGCGTGAATCGATTTCCAGAAATCAATGCCGCCGAAACGCTCCATGTTCCGCTCAGTCCCCAAGCCAGCGCTGATACTTCGAGCGAACGTAAAATCGAACCCTCCCCCAGCCACCTCGTCTTGCAACGTGCCTGAAAAATCGTAGTTTCGCTCGTAATTCACTCGAGGTCCCCAATTAACGATCCAGTTTTCTGGCCACCAACGATAAGCAATGTTGAGCGACCCTCGTCGTTCATCAGTTCGTCGGACAAAGCCAGATTGGTTCCGAAAATCAGGACCAATGTGCCATTGATAGGCGGTCAAACTGAGATTGCGGTCGTTATGGCGGAACATACTCCCCAAGGCCCCACCCGATCTCTCCACGCCATCCTCATCACGAGTCACTGACCGGGTCACCACGGTATCCAGAGTGTTGGTATTTCCGAGACGCAACCTGATATCGGTAGCCGCAACACTGTTATAGCCACCCATAAACTCGCGGTCGGCCACCAGCCCACCAACATACGATGCGCCGTACAGGTCATAACGGTAGCGACCGATCAGAAATTGAGCGGTCTTACCAAACGCGGGATCAGAGACGTCTTCTCGTTTACCTGGTGCTTCATCATCTCCGACCAGAATTCCTAGTGTGCTCCGTCCCACCTTGCCAGTGATCTTGGCGCCTACACGGGGATCAACAATTGTTCGCGTGTGGACAAAATTGATTGGCGCCATAATGTTAAAGATCTCTTGACCTTCAAGAAAAAACGGGCGCAGCTCTGAATAAAACAAGGGGAACCGTTGGTTCACCGCAATCTGCGGTTGGTCCGATTCGATCTGCGAAAAATCTGGGTTAATAGTGAAATCCGCCGTCAGATTTGACGTGATCCCGTACTTCACGTTGAGACCAGCTTCGGGCGAAAAATCATGATCAACAAACGCGCCACTGTTCGTGTCGAGCGACCCAGCCCGAAATCCCGTTACTGTCGGCAAGAACTCAAAATTGCGACTCGCGGATAGATTCGTCATTCCATCCAGCGTGCCCATCTGCGTCAAGAACCCAGCAATCCCTCGCGAGACAGGTGACCACACCACGCGCTCATCCTTGCCTTCAATCGTGCGAACAATCTGAAACCCCCAACGATGTATTTCGCCACTATCACGTGCCGGATAACGCAAGCTCTTAAAGGGAATGGCCATCTCGGCCGTCCACCCATCGGCTCTGCCGCTCCCAGCAGACGCGTAGAGCGCGTCCCACGATGCATCGCCTGGTGGGATCACACCCGGCGTGTTCCCACCAGGCCCTCGTTGGCCCGGCCCTGATCGACGACGCCCCCCGCGCGCGCCCAAGAGATCAAGTGTGGCATCTCCCTGGACGCCATAGCCATTGACCGAAAAGGTATACGCACGCTGCTGGTCCATAAACGGATCAAAATAGACTGTTAACTTGTCATCATTCGTCGTCTGGTCACGCTCCACCCGATTGGCTCGAATCAATGTAGGGTCAGAATAGTGGGCATACACGCCGACATAAAAATTCGTGTTGTCATACGCCAGATAGACTTCAGTCTGTTCGCTAGCCGGCGCTCCTTCCAAAGGATTCATCTGCACGAACTCAGTAATACGAACGGCATTTCGCCAGGCATCATCATCAATTTGACCATCGATGACGGGACCTTCAGGCACCCGAGCTGGCATCACGCCAGGTCCACGCCCGACGCCCGCAGCGACTGTTCGTCCCGGAATCACACCGGCACTCTCACCGAGCGACAGAGTCCCCGTCACGTCTTCCGGCATTACCCTGCGCGTTGCAGGGGTTCCTCGAGCTGGCGGGACCTCCCCCGGGAACGTTATCCCCTCACCTCGCATGACCGGCGGTCGCCCAAGAATCGATTGTTCGCTTTGGCGACCCTCCGCAGCAGAGAGGTCAGCCGAAGATGTTGTGTCCGATGTTGCCGATTGACGGGCAGATTGTAAGGTCCTCTCAGTAAACAGATCTGGAGAATTCAGAGCCGAGGCGACTTGGTCCTGAAGCGAAAAAATTTCACCTACTACTCCGTCGAGCTTCACAGTATGTACCACCGTGCGAGAGCTCACCTCGACAACCCGAACCGTAACGCGAAGCCGGTCACCGACACGCTGGTAACCGCCGGTGACGACCCATATCGCCCCTACCTGTTCGCCAATATTTGCCAACTGTCCACTGCTAACTTCGGACATGTCACCAGACAACTCACGACCAGCACCAGTCATGCCTTCCAGAACGGACAGACCCTGCTGATTCTTTAGGTCCACTGATACCGTCTCCGCAAAACCAACGCCAAGCCAGTTGTCAGCCGGATTTCCACTCAAGTTCGCGAACGGAATCACAACGACGGTTGCACCACGCTCAGAACCAGAAACAAACGTAGGAGAAGAGGGATTTTGAGGGTCGGGAATAAGATCCTGACCCGCCCCGACCACACTCATGGTGGATATAAGGACCAAGAGTAGAAAAACACCCGAAAAAGATCGCCAATCAAGCATAAGGGTCAGACACCCCATCTAAGTTAAGGACAAGCTTTCAGCTTATCACGGAGGAGGATGGCTAATTCAAAGTCGACGGTCTCGGCCATCTTCAACTGAGTGGAGGAACAGATCGGTTACAGATAAGGCCTTTTCAACGGCCACGGCGGCACGTTGTACGGTGTCGCCAGGCCCCGACGTTGACCACGGGACCACACCCGCGCAAGGGACATCAGTCAGCCGGGCTAGAAGTTCACAATTGGTCTCCATCGCACCGTCGGTTTTCGACGCCAGTTGATTCAATATATACGCAACAACCCGGAGCCCCCGAAGCTTGGCTAGTTCGAGTGTCAATAGGGTGTGATTGACAGCGCCCAGCCGAGAGGCCGCCACGACTAGTAGTGGCAACCCTAGCTGGCTGGCAAGATCAGCCATCGTGTAACGCTCCCAGATTGGAACCAACAACCCACCTGCCCCTTCAACCAGCACCACGTCGTGAGCACGAGCCACTCGTCGAAACTGATCGTAAATTACTTCCGGATTAATTGTGGCCCCTACCTGGCGCGCAGCCACATCCGGTGCTAACGGAGCCTCAAACCGATAGGGGCACACCGAAGAAAGGTTTTGATTGGCTCCGGCGGCACTCCTCAAAAATGAGGCATCAGACGGGATGAGCGTATCTCCATTTCGCACGCATCCGGTCTCAATCGGTTTCATCACCCCGACTCGTAAACCCTGGCTACTAAGTATTCGAGCTAGGCCTACCGTTACGAAAGTTTTTCCCACACCGGTATCGGTCCCCGTTACAAAGACTCCTCGCATCATGTCTCCGTAACGGAAACGATGGCCTGACAGACCGCCGAGACCAGTGAATCAATTTCGCTGAGTCGAATACTCAATGGTGGCATCAATACAATGACATCGCCCAACGGGCGAATGATCACGTTGTGGGCACGGGCAGCAACCGTAACCCGAGCCCCGATTCTCTCATCAGATGCGAAAGCCGCTCTTGTCGCCGGATCACGGGCTAACTCGATTCCGACCATCAGACCCCGCTGTCTGATATCAGCAACGTGGCGCAAGTGCTTCATTTGGTTATCCAATTGAGTAGTCAACCGTTGGATTTTTTCAGCCAGGCCCTCAATCACCAGGTCTGTGTCAAAGAGATCCAGACTCGCTAGAGCCACGGCACAACCGACGGGATTCCCGGTATAGGTATGACCGTAATAAAAGGTTCGTCCCTCATTCGGTAACCCGAGAAAGGCCGAATACACCCGCTCGGCGGTGAGGGTCGCCGCCAACGGTAAATACCCTCCGGTCAACCCTTTGGCAAGACACATAAGATCGGGTGAAACCTTCTCCTGCTCGGACGCGAACATGGTGCCCGTGCGACCGAACCCAGTTGCCACTTCGTCACAGACCAGTAGAACATCGTGTTCTGTCGTCAGTTCCCGTAATGCCCGAAGATACCCGCTGGGCTGAGACCACATGCCGACTGCCCCCTGCATGACAGGTTCAACGACAAGTGCTGCCAATTGATTTCCGTGTTCCGACAGTAGGCGTTGTGCGTCATCGACTGCGCGTTCAAGCGCCTCAGTTTCGGACAACCAGTCTCGCCAACGCCACACATGCGGTGGGGTAAGACGAATGGTCTCAGGTAACACGGCTTTGTAGAACCGGTGGAATTGCTCTGAATAGCCGACACTCACTGCACCCAACGTGTCGCCGTGGTAATCCTCAGCCAACGACGCCAATTTTGTTTTCTGAGGTTGCCCCCTTAGTTGCCAAAACTGAAGAGCCATCCTGATTGCAACCTCAACCGAGGCAGCGCCACTATCCGAATAAAACACCCGTGACAGTCCTGAAGGGGTCACGTCGACCAATCTCTTCGCCAATTCAACCGCTGGAGCATGGGTCAACCCAAGCAGGGTTGAGTGGGCGATCGCTCCTACCTGAGACTCGATCGCATGGTTCAGTTCGGCACGGTTGTGTCCGTGGACATTACACCAAAGGGAAGAGACCCCATCAAGATAACGCCGACCATTAATATCGATTAGTTCGTTTCCCTCACCTCGAGCAATAATCACCGGGTCTTCAGCTGTCCACTGCTGCATCTGTGTAAAGGGATGCCACAGAAATTGATGGTCCCACTGTTTGAGATCTCTGGACGATGGGACCTTCCTTCCTTCACTCATCTAATTACTCCAGAGAGCTGACCCGCCGACGCAAAAGCGTCTAGCGCCATTTCGACATCTGCGCTGCTGTGGCTCGCAGTTGGTACAATTCGCAGACGTGACATCCCGACTGGAACGGTAGGTGGCCGAATCGCCGGAACAAATACTCCCTGCTTGAACAATTCAGCACTAAAGGCCAGTGCTCTCTCATCATCGCCAACAAGCAACGGCAGAATGGGCGAACGGCTACTTCCTAAAGAAAAACCTCGGGCTACGAGGCCCGAACGCATCTGTTCCGTATTTGTCCATAAGCGCTGCCGCCTAGCCGGATCAGAATGAACCACCTTGACAGCCGCTAGCGCGGCAGCCACAGCCGGCGGGGACAACGCCGTCGTATAAATGAGACTGCGGGCGGTGTTAGTCAGCCAATCAACAAGAAGTCTACTTCCCGCCACAAAAGCACCCATACTTCCAAGAGCCTTGCCCAAAGTTCCAATCTGTACATCAATGTCTTGTGCCAAACCCAATTCCTCAACCAGCCCCCCACCGTGTTCACCAAAGACACCGGTGGCGTGGGCTTCATCGACCACAAGCCATGCATCCCAGCGCTGAGCCAAATCCACCAACTGTTGAAGGGGCGCCACATCGCCTTCCATGCTGAAAACAGTTTCCGTGACGATCAGTCGCTGCCCGTCACCAGACGCAGACGACAGTAACTGACCTAAGTGCTCAACATCCATGTGGCGGTAAACCTCCACACTCGCACGGGACAGGCGACATCCATCGACAAGACTGGCGTGGTTACGTTCGTCACTGAAGATGATGTCTCCAGGCCCGGTAAGCGCCGATACGACACCAATGTTTGCATGGTAACCAGAGGTAAACACCAAACACGCTTCGGTTGCCTTAAGTTCAGCCAAAGCAGCCTCAAGAGTTGCGTGTAATTCGGTGGTTCCTCCCACCAAGCGAGAGGAACCCGCACCGCACCCATAATGCGACACCGCATCAGCCGTTGCTCGTTTTATTCGATCATCCGCAGCCAACCCAAGGTAATCATTCGAGGAAAACTGGAGCACTTCACGCCCATTAATCCGTACACGCGGCCCTGGTCCACTAGAAATAGTTTTCAGTCTTCGGCGAAGATGCCGAGCATCAAGATGGGCCAAACGTGGTCCGAGACTGTCATCAAGTTCAGTCATTGCACGCCTGAGAGATCAACCAATTGTAGGAGCGACTGCCAGCTACAGAAGGCCCTAATGTTACAAGCCGTGTCAACAGAAAGAGCACTAGTCCGCACTCACAGCTCAATTAACAAACCAACCAATCCACCACGAAATGCCGTCGCCAATTCAGTTCTGGCGGTCTCACAGGATATGATTGTGCGCTAATGATGCAGAACGTGCCGTCAAGCAAGCCGCTTACCCGTAATGACGTCGAGACATTGTACCAACAGGGACTCCTCGACCTGATCTTCCAAGCAAGCCAGGTCCACCGGGAATACCGGGACCCATCAGAAATACAGTGCGCCGCCTTGCTTAGCGTCAAGACTGGCGGTTGCCCTGAGGACTGCGCCTATTGCCCTCAGTCAGCCCACTACGAGACTGACGTCGAGTCTAGTGACTTGATGAATCTAGATGCTGTGCACGAAGCAGCCAAAACGGCTCAAGCGAATGGTGCAGACCGATTTTGTATGGGAGCAGCGTGGCGTTCCGTATCCGATGGCAAGGAGTTTGACGCGGTATTAGAAATGGTTCGTACTGTTAAGGGCCTGGGTCTCGAAACCTGTGTCACCCTCGGCATGTTAGAACCCCACCAAGCTCAACGTCTGAGTGAAGCAGGTCTCGACTATTACAATCACAATCTCGATACGGGACCCGAATACTACAGCGAGGTCATCGGCACGAGAACCTACGACGACCGCAAACAAACACTTCGAGCAGTTCGCCAAGCAGGACTGAAAGTCTGTTGTGGTGGAATCCTCGGCATGGGTGAAAAAGATTCCGACCGAATTGACCTACTGTACGAGCTTGCCAGCCAAACTCCCCAACCGGAAAGCGTGCCGATCAATACCCTCGTGGCAGTTGCAGGGACCCCCCTTGCTGAAGAGCAACCTGTCGACTGGGAAAGCTTAGTCCGCATGGTCGCTGTTGCACGGATTCTGATGCCACAGGCCCGTGTTCGATTGAGCGCCGGACGATTGCAACTTAGTGACGCAACCCAGACGCTCTGCTTTCTGGCCGGCGCCAATTCTATTTTCTTGGGCGACCACTTATTAACAACGCCTAATCCTGAAACCAACGCTGACCACGAGTTACTCAAACGACTTGGTCTTCACAGCCTCAGAGAACCCACCGCTTCGCCGCTGTGAGACTCTCGGCGGTCGGCGTCCGATACGTCTTCTTCGTCTGTATACTGATCGGCCTACCGGGCACGGTGTCTGGACAGGTTCTCGGCGGTCATAGACCCCAAGCGACAACACCTCGTGATTTTGGATTCTTGACCGCGTTTCGCACTGTTGTCGATATTAAACACCTGAACGGCGCTGATGCCGATACACGCTTCAACTGGGACGCAGACCTTGCAATTGATGTAGATATGTTTGATGCAGGACACTTCCGAGGCAACCTCTTCATTAATATCGAAACCATCATCGGAAACGAATTTCGCGGGGTTGACCCGAATCAAAATAACTATACCGCTGACCTCTCAGTGTTTATCCGTCTGCCAAAGGGAGAACTTTCCACAACCTTCCACCACGTCTCCCGCCATCTCGCTGACCGAGCAACTGACAAGAGTGTCTCGTGGAACATGTTCGGCGTGGGCTACGGCAACACCTTCACACTCGGTGACATGAACTTAGACGCCGGTGTGCGTGCTCTGTGGACGGTCGAGCGGGCTGGTGTTGATTACGACGCGCAGTATGGCGGTTACCTGAAAGTCATGCGACCATTCAATGACCGACTGGCTGCAATCGGCATAGTTGATGGCGTAGCAGTTCGAATCGACCCGTTCGCGAGGAATCGCTCCGGTTATGAGGGCGGACAACTTGAGGGCGGCCTACGAATCACGACGGGCGTGGCCACTGTCGACCGACTCGTCGGCTACGAACGTCGAATTGATGCAACCTCAACACTCCGAGAACTGACGGAACTCACACGATGGACTCAGTTCGGGATCCGACTGACAACACCCATTCGTTAAGCATCTAGCTGAGTCCATCGAATCGCTCTTTGAGCCGCTGAATACGGTCCTGAACGGGAGGATGGGTAGAAAAGTAAGCGCTGAGTCCTCCATCATCGGATGTCGCGGTAAGTCCGCTAAATCGATTAAGTGCATTCATCGCTGCCGAAGACTCAAACCCCGCCGCCTGCATTAGCAACACACCCAACTCATCAGCTTCAAACTCTTGGTCGCGGGAATACGCCTTTTCCAGCGCCTGCAGTCCAACTTTTCGAATCCACGGCGCTAATACGCCGCGACCCGGCGAGGCCAAAGAGGCAGCAGAGAGTAGTTTCTGAGAAATTAATCGATCGATTGAGTGACGTCTGATCACGTGGGACATCTCATGAGCGACCACAAAGGCAAGTTCATCTCGATTGCCCTGGCACAGGTCGACAAGTCCATTTGTGACAAAAACGAAGCCACCAGGCAAAGCAAATGCCGTGGGTTGTTCGCTAGCCAAAACAGCAACCTCGAATTGATGGTGCTCGTTCTTCACAAAAGACGCGAGCTTCTGAGCGATGTGATTAAGAAAAACCTGAACCTGGTCATCAGGGTCATGTGGCGTTTGCTCGACAATCACTGCTGCCATGTCGCGACCAACGCCGTACTCAGCCTTGATCGCCTCTTCTTCACTACCAGCCACCGATTCCCACACCCAGCGGGCACGTCGGAATGCTGTACCCGCTTTACGACCGAATTGATAGAACCCACCTTCTGTCATTTTGCCGAAAGTTCCTGAAGGTACGACATAAAGCGACGGCCTGTGTGCTGCTGGTAGCTATCAACCGGCTCAATCGAAATCTCATCAAAATAGCGATCAAACACCGTGTGACGCTCGTGTTGAAGGGGTGGGTCGCAATAGCACACCTCACTCCATTCAACCACGCCATCATGACTGACAATCGCGCGTTCCATTGAATCGACAATTTCTTGACCGTCCGGCTTCTGATGCCGAATTGTATCGTCGAATAACGCTTGTTTGAGACTACCGGCCATTCCCTTCTTGAGTCGAGCCGTCACCCGATAAAACATTCGACCTACTCCTGACGTTACAGACAAACAAGATAACCCGTGAGGATAATTAAACGATATACCTTCCTTCACGACCAAACACATTCATTTCCCTTTAAACAACTGCAATTTAATGACTTAAGAGAAACTAGATTTCTATAAAGTAACCACCATGGACCGTGCTATGATGCCCGCTCGTTATCAGAGTTTGGTTCTTCAGTGAGATCAAGGAGGTAGGTCATGCGAAAGTTGTTGATAATCGTCGCGGTCGCGATGCTGACTGCTCCATTCACTCTCCACGCCCAGGAAGGCGGAGTGCAGGCAGGCGGTTGGGATGCAAGACTCGATAGAGATGGTGAAAGCATCGATGGTGTACTCAACTTCAGAACGATGGGCGAAGGCGTCCACGCAACTACAGCCGGTAGGGGCGCTGCGATTTTTTGGCGTGCCAGTGACTCACAGAATGGCGACTTCTCAATCAGTGCAAGTTTCACGCAGACAGAGCCTTCCTCACATCCCAATGCGTACGGCCTGTTCTGGGGAGGGTCGAATCTCTCCGGCGCGAACCAACAGTACTCATACTTCGTAATTCGTGAGAATGGTCAGTACCTTTTGAGAAAGCGTATGGGTAGTGAAACACCCGACGTCGTCGCCTGGACCGCCCATGACGCAATTAATGCTCTTGATAGCGACGGGCGTTCGACGAATGCATTGACTGTCGAAGTTGGAGCAAGTGAGATTCGATTTTTGGTCAACGGCACGGAAGTTGATTCGCAGCCACGATCGTCGTTCGATGGAGACGGCATTGTGGGTCTACGCGTTAATCACCAACTCGACGTTCATATTGGTAACATCAACCTCGGAATGTAGTTTTTCTAACGCTCTTCGTTGTAAATATTTAAGGCGCGCCACTTGGCGCGCCTTTTTTGTGAGTACCACTGTCACTACGTTTTCCTCGCTACATACGGACTGGGAGATGTAATTACTCCTTAATCTCTATTTCGCTGCCGCAAGGACAACAAGAAGATCTTGCGTTGCAACATTAGATCCGCTCTCAATTAGAACATTCTTGACCGTAGCGTCTCGTGGACTGCAGACGGCAGTCTCCATCTTCATCGCCTCAATCCACAGAAGCGGTTCACCAGCAGATATCTCTTGCCCATTCATCACGGCGACAACACCGACTTTGCCTGGCATTGGTGCACCAATGTGGTCTGGATCACGCTTGTCTGCCTTCGGATGAACCGGTTCGGTTGCTTCTACAGAGCGGTCAACCACACGAATCTCACGTGCTTGACCATTAAGTTCAAAGAATACAGTCCGTGTTCCGTCCTCTCGCGGCTGACCACTCGTGAGGTAGCGAATCACCAAGGTTTTACCCCGCTCTATCTCAACCATGATCTCTTCACGTGGGTAAAGACCATAGAAAAAATTCGGAGTCGGGATCACCGAAGTGTCGCCGTAACGCTTAACATGGTTAGCAAAATCGACAAACACCTCGGGATAAAGTAAATACGACAGGATTTCTTCATCCGTCGCCTGTCTTCGAATCTTCCCGTTTAGCACCTTGCCAGTTTCTGAAAAATCGACCGGCTCGAGCCTTGCTCCCGGCCGACCACGTATAGGCTTCACGCCTGCAGATCGCAAAACGACCTGACGCACTTTCGTTGGCCACCCTCCTGGTGGGCGACCGAGCATGCCACGCATCATCTCAATCACACTGGCTGGAAACTGAAGTGGGCTCTTAGGATTGACGATGTCATCCTTCGTTAATCCATTCGACACCATAAACATGGCCATATCGCCGACAACCTTGCTGGACGGTGTGACCTTGACAATATCGCCAAACAATTCGTTTGCCGACGCGTAGGCCTGACAAATCTCCGGCCAGCGTTCGTCCAATCCCATAGAGGCTGCTCGCTGCCGAAGATTTGTATACTGCCCACCCGGCATCTCGTGGCGATAGACATCTGGTGCGGGCGCCCGCAGTCCCGCGTCGAACGGATAGTACATCTCTCGAACCTTTGCCCAGTACTGGTCAATGCGATCGACCGCATCTTGGTCTAGTCCAGTATCTTTCGAGGTACCGCGAAGTGCGGCCACGAGTGAGTTAAGCGGCGGTTGACTGGTCATACCGCTCATGGAAGCCATTGCCGCATCGGCAATATCGACACCAGCATCAGCTGCCTTGAGTACGCTTGCCCCACTCATCCCACTCGTGTCATGTGTATGAAAATGAATGGGCACCTCAACCTCGTTGCGGAGTGCCTTGACGAGGGCGTGTGCCGCGTAGGGCTTGCACAAACCTGCCATGTCCTTGATCGCCAAAATGTGAGCCCCCATATCCACTAGGGTTTTGGCTAATTCCGTGTAGTACTGCAAACTATATTTCGTTCGAGAAGAGTCAGTAATGTCTCCCGTGTAGCAGATCGCGGCTTCACACAAGGCGCCAGTCTTTGTGCGCACCGTCTCCATCGATACCTTCATCGCCTTAGGGTCATTTAATGCGTCAAAGATTCTGAACAGGTCAATGCCATGTTCAGCACTTTTGACGACAAATGTCTTAATGACGTTGTCAGGGTAGGTGGCATACCCAACTCCGTTGCTACCCCTCAACAACATTTGAAACAAAATGTTTGGGATCCGTTCACGTAAGGCAATGAGACGGGCCCAAGGGTCTTCCTGCAAAAATCGCATGGATGTATCGAACGTCGCTCCACCCCACATCTCCACGCTAAAAATATTCGGAAGGAGGTGTGACACTGCGTCCGCTACCTCAAGAAGATCGTAGGTGCGTAACCGTGTGGCCATCAGGGACTGATGGGCATCACGCATAGTCGTGTCGGTAATCAACAAGCGCCGTTGCCGACGAACCCACTTCGTAAATTCCTCTGGACCAAGACGCTGAAACTCCCGCCTGAGACCTGGCGGCGGAACCTTAGTCTCAACAATTGGGGCACTCGGCAGACGAAATTGTCTCTCCGGATCAATAGCCGACCGAACATCTGCACGACCATTAACAATCACGTCACCTAGATACGACAATAGTTTTGTTGCACGGTCACGTGGTTGCCTTACATTGAACAGCTCTGGTGTGTCATTGATAAAAGAAGTGGTGGCTCCGCCAGACACAAAAGATGGATGCAACACAAGGTTTTCAAGGAACGCAATGTTGGTCTTGACTCCTCTAATCCTGAATTCTCGAAGTGATCGATCCGCACGCTGCGCGGCTTCCGGTAAAGTCGAACCCCAAGTGGTCATCTTGACCAGTAAAGAATCGAAGTACGGTGTAATGACCGACCCGGTAAACCCATTGCCCGTATCCAAGCGAACCGCAAACCCGCCGACTGAGCGATAAGTCGTCAGTCGACCATGGTCAGGCACAAATTGATTCTCAGGATCTTCGGTGGTAATTCGACACTGAAGTGCCACACCGCGAGTGGTAATCTGTGACTGCGGTGGTACCCGCATAACGTCGCCATGAAGCGGATAACCTTGCGCGACAAGAATCTGACTGCGCACCAAGTCAAGACCCGTGACCATCTCTGTCACCGTGTGTTCGACTTGGATACGTGGGTTAACCTCAAGGAAGTAGTAGTGCTCCCGGTCAAGATCTACAAGAAATTCAACGGTTCCAGCTGACTGGTATGAAACGGATCGACATAACTTAATAGCCGCTTCACAAACCGCGTGGCGGAGCTTTGAGGGAAGATTCACACTAGGTGCAACCTCAACAACTTTCTGATGTCGACGTTGGACCGAACAGTCTCGCTCCCAAAGATGCACGAGGCCGTCGTGTTCGTCTCCGAGCACCTGCACCTCAATATGTTTTGCTCGATTAACCCGCCGCTCAATAAATACCGCATCTCGGCCAAATGCAGCACCAGCCTCACGCTTGGCTTCTTCTAGGGCCGATTTCAAATCCTCTGATCGCTCGACCACACGCATACCGCGGCCGCCACCGCCAAAACTCGCCTTTAATATGATTGGATACCCGATTTCGCCAGCAACTTTTTCTGCAGCGGATAACCCGGTCACAGGACTCTTACTCCCCGGCACAGTTGCCACTCCTGCCTCTATCGCCAGGCGCTTCGCGGCCATCTTGTCGCCAAACATGTCCAACTGTTCCGGAGTTGGGCCCACAAAAATGATGCCGCGATCGTTACAGGCTCGCGCAAAATCAGCGCGTTCCGACAAGAACCCATAACCAGGATGAATCGCGTCGACCTCGTTCTCAATTGCCACATCGAGGATGGCCTGACTATCGAGATACGATTTGACCGGTTGTCCTCCCTCGGGGGAACCAATCAGAAACGCCTCATCCGCCTTGTATCGATGTAGTGAAAACCGATCCTCGTAGCTGTAAACGGCAACTGTCCGAAGACCAAGTTCAGTAGCGGCGCGAAAACACCGAATGGCGATTTCAGACCGATTAGCAACCAGAAGTTTTTTTATCGAACGAGACATAAGGAGATCTTACTTAGGCATCAAAAATAAAAAGGGAATCAAGAAAAAAGAATCAACGGCTCGTTGAGCTTTTGCTTAAATTATTTAAGTAAAAGCGACATCGTGCCGATAAACAGACCAGACGGTAACATGAATACTAGATTAACTCAGAACCGGTTGAACACTTGGCGAATCTGCCTCTATACGCTGATTCTCGCCATAAGCATAGTCGGAATGTCGGCAGCCAATCCAAAAACCGCTAGCCTCTCGGGAAGCGCCGCTTCCCTCGACAAACAGAACGAGCAGGCCGAGCGGCATGATTTTACGTACTTACGTGAGTCTTCTCAGCTAAAGCGCTTTGTGCAAGCTGGCCTACTTGTACGAGTTAATAACGACTCGAGTTTTCGACTCAAAGACGTCTCGTTTCCCTATATCCGCCCCGAAGTCAAATTGTTCATTGAACGTCTATCTAAACAGTATCAGCGGGCATGTGGAGAACAATTGGTGATTACCAGTCTGACTCGGCCACTGAGCCATCAACCTAGGAACGCCTCACCGCGATCGGTGCACCCTACCGGAATGGCCCTTGATTTACGGCGTCCAACCAACACGAACTGTCGTAGCTGGCTAGAAACTACACTCTTATATTTAGAAGAACGGTCTGTATTAGAAGCCACCAGAGAACGTTATCCGCCACACTATCACGTAGCAATCTTCGCTGGAGATTACGCGGAATATGTTCACCGAATCACAAAACAACGCCGCAAGCCTAACAACTCGACAATCTCTGGTCATGACTATACTGTGCGTCCAAAAGACACGGTCTGGCGAATCGCGCGACAGTACGGCACAACACCAACAATAATTCTGAGAGCCAATAACCTGCGAACGTCCGTAATCTATCCTGGGCAGACACTCAAAATTCCTGGTTTCGGAGATAGCGGCCAATAGGAACACTAATCGCCCGGTGGAGCCAATATCCACGATGGCTCATGCGATAAAATCTAAGAGCACTAGAGCTTTCACCAATTCAAGATAAAATTGTGACCACTTCAGCAATCGTATTTTCAGCAAAGGCGACCTTATGAGTGAAACGATTAGTCGACTCGAAAAATCTAAACTTGAGTGGCAAGACTTACTATCTGCCGAGGCCTATAAAGTGCTCTTCAAGGAAGCTACCGAGCCGGCTGGGTCCAGCACACTCAATGATGAAAAACGGTCCGGCACGTTTGTTTGTGCAGCTTGCTATCTCCCCTTGTTTGAATCAACGACCAAGTATGAGAGCGGTACAGGGTGGCCTAGTTTCTATGCACCAATCGATGGCAGCATCGAGACCAAGAGAGATTTCAAAATGATTCTCCCTCGGGTTGAATATCACTGTATCCGCTGCGGAGGCCATCAAGGCCATGTATTCAAGGATGGCCCGGATCCAACCGGCCAGCGCTATTGCAATAACGGTTTAGCTATTAGATTTGTCCCGGCGACAGAAAATCTGCCTGAACTGAGAACCTGAATAGCAACCTTTACTTAATCCTGCTTGACGTCTGCAGGCACCGGTTTGGTTGATTCGTCCAATGAAGGAAACACCAAGGACATCAGCCAGAGCAACAAGATGACAATTAGAACCAGCATCCCCCAGCGCATGGCACTGGCCAAGAATGCCAAATCAAACACGGGCCCCCCAAACTGAAACTGGTACTGTATCAATTCGCTCCCGCGTTCACTCATCCAATGCCAGGCCGTGTGAGCCACCAACACCGACAGAAGGATGGTTCCGGCGCGTTCAGCAGCAGTAACCCGAAAGAGTAACGAAAGTAGCGGGACCAACAGAATAATCACCAGCAACTGCCCAAGTTCAACACCAAGGTTAAACGCTAGGAGAGATGTAAGAAGGTGCCCACCTGCGAACTGGAGTGTTTCACGTAGCGCGAACGAAAAACCAAACCCATGCACCAATCCAAACCCAAAGGTGAGAAGCCACCGGCGTTGCAGTCGCACTCCGAAAACATTTTCAAGAGCCATGTACACAATGGACATGGCAATCGCTGTCTCGACGAGCGGAGGAAACCACAAAGCATCCGGTGCAAAATCGAAAGCTGATGCAATTAGTGTGACTGAATGTGCAACAGTGAAAGACGTAATGATGGCAATTAATGGCCGAACTCGACGAAACGGAATAACCAGACACGCCAAGAACAACAGGTGGTCAATTCCGTCCAGGATATGCTCAAAGCCAAGATTGACGAACCGCAACGCTGCTTGATGCCAGCGCGGATCCAGACGGACGAGCCCAGGGTTTCCGTGATATTCAAAAGCTCGAATCGTATCATTCGGTAGAACAAATCGCAGAACTGTGACCGTGCGAAGCCCCAATCGCGCCAACGTTGGATTAATAGAAAAATTAGACTGCTCCGACCGAATTGGATACTCGAACAAAACGTCAAGCATTGCCTGCTGCCAGAAAATCTCGGTGTCGTCAGGTAACGGCGGTCCAAGAACATGGGCAAGTGCCTGGTCATAACTTGCAAATGACTGGTCCGATGGAATCGACGCGCGGACCGCAATCAGCTCCTGGTCCGAGAGCAGAACATCATCCTCATATAGTTGAAGTTCATTCGCGATCCACAAAATCGCAGCATCTCGAAGCTCAGAATCAGCTTCTGCAAGATCTAGGTACCCCGGCCCAGTCTGAGGAAACCTGACATCCTGCATCGCGAAGAGTGGAACCCGGACCAACAGTCGTAACGTTTCACCCTCAGGCTTAACCAAGATTTGCACCAAGACGTCGGTCGGTATGTCGTGGGCACGGACACCTGATGACGATGTCATCACCAAGCCAAAGACCAGTGCTGTTACCAGGGTCCGCCACGCAGACCAACGACTTAACTTAGGTGGTTTCGCCAAAAACTGGTCATCCCGTGAACAGAGAGGTAATACCAAAGGTTTTCGCGTTGTCATTAGGCGATGCACCCAGCCCCACAACTTCATCTGAAAAGTTCGATCCATTTAAGTCAATTGCAAGTATACTTGTCGCCGCTGAAGGGCCAAAAGGGATCGTCGCGTCAGCGCTGCAGAACCTGATAGGCCTCGTCACCGAAAAAGGAGGACCGGGATGAATCGGAAGCGCAATCTACTAATAGGATCGTCCTTACTGGCATTAATCATTGCGTGCGGTGTTGGTCAAAATGCAGTCGAAGAAGCCGCCGACAGCAATGCCGAAATGGCAATGGGCGATGGGCCTATGGTCCCAATGTTTGAAGTCGACCCGCTGTGGCCAAAGAATTTACCTGACCACGGGTTAATGGGCCCGACAATTGGTGTTGATGTTGATTCAACCGATACCATTTGGCTTGTTCACCGAAACACTCCGGACCAGTTTGTGGCTCGAACCGAAATTGGACTCGCGCAAGATCCGCCACTGGCTGAATGCTGTCAACCTGCGCCACCAGTACTGGCCTTCGACCAGGAAGGGAACCTTGTACACGCCTGGGGTGGCCCTGGAACTGAGACGGGTGATTATGTGTGGCCAGGCTCCAATCATGGAATCACGATTGACCACATGGATAATGTGTGGATCGGTGGTAATGGTCCAGCTGACTCGCATGTGGTGAAGTTCACCCAAGATGGTACGTTCCTGATGCAAATCGGCATCCCCGGTGCCCGGCAAACTGGTGAACAGGACGGTCGGACGGTCTTCACACGCGACAGCAAGTCAATGGATAGTTATGGACGAGTCGCCAAGATTGGTATCGACCCTGGCGCCAATGAGGCGTATTTCGCTGATGGCTACTTGAATAAACGTATTGCCGTTGTTGATGTTGATACCGGCGAACTTAAACGATTTTGGGGAGCTTACGGAAACGAACCAGACGACGACTATGATTTCGGCGGACCGTATCAACCCGGTGAAGAAGGGAAACAGCAGTTTCGGGGGCCGGTCCACTGTTCGGAAATTTCTAACGATGGACTCGGTTACATTTGTGACCGCGCCGCAGACCGCATCCAAGTCTTCCAAAAAGACGGTAC
>CAZUZW010000020.1:0-27058 GCA_964624855.1 uncultured Vicinamibacteraceae bacterium
ATGCAGAGCGAGTTGGCTGGCCTTATGACAGAGATGGAAAGTATTTACGGCCAAGGCGAATATTGCCCGTCTGGAGAAGAAGAATGTCTCGATCTTCCCACGATGGAACGGATGTTTGCCGAAATAAGAGAAACGGACGAACTGCTTGCAATTTGGTCTGGTTGGCGGGAAGTATCGCCGGAAATGAGACCTCTCTATGAGAGATTTGTTGAGCTATCAAACGCCGGCGCACAGGAATTGGGTTTTACTGATACCGGTGAGATGTGGCGGTCGGCCTACGACATGCCAGCGGATGACTTCACTCAGGAATTGGAGCGTTTGTGGTCACAAGTTCGTCCTTTGTATGAGTCTTTACATTGTTATGTACGTGCCGAGTTGGGACGGGAATATGGTACGGCCGTAGTCCCGGAAGATGGACTAATACCGGCTCATCTTCTAGGTAACATGTGGAGTCAGACATGGGCGAATATCTATGACATCGTTGGGCCAAGTCCGAGTCGGTCAGGCTACGACCTTACCCAATTGCTCGATCGCCAGAATGTGGATGCTGTCGACATGGTCCGCTACGGCGAAGGATTTTTTAGCTCGCTGGGTTTTGCACCACTTCCAGAGACTTTCTGGGACCGGTCGTTGTTTGTTCAGCCTGACGATCGAGACGTGGTTTGCCATGCTAGCGCGTGGGACATCGATTTTGAATCTGATGTTCGCATCAAGATGTGCATTGGCGTCAACGATGAAGACTTCGTGACAATTCATCACGAACTGGGGCACAACTATTATCAACGAGCATATAGTGGTCAGGACCCGCTGTATCGAACGAGTGCGAACGATGGGTTTCATGAGGGGATCGGGGATACGATAGCTCTTTCGATCACTCCGGAGTACCTCGTGGAAGTCGGACTGCTTAATCGATTGCCGACCGGCGATAATGATGTGGCATTGCTTCTGCGCCAAGCGCTCGACAAGATTGCTTTTTTGCCATTTGGTTTATTGATCGACCAATGGCGTTGGAAAGTGTTTTCAGGAGAGATTCTTCCGGACGACTACAACACCGCATGGTGGGAACTGAGACGAGAGTACCAAGGTGTGAAAGCGCCTATCCCACGGACCGTGACCGCCTTCGACCCAGGGGCGAAATTTCATGTCCCTGGTAACACTCCTTACACTCGATATTTTCTTGCCCATATTCTTCAATTTCAATTTCATCGAGCTTTGTGTCAAGCAGCGGAAATCGAGGGGCCCCTTCATCGCTGTTCAATTTATGGCAGTCGAGAGGCGGGGCGTCGATTGCGGACGATGCTTGAGATGGGCGCTAGTCAACCATGGCCAGAAGCACTTAACACGATCGCTGGAACAAGAGAGATGGATGCGACCGCGATCGTCGAGTACTTTGCTCCGCTCTCGGTTTGGCTCGAGGAGCAGAACACCGGTCGGCAGTGCGGTTGGTAGTTTCGTAACTTCCTTTAAGTGTTTGCCTGTTCAAATTTTCGAAGCGCTCGTCGCGCGAATATGGCGAGATAGATCGCGGCTCCGAGTGTCGCCGCTAAACCTAGGCAAAGTAAATACCAGTCGACCGTCGTGCGAGTGTTTTCAACGAATGCTTCAGAGCTAACATAACCCAGGTACACATAGGCGATCGTTCCAGGAAGAGTGAATGCCCATGTTGTGATCCAATAGGACAGGAAAGGGATTCCGGTTAAACCATAGAGATAGTTGCTGGCGCTGTACGGCACTGTGGGAGACAGACGAAGTAGGGCTACGACAGGCCAGCCAGCGTCAGTGATCGCTGTTTCGAGGATTTGGAATCGTCGATAACGTTGCGCGAGGCTCTCAACCATGCCACGTGCGAAATATCTCGCAATCAGAAATGCTATTCCGTCGGCTATGCTGGAGGCGACGGACACAATAACCGTTCCCCAGACTACGCCAAATATTCCGCCGGCGAGCAGAGTAAGCAAGGCTCCGGGGACGAACAGAAGTACGGAAATGACATAAATGAGCCCGAAGATCAAAACTCCAAGATAGCTTTGGCCTTCTGTCCACGTGCGAAGGCTCGGCAGCCACACTTCGAGAGGCAGAAGGTATGTTGAGGAAGTGGTCAATCCAGCTATAACAAGAATAGTGACTATTGTGAGAGGCCAGGCGTAACGATAACGGGAACGAGCTTGTCGAATAGGCACAGAAATGCGCGCGTTAGAGGGCGTGATGCTTAAGCACTTCCAGTGTATTGCTGGTCGGTGACTTGTTCAAACCAGGCAGTGGTCAGGTTTATGTTTACAGCCAAGTGAACCATTGGTCCTTTTGGACTCGCTCCGTGCCAATGACGTTCACCTGGATCGATACGAGCTACATCACCAGCTGAAAGCTCTTGAGGTGATTTTCCTTCTTGCTGAAGATAACAGACGCCTTCGAGGATAAGCAGAATTTGCGGCCCTGAATGTGAGTGCCAGGCTGTACGTGCAGTCGGCTGAAACCGAACGCGATATATATTAATCTCTGGGTCTTGAGTCACACCATCCATTCGGACGATCGTCGCTTGTCCCGTGAACGTCTTGGGGTCCGAGTCCTCCACACTGTGCTCACTGAGTCGTCGAATACGCATAGTCTTGAACTGAATTCGTCGAGTTAAGCGCGAGACTGACTACCGCCGTGTTTGGCAATCAAGTAGACCGCTGTCACGATGATTGAGACGACTAACAATGTCCCGATATTCAAAAATCCCGTGGTCGCGTACGACACAATCAGGAAGCCCAACGAACCCGGGAGCAGAGCATAATACGTGAACGGCATCAGCGTCATACGGATGACATCGCCTTCACGTCCGAGCAGCCCAACAACGGCCGACGCGGCGACGACGTTGTGGACACAAATCATGTTCCCCGCCGCTCCACCAACAGCTTGCAGCGCAACAATCCACGTGGGGTCTACCGAGATCCGACTCCCCATGTCGAACTGGAAAAGCGAAAACATCATATTGCTAACTGTATTGCTGCCAGCGACGGCGGCACCGATACCGCCAACGAACGGTGCGAAGATTGGCCATGCGCCGCCCGCCAGTTCAGAGACACCGTTAGCGAGAGCAATCGGCATCCGTTCGAATTCAACAGGACCGCCACCACTATTCAAAAAGACCTGGACCATTGGTACAGTAAACACAAGCGCCACAGAGGCGGCGGCAGACGTCTTTAACGATGTAGACCACGCTCGGACATACTGATCAGTGGGAATCTTATGAAAGACCATCGTAATCAACGATGTAACGATAAAGAGAGTGCCAGGTAAATAGAGTGGTTGAAAACTCGCGGTGATCGTCGTGCCGAATATTTCAGGCCAGCTCACCACCCACGCCTGTAGAAAGACACGGAGTGGGTCGACCAGACGTGAGGCTAACAAGAGGAGCGCTACGATGGCGTATGGTGCCCACGCCTTAATCAGCGTCATTGAGCCTGTGGCTGCCACGTCTTTAACTTCAACCGACCCCGTCCATTCTGCTGGCCAATCTTCTTTTCTTTCAAATTGCCACGTCGTGTCTTTTGGAATGAGAAATCCAGCACGTGCGGCAGACACCACGATCATCAGACCGACCATACTTCCGACTAAGGCAGGAAATTCAGGGCCCAGAAGATACGCCGCCGTTAGATATGGAACCGTCATTGAAAATGCGGCAAACAGCGCAAATGGCCAAATCCGTAAGCCTTCAGAGAATGTCTTGTTCTTTCCAAAGAATCTGGTCAGAAATGAAACAAGAATCAAGGGGATTAACGTGCCGGCAGCGGCGTGTAGCATCGCGACACGGAATCCAATCAATGCTAGAAAATCGTTCCATTGGGCGTATCCGAGTTGTTCGGCATACGCCATGATGTTTGGATCGGCACCCTGTCCGAGTCCGGTATTGACCCCAACGAGAATTGGCGTTCCAAGTGCCCCGAAACTCACCGGCGTACTTTGAATAATCATTCCGGACATGACAGCGGCCATACCGGGAAATCCGAGTCCGACTAAAAGCGGAACGGCGACCGCGGCTGGTGTGCCAAAACCAGCAGAGCCTTCGATAAAGGATCCAAACAGCCAGGCGATAATAATGACCTGCACGCGTCGATCAGGTGTGATGTCCGTGAATCCCTGGCGTATGGTTCGGATTGCACCGCTTTCTTGCAGCGTGTTCAACAGAAGAATGGCGCCAAAAATTATATAGAGAAGCGTGAAGGCGACGATCAGTCCGTTGATGCTCGCCGCAACAACCTGCACGGCTGGAACTTGCCATACGAGAAGCGCTAAGCCAGCCGCCACGATATACGAGAGCGGCATCGCACGACTCGCAGGCCATCGCAATCCGACGAGGAAAACAGCGACAGTAATAATTGGTAATAGGGCCAGAATGGTCAGGACTGCGGTGTTCATGGTTTCCTCAGTGATTAGGCCTCCAGTACAGTTCTGAGCTCTACATCGGAGAGATCAATGGCTGGGAGCTGTCGGTGCCTCGATTTTGAACCTCGTTGTGGCTGATTTGAGGCGACATTCTAACCCAGCAAAGCCTATGGTGTCTTGGCTAAAACGTGCTGGAGCAGTTGTTGGCCATACCCAATATCGATATATTTGGTGGTCGACGACGTCGATTTATGCTCTAACAGGTGTTTCTAGTCCTATAGGGGTTGAATGACACGTGATTTAGAGGTTGGGGAAGAGGGAAGCTTGCCTCCTGGGCGGGCAAAGAGCGTGTACGCTGGTGACCGTCGAATTGCGGTGTTTAATGACGACGGTGTCTTTTACGCCGTAGATGATGCTTGTACTCACGCTGGAGGACGGCTTTCCGAGGGACCCTGTGAAAGTGGTGTTGTGACATGTCCTTGGCATGGAGGCCGATTTCGACTCAGCGATGGTAAAGGTTTAGCACCGCCCGCATATAGAAGTCTCGGCCGGTACGAAGTTCGAGTTGTAGATGGCCTTATTACAGTGAGAGTTCACGACGACTGACATGCTGCGGGACATTATGAGGTGTAATTATGATTTTAGCGCCAGCCGTAAGAGATGAGGTCGGTCCGTCGTGAGGTTGTAATTGAATAACTTCTACCGTCCGCGCTTACGATAGCCTTAATCCAGTGTCCCTGGCAGGCTCGTTCGTTGGTGAGGTTGGCAATACGTGAGGGAATTGTGTTGTGGCTAGTTTCATTACCTAACGAATAATGGAGTTGCCAGATGTCGTTTAGGGCGGGGGACTGAGAAAGAATCTCATGGCCAGCGGAATCGCCGCCCTTGCGCGGACCATTTGCTACGACCGCAACGGTGGGGCTTAGTGTCCAGATCAACTCAGGAGCCAACCCGCTTCCGTGATGCGGAACCTGCAGAATATCTACTGGCGGCAGAGTGCTTTCTGGACAGGCAAGTGAGTGTTGAACGTCTGATGTTAAATCGCCCAAGTTGAGGAATTGAAATCCACCGAGCGAGAGAAGGTATCCGAGTGAGTGGCCATTCTCGCTTAGGTCTGTGGGGCTAGGTATCCGGCCTCTACATAACGGATTCGCACCCATTGAGGCGTCACGCTCTTTGATTACTCGATGTGACACAACGAAAGAGAAATCAATGCCCGATAGTCGCAGCCGGTCACCGGCGGTAACGACGCGCCGGCGTGTTTTCGCGACGTCGAGATATGTTTTGAACAGCCGTCTTCCATGTTCGTCAGTTTGTTCAACACTGTCGCCATGGTCAATAAATTGACCAATCTCAACCCTATTGGCAAGTTCTGCGAGACCGCCGACGTGGTCGCGGTGAAAATGGGAAGTAATTAGAAAGTCAAGCCGGTCAATATTCGCATCGTTCATCGCTGCCGCGATGCGGTTGGCATCTCGACCGTCACTGGTGTTCCAACCTGAGTCAGTTAAGATGGACTGGCCCGTTGGTGTGACCACTAAGGTGGCAGCGCCACCTTCGACGTCGATCCAATAGATAAGTAATGAGTCGCGTTCAGCGAATAAGAGTGTAGGAAATGCAAATATTGTTATTAAGCGAACTAGACTCGCAAGCAGAAGCGCGCGACCGAAGTAGATCATGAGGGTCTCTGTATGTTACCAAGTCACCGGAGGTGGCGCGTAGGCCAATAGCACTAGAAATGACTCGTGGGTGCTTGGATTGATACGATCTTGACCCTTTGTCTGACGACATAGTACGGTGTGCGCTGTCCATTGAGACGGCATTGATGGTTTTCCTGCTGCAACAATCAAGCTTGTGACAAATTCCGAGAACAAGAAAACTCCACTAAATAGTCGCCATCGAGCCTTAGGTGCGCGCATGGTGTCGTTTGCTGGATGGGACATGCCGGTTGAATACACTGGTATTGGCGACGAACACATGGCGGTACGACGACAGGTAGGTCTCTTTGATGTCAGTCACATGGGAGAGATCGAAATTGCTGGTGCCGACGCTCTCGAGGCGGTGCAGAGAATTAGCTGTAATGATGCGAGCCGGCTTGAGATTGGGCAGGTGCAGTACTCTGTACTTACAACACACGAAGGTACGGCGATAGACGATTTGCTTGTATACCGTTTGGCGGACGACCATTACATGTTGGTCATCAACGCAGCGAATGTTTCGAAGGACCTCGAATGGATTAAGGAAGAAATTAAATTTGTAGATGATGCAGTAGTCGTAAATTCGAGTAGTCGTTATAGCTTGTTGGCCCTACAGGGGCCATCCGCTCGGGAGGTATTGCAGCCTCTTACAGGCATTGATCTCAATTCGATTCAATATTATTGGTTTGACACCGGTGAAGTCGCGAATGTTCGAGCAACGATTTCTAGGACTGGTTATACGGGAGAGGATGGCTTCGAATTGTTTGTTCCACCTCAGTCTGTAGGACAGGTCTGGGACACGATTCTTGGCGAGGGCCTGCCGGTTGATGTTAAGCCAATCGGATTGGGCGCGCGAGACACTCTGAGGCTTGAAGCGTCGATGCGTCTCTATGGAAATGATATGGATGAGGCGACGACGGTTCTCGAGGCTGGCTTAGGTTGGGTGGTCGGATGGAATAAACCGAGTTTTAATGGCAGTGCTGTTCTTACTGCCCAAAAGGTGACTGGCATTTCTCGAAAGCTAGTGGGTTTTGAAATGTTGGACCGCGGCATTGCGCGGCATGGTTATGAGGTTTGCGTGGACGGACAGAAGGTCGGAGTGGTAACTAGTGGCACGCAAACACCGTATCTGAAAAAATCTATAGGGATGGCATACATGCCGGTGGGTGTGAGCGAAGTTGGCGCGGATTTTCAAGTAAAGATTCGCGAGCGGCTTGTTGCCGCCAGAGTGATAAAGATGCCGTTCTATAAGAGAAAATCTGATTGATGATGATTTCTTCAAGGTTATACCACTGAGGAGTTTTGTTTAATGTATCCCACAGACCGTTTCTACAGTAAAGACCATGAGTGGTTTGAATTGTGTTCAGACGAAAGACATGGTTTGGTTGGTATTACCGACTATGCTCAACAGCAACTGGGTGATGTGGTGTATGTCGAGCTTCCAGAAGTTGGACGTGCGTTGAGGAAGGGCGAAGAGCTTGGGTCAATCGAGTCGGTAAAGGCAGTATCCGATTTGTTTTCTCCTGTCTCAGGCGAGGTTGTCGAGGTTAATGTGGCTTTGGGTGACAATCCTGAGGCTGTGAACAAAACGCCTCACGATGCATGGATGGTGAAGATTAAATTGGCGTCAAAAGACGAGTTGCAGAGTTTGTTGAATGCTGAATCTTATAGTGAGCTGATAGCGTAGTTGTTTTTGATCGGTCTGGCGGAGCACACTAACCGGACCTCACTGAGTAAGAATTAAGAAGTGACCTTCCGTTCCGGCAATTCGTTTGAGAAGCGACACATTGGCCCTTATGCGGCTGACCTTCAGGAGATGCTGTCCGAGGTTGGTGCTCGATCTCTGGATTCACTGATGACCGAAATAGTGCCAGCTGGGATTCGTAGCCAAGTGTCGCCACCGCTTCCTGCTGCTGAATCTGAGTCGGAGTACCTAGACCGAATGAAAAAGGTGGCTGGGCGTAACGAATCCTGCCGCTCGTTCATCGGTCTTGGATACTACGGTACGATAACGCCGAGTGTGATTCTTCGAAATGTTCTTGAAAACCCGGGCTGGTATACACCGTACACACCCTATCAGGCCGAAGTCGCCCAGGGACGCCTTGAGGCGTTGCTGAATTTTCAGACGGCTGTTGAGGATTTGACAGCGATGGAGGTGGCGAACGCCTCATTACTGGACGAGGCCACGGCAGCGGCCGAGGCACTGGTGCTGCTTCATCGAATTCGTTCCCGACAACAGGATGCGGGAAATGTATTTCTCGTCAGCGACCGGTGTTTTCCGCAAACTGTCGAAGTTCTCCGTGGGCGAGCTGAACCATTGGGCTTGGATGTCAAGATGGTGCCGGAGGCGCGTTTCGCGTTCGACAAGAGCGTCTTTGGAGCGCTCCTGCAGTATCCCGATGTGAACGGCGAGATTCGACCGCTGGGCGATGTAATTAAAGCTGCCCATGAGGCTGGTGTATTGGTTGCAGTTGCGACTGACCTTTTAGCATTAACTCTGCTCAAGCCTCCTGGTGAATGTGGTGCTGATGTGGTTTTTGGGAGTGCTCAACGATTCGGTGTTCCCATGGGTTATGGCGGACCGCATGCGGCATTTTTTGCGACGCGGCGTGAGTACGTACGGCAAATTCCTGGACGCTTGATTGGTGTTTCGGTCGATCGACATGGCCGGCAGGCCTATAGGATGGCTCTGCAAACTCGCGAACAGCATATTCGCCGCGAGCGAGCAACGTCGAACATTTGTACTGCGCAAGCGCTGTTGGCGAACATAGCGGGTTTTTATGCTGTGTATCACGGGGCGGACGGTCTTAGAGAGATCGCGTGCCGGATCCAGGAAACTACGCACCAGCTGGCAGGGCGTTTGTCGGCACTTGGAGTGCTACAGAGGAATGTGTGTTTCTTCGATACATTACATCTGTCGCTTGGGAAGTCTTCTGCTAAACGACGGTTACGTAATCTGGCCGAAGCTCAGAGGTTCAACTTTCGATATTTTGACGAGTTTGACGTTGGGATCAGCCTGGATGAAACGACTACAAGCACGGATGTCGACACTATTGTAAGTCTGTTTGCTGAGGCGATGGGGTGTGAAGAAGCTGAGTCGTTACCTGCTGCTCTCAATGAAGAATCTGATTCGCCGGTGGGATGGCCGGCGGACCTCGTTAGAGAAACCGATTTCTTAAATCACCCAGTATTTAATTCTTACCGCTCTGAATTGCAGATGATGCGCTATTTGAAGCAGCTTGAGCGAAAAGATATCGGGTTGGACACGTCGATGATTCCTCTCGGTTCATGTACGATGAAACTCACGGCTGCGACTGAGTTGATTCCAGTTACTTGGAAAGAATTCAGCGATGTTCATCCCTATGTTCCGGTGGAGCATGCCGCTGCTTATCACCAAATATTTGAGGAACTAAAGGTGGCACTTTGTTCGATTACTGGGTTTCCGGCTGTGTCGCTGCAGCCGAATTCAGGGGCCCAGGGAGAATTTGCTGGTTTAATGGTGATTCGCGCCTATCATCAGGCGCGCGGTGATCAGCGACGTGACGTGGTCCTTATTCCTTCATCGGCGCACGGGACTAATCCTGCGAGCGCGGCGATGGCCGGGATGCAGATAGTTATTGTGAAGTGCGACGATCAGGGAAACGTGGATGTCAGCGATCTTGGGAAGAAGGTCGCCGAATTTAGCGGCCGACTAAATGCGCTTATGATCACCTATCCATCAACACACGGTGTCTTTGAAGAATCTGTTCGTGAGATTTGCGAATTGGTTCACAAGCATGGCGGCCAAGTGTATATGGACGGTGCGAATATGAATGCACAAGTTGGAATTACTAGTCCCGCGGTAATAGGTGCAGATGTCTGTCACCTGAATCTTCATAAAACGTTTGCAATTCCCCACGGGGGAGGCGGCCCAGGTATGGGGCCGATCGCGGTGGCAGAACATCTTTCACCGTATCTACCTGGACATTCAATGGTCAAGACTGGTGGGGACGAAGCAATCCGATCAATTGCTGCGGCTCCCTGGGGCAGCGCCAGTGTTCTGCTGATTTCTCATGCTTATGTCTGCTTATTGGGCTGGCGAGGGATGACCAGGGCTACGCAAGTAGCGATGCTCAATGCGAATTACATAAAATCAAGGCTAAGCGCTCATTTTGAGGTGTTGTATGCCGGAGAGAATGGTCGAGTGGCGCACGAATTGATATTTGATCTTCGACCGTTTCGAGAAAGTGCAGGTGTAACCGAACAGGACGTTGCGAAACGATTGATGGATTTTGGCTTTCATGCTCCGACCGTATCATTTCCTGTTCAAGGCACTTTAATGGTGGAGCCGACTGAGAGTGAACCGAAAGAAGAGTTGGACCGTTTTTGTAACGCCATGATGAAAATTCGGGAGGAGATACAGGCGATTGTTGATGGGGAAGCTGACCGTAACGACAACGTGCTCTTGAACGCGCCACACACAGCGGAAGAACTCACGGCGTCCGATTGGACCCATCCGTATTCCAGACAACAGGCGGCTTTCCCGCTCTCCAGTGTGAGAGCTCGAAAATATTGGCCACCCATTAGTCGAATTGATGACGCCTATGGCGATCGTAATCTGATGTGTAGTTGCCCACCTGTTGACTCATATGACGACGGTTCGGAGTAGCACCGGTTCATACGGCGGTCATTGCTAATGCGAGTTCTAAGAAGGTTTTTGCAAGGCGTTCTGTAATTGGTCCGGGTCGACCATCTCCTACGGGTGTTTGATCAACGGAGGTGACAGCCAGAACTTCACGTGTTGTTCCGGTAATGAAGATTTCATCAGCCTGCGTAAGATCAGCCGGGAGTAGTATGGTCTCACGGACAGGAATGTTTGCTGCTTCACCTACTTCGAAAACGAAGTTCCTAGTGACGCCTTCAAGAAGACCAGTGTCAAGCGACGGCGTCTGTGCAATTCCATCACGAACAATGAAAATGTTTGACTGTGCGCATTCGGCTATTTCACCACGATAATTGCACATCAGGGCTTCATCGGCTCCGGCGCGAATTGCTTCCTGCATCGCTAGAGCATTGTTCAAGAGGTTGTTTGACTTAATACGAGGGTTTAATGCCTGTGGATGATTCCGAACGATGGATGAGAGAACGATCTTGATGCCTCTATCGACTGTCTTTGTTGGTGTCTCAACATAGGGGCGCGCCATCATCATTACGGTCGGTGTTGGACAGGTGTTGGGATCATAAGTGAGGTCGCCAACGCCACGGGTGAGTAATATCCGGAGGTACAATTCACTCTTCTTATCGGATAAACCGGCCATGGTCTCAAGCAAACGATCTCGATATTCATCATCATCGTGTGGAACCTTTAATGAGATGAGATCAGCTGAGGCGCGCAGTCGCGCGAGATGTCGGTTAAGCAGGAATGGATGCCGATTGTAGGTTCGCAGGGTTTCATAGACTCCTTCTCCAAAAAGAAACCCTCGGTCCAGCGGCGACACCGCGGCGTTAGCGGCGTCGGTGAGGCGACCATTTATATTGACTGCTATTTCCATGCTCAAAATCTCTTTCGCCTGATTCTAGGTATGGGTTGAGATTATCATCAGTTATGCGCATTCTCAATCAGTCGCAGATGCGTCGTGTCGAAGAGCAGGTAATCAAACAGCAAGCGATCACTTCTCTTGAGCTAATGGAGAACGCCGGTCGGTCTGTATTCGACATTATCAAGGGGGAATTTGGAGGACTCAAGAGGGCTGTTGTGCTCTGTGGTCGAGGGAGTAATGGAGGAGATGGGTGGATTGTTGGTCGGTTACTTCATGAACATGGAATCGAAGTCGAGGGCGTGGCATTCGCCCGTGCCGATGATCTGCGGGGTGATTCACGCGCTGCCTTCGATCGTGCAGCTGCCAGTGGTTTACTTGTGACCGAAATAGTGAATGAAGATGAGTGGAAGAGATGGTTGCAAGAGCAAGTCAGTTCGAAAACTCAAAAAGAGAGTCTCTTGAAGAATAGGGCCAATACGGACGTTGTTGTCGACGCCCTAGTTGGAACAGGATTGAACCGTCCACTGACCGGATTATTTGCGTCGGTTGTTAGAGATATTAATAGCAGTGAAGGGTTTGACAATTTTACAGTTGTGGCAATCGACATTCCTTCCGGTTTTGCTAGCGACAGTATTTGTGAGCCAGGTCCGACCGTTGACGCGACACTGACAGTCACGTTTGGAGTTCCGAAATATCCATGTGTCATGGGACCGGCGTTGTCGAGAGTTGGAAAACTTGTGGTCGCGAATATCGGATTAACAGCTCAGGCTGAATCAGCACCGCCACCACGCGTTTGGTTGGTTGATCGCGAGCGTGCTGCCGATTTGGCATCGATTATGGACAATGGGAGAGACGGCGGAGTCCGACAAGATGCCCACAAGGGTAGCTTCGGCCATGCAATGATTGTGGCCGGTTCTCACGGAAAGACTGGGGCAGCGCAACTGGCCGGACTTGGTGCGCTGAGGAGTGGAGCAGGACTGGTGATGGTCGCAGCTCCTAAGGGTTGTTTAGGTGAGATCGCGCATGTCCCTGAATATATGACATATGGGTTACCTCATGCCGACGGGAAGGTAAGCGGTGAGGGTTTAAAGGAATTGCTTGCGTTGAACCATGACGTGATTGCAGTGGGTCCAGGATTAGGGACTGGTCGAGGTCCAAGATCGCTCGTGGCGCGGTTGATCGAGGACGTGACCAACGTTCCGCTCGTTCTTGATGCGGACGGATTGAATGTACTGGCTGATGATATCGATACAGGACCGCTAACCAGTCGCGGCGGAGCGCCGATTGTTTTGACGCCGCATCCTAGGGAGTTCTCCCGTTTGGCGAAGATGAGCGTTAGTGAGATTCAAGCTGATCGAGTAGGGGCGGCCAGACATTTTGCGGTTCAGCATGCTGTCTTCGTAGTGTTGAAGGGAGCTCAGACCATAATTGCTTGTCCAGATGGGTGCGTGTTTGTGAACACTACGGGGAACCCAGGCATGGCAACAGGTGGAAGCGGCGATGTGCTTACAGGCGTTGTGGCTGGAGTATTTGCCCGGAACCGAGGTGTGGCGCATGAAAGGCTTGGTGAAATCTTGCAGTATGCCGTCTATCTTCATGGTTATGCTGGGGACCTCGCCGCGGCTGATATCGGGGCGACGGGAGTTATTGCGAGTGACATTGCGGTTTATCTCGGTCGAGCAGCGAATGGGCTCGATCGACGGGATGGAGTCTAGTGAAACGGGTTTACCATAGTCGCTCTGTAAGGGACACCGCGAAAGTCGCTAGTGCTGTAGCCAGTCAAGTTGGTTCTGATGGAGCAACCATACTCATATCCGGAGAACTTGGCGCCGGTAAGACTGAGTTTGTTCGTGGATTGGTCGAAGCGTTAGGTGGAGATGCAAGTGAAGTTAATAGCCCGACGTTTGTTTTGATGCAGGAATACGTCGTGGGTAGACGGGTTTTTCACATTGACCTATATCGCCTCGGAGAACACGAGGTGCTAGATTTTGAACCCCAGATCGTTGAACTTGGAGAAACTAAAGCAATTGTGGCTATTGAATGGGCAGACCGTTTGAGGTCCCAGCTGAAAGGTGCGATCAAGGTCCGATTAGATGATAGTGGAGAGGAGGAACGAATAATCACCGTGGAAACGACGAAATCTGTTGATTTACTGTGATTTTTAAACGGATGAAGCGTTGGTGCCTTGGAAGCTTCTTCTTATTCACTGCGATAATTTGGTGCTTCTTTGGTGATGACGACGTCGTGGACATGACTTTCACGGGCACCCGCGGCCGAGATACGAATTAACTGCACGTTATCTCGAAGATCTGCGATCGTTTTGGCGCCACAGTATCCCATTCCGGCTCGAAATCCGCCTAACAACTGGTGAATCATTGGACCGACGGAGCCCTTGTAGGGCACACGGCCTTCGATGCCTTCAGGTACAAGTTTTTGATTCGGATCGCCGCTCAGTGCACGATCAGTTAGGTCAAATTCTTCTTGAAAATATCTGTCGCGACTGCCACGACGCATCGCACCTATTGAACCCATACCTCTGTATTCTTTAAAACTGCGTCCTTGATAAAGAATCAATTCGCCTGGGCTTTCATCCGTTCCCGCAAAAAGGCTTCCAATCATAACGGCGCTTGCGCCTACGGCAACGGCCTTCGTGATGTCACCCGAGTAGCGAAGACCACCGTCAGCGATGATGGGAATACCTTGATCGGTTGAAATTTCAGAACATTCGGATACGGCAGTGATCATGGGCACTCCGATACCTGCAACGATTCTTGTTGTACAGATGGACCCAGATCCGATTCCAACCTTTACGGCATCCGCACCAGCATCTATCAATGCACGTGTCCCGTCGCGAGTTGCTACGTTTCCGGCGATTAAATCAACCGACGGAAACTTCGTCTTTATCTGTGTAGCCATATCAAGGACATTCTGTGAATGACCATGAGCACTGTCCAAAACCAAAACGTCAACATGGGAGGCAACGAGTGCGCCTGCGCGTTCTATCGTGTCGTCAGCAATCCCGACGGCAGCTCCAACTCGGAGACGGCCGAGAGAATCTTTGCAGGCATTCGGATATTTAATCGCTTTTTGAATGTCTTTAACCGTGATTAGGCCACGCAGATAAAAGTCGTTATCCACAACAAGCAATTTTTCGACCCGGTGCTTATGAAGAATGTCCTTCGCTTCATCAAGCGTGGTTCCGACTGGCACTGTAATCAGGTTCTCTCGAGTCATCACTGAGGCAATTGGACCGTCGGTCTTATCTTGGAAGCGGAGATCGCGATTTGTGAGGATGCCAACTAAACGCCCTTCGTTCTGACCGTTTTCAGTGATTGGAACTCCAGAGATACGGTATTTCTTCATCAATTCCAGAGCCGACGAGATGCTGGCTTGTGGAGATAATGTGATGGGATTAACGATCATTCCGCTCTCGGAACGTTTTACGCGATCGACTTCCGAGGCTTGGTCTTCGATTTCAAGATTCTTGTGGACGACGCCGAGACCGCCTAGTTGTGCCATCGCAATAGCCATCGTGGATTCCGTAACAGTATCCATGGCGGCACTAAGTAGCGGTGAGGCCAACGTTATATTGCGAGTAAGTTGAGTTGTTATGTTTACCTGGCTTGGCAAGATTGTAGAGTGACGGGGTACTAGCAACACGTCATCGAATGTCAGGCCCTCACCACTTATAACCGGCGAGACTTGCTGTGCGTCAGAAGGTTTTATTTCCATCATTATGCCCCATGGCATTTTTTGTATTTCTTGCCGCTTCCACATGGGCACGGCTCGTTACGACCAATTTTCGAAGTATCTCTGCGGACCGTTCGAACGGCAGCGTCGTCACCACCTGTTCTGGTAGGTCTTGGACCACTCGCCTCGAGTGAGCCTGCTGAACCACTCAGGGCAGATGTGGCCTTTTTGGGTTCGTTGTAAGAGATAGGTGTCGAGCTCCGAAGGCGTGGCTGAGCGGGCGACGTCTCTCCCTCCTTAGGCACCGCGCGTAGACGCCAGAGGTACTTTATGGTGTCTTCGTCGACACGTTCCTTCATCGCCTGAAACATTGAAAAGCTTTCACGCTTGTACTCAACAAGCGGCTGTCGTTGGCCATAGCCTCTTAAACTGATCCCCTCCTTGAGGTGGTCAAGGCCGTAGAGATGGTCCTTCCATTGGACATCCACAACCTGAAGCATGATGTCTCGTTCGACTCGTCTGAGTGTGTCACCGTCGATCGCGGCCTCTTTTTGTTCGTAGGAATTCCGCGCCGAATTCCAAAGGCTCTCCTCGATGGTGTCAATTCCTGTGTCGTCGATAGTGATCTGAGAACGCTGGTCGGCGTCTAAGCCGAAAAGGTCTCCGAAAGATTGACGCAATGCCTCGATGTCCCAATCTTCAGGTTCGATTTCTTCACCACAGTGGGATTCGACTATGGCTTCGACGTGTCCCTCAGCCAGCGTCATTAGATACCCGCGGCTGTCCAGTTCTTGGCTGCCTTCCTCAAAGTCGAGCTGAATTCGACCTTCAAGCAATTCACGGCGGAGTCCATAGACGCTCTCGCGTTGTTTATTCATTACATCGTCATACTCAAGAAGATGTTTTCGTATTGAGAAATGTTGGGCTTCGACTTGCGTCTGAGCGCGCTCTATTGCTTTGGTCACCATTTTGTGTTCAATGGGAATGCCTTCCTCCATGCCAAGCTTTTCCATTAAGCCTGATATTCGCTCTGATCCAAATATGCGCATGAGATCATCTTCCAGAGAAAGATAGAATCTCGAGGATCCGGGATCTCCTTGCCGGCCTGCGCGCCCGCGAAGTTGATTGTCGATTCGCCGTGCTTCGTGACGCTCAGTTCCAATAATGTGAAGGCCACCCGCGTCAACGACTTCGGCGTGTTCAGTGTCAGTCTGTTGTTTAAAGAATGTAAATATTCGGTCCCACTCTGGTCGGGGTGTTCGGAAGTAACGATCTTCGTGGGAGAAGTAGACATGAGATTCGTCGTCGACAACCCGATATTCGCTCTTTGTGATCTCATCGACCACATCTTCTTTTAGAGCCTGTTGTCGAGCCATATGTTCGGGGTTGCCACCCAGAAGAATGTCGGTGCCGCGTCCAGCCATATTGGTTGCTATAGTGACGCTGCCTTTTCTGCCTGCCTGTGCGACGATTTCGGCTTCACGCTCGTGGTATTTTGCATTGAGGACCACATGCCGAACACCCGTCCGCTTAAGTACTTTGGACAAGCGTTCGGATTTCTCGATAGACACGGTTCCGCAAAGAACAGGACGTCCAGCATCCTGTTTGCTTTGAATGTCCTCGGCGATAGCTCGATATTTCTCGTCACCCGTCCTATAAATCGCGTCAGGCTCTTCAATTCGAACGAGATCACGGTTGGTGGGTACAACAATCACATCAAGTTCATATATTTTCGCGAACTCCGGTGCCTCTGTTTCGGCAGTTCCTGTCATTCCGGAGAGCTTGTGATATTTCCGAAAATAATTTTGGAAAGTAATAGTCGCAAGCGTCTGATTCTCGCGTTCTATCTTTACTTTTTCCTTGGCTTCAACTGCCTGATGAAGTCCATCGCCCCAGCGGCGCCCAGGCATCAAACGACCGGTAAACTCGTCGACAATAACGACTTGGTTGTCCTTCACCATATAGTCGACATCAAGACGAAAGAGATTGTGTGCGCGGAGGGCTTGATTAACGTGGTGGAGCAGTGGCATGTTTGCCGGGTCATAGAGACCGCCTGACTGTAACCGCCCTTTAAGTAGTTGTTCTACCCTGGCGATGCCGCTCTCGGTTAAGGATACAGTCTTCTGTTTTTCATCCTTGATGAAATCGCCAGTGGATTCCAAAGCTTCTCGCTCTTCAGCTGGAACGGTTCCTTGGGTTACTGCGCCAGGTTTGAGACGAGGAATGATCCGATCAACTTCATAATACAACTCAGTAGATTGTTCGGCCGGCCCTGAAATAATGAGCGGGGTTCTGGCTTCGTCTATCAAGATGCTATCGACTTCGTCAACGACGGCGAAGTTATGTGGGCGTTGAACGAACTGCGAGATATCAAACTTCATATTGTCTCGCAGATAGTCAAAGCCGAACTCATTGTTGGTGCCGTAGGTGATGTCACAGGCATAGGCGGCTTGTCGTTCTGGATCCCGCATCTCGTGCTGTATAACTCCCACGGTCATGCCGAGAAAACGGTAAATGCGCCCCATCCACTCCGAGTCTCGCCGAGCGAGGTAATCGTTGACGGTGACAACATGCACTCCCTTGCCAGACAATGCGTTGAGATAGGCGGCCAGGGTCGCGACTAATGTTTTGCCTTCACCGGTCTTCATCTCAGCGATCTTGCCGCTGTGAAGAACCATTCCTCCCAGTAACTGGACGTCGAAGTGCCGCATCTCCAGTGTTCGCCAGCCGGCTTCACGCACGAGTGCGAAGGCGTCGGCTATCAAGCTGTCAAGGGATTCGCCGTTGTCGGCGCGCGATCTGAGCTTGTTCGTTTCAGCAATTAGCTCTGTATCTGATGTGTTACGGAGGCGGTCTTCTCGGGAATTGATCTCTGAAACTAGCGGCCACAGACGCTTTAGTTCTCTTTCGTTTTGCGTTCCGAAAACTTTAGCTAGTAATGTATCCAGCATCAGCTTGAGTTGGTCGTGAAGGTGTCAACTCTCTTGGTGGATTGCCTACAGAATGATACCGCTCAGGCTGTTTAGGCCTTGGTTTGTCGATCACGGGTCGGAATGAACCAAGAGCAAGTATCTGAGGATTGTAGTGTCCTGTCTTCACCATGTGCAAGCTGGCACGTCGGTCAGGTCGTCTTGCTAGTTCGCAGGGATCTCTCGACTTTCGGCCAGCAACTTTGCGGGGTTAAGTGTTCGGCCGCTTGACCAGATCTCGTAGTGAACATGGTGTCCAGTTGCACGTCCCGTTGCGCCTACGTAACCGATAACGTCACCGCGTTGAACTGTCTCACCAATGGCGGTTTCGAATGCCGAAAGATGACCGTATCGTGTGATAAGCCCAAACCCGTGGTCGATTTCGACAAGGTTTCCATAATCTCCGTTTTGTCCCGCAGAAAAAACACGGCCGGCCGCTGTTGCGTAGACAGGCTGGCCTCTTCTTGTGGAAATGTCGACCGCAGGATGAAAAGTTCGTTCTCCGGTAAATGGGTCCGTGCGATAACCATAGCCGGCGGATATCCATCCATCGGCGGGCCAAATCACCGGCGTGGCAGAAGCGAGTGCTTCTCGATAGGCCACGCCACGTCGAACCAACGTCAATCGGTCATCAATAGAAGCCAAAAGGCCACGCATTCTATCCAAGGAATCTAGTTGACTTTCTGCGTCTAACAGCGATCTCGGTGAACCTACTTGAATTTCATCAGGAAGCTCACTCATGGATTGGATAATAGACGGCTCCATGTCAACCCGTTCGACTAACTCAGCCATAGTCTCGTCGAGATTAACTAGGTGTGTTGGCAACTCGTTTGCCAGGGATCGGTAGCCACTATTCTCTAACTCTAGTTGAGCATTCTGCAACCGGACATTGCTTAATGCTACCGATGTATCCCATTCCGCGTAGATAAGTAGGCTGGCAGGTAGTCCAAGAAGAATGGCTAGAATTCCGCAGACGGGAGCAACGCCAAAAGTAAAGCGGTGAGTCTTACCGTTTTCTCGGTCGGCGATGATAAGGGAGTACGTTTTTCGAAACATCGAGTGAATTGGTATGGTCGCACCTAAAGCGTAATTAATTCTAACATACTGCCTTATTCATTGAAGCTAGGGGCAACGACCTCCTAAACGGTAGCACTGAGCAGGTATAATGCGGTCGCTCATGCGTTTATCCGTTGTAATACCCGTTTACAACGAGTTCGCCACTATCGAGCGACTCTTGACGAAGGTGGATTCTGTAAATATCGAAAAAGAGTTGATCATCGTTGACGACAATTCCTCTGATGGCACCAGGGAAGTGTTGGCACGTATGACCCAGTCAGACCGCGTTGTTATGTTTCATGACACAAACCAAGGAAAAGGGGCAGCACTTCGAACGGGATTCAGTCGTGCTCGAGGGGAGTACGTCATCATTCAAGATGCTGATCTTGAATACGACCCGAATGATTATTTGCTCTTGCTGGCCGAGGCGGAACAACGTAAGGCAGCCGTAGTTTACGGCACCAGGTTCAGTGGAGGAAAAAGGCCGGAAATGGCTTTTAAGAACTGGGTAGGAAACCGAGTGCTAACAGGCCTCACAAATGTCCTATTCGGTGCCCAGTTGACCGATATGGAAACTTGCTACAAATTAATCAAGCGAGATGTAGTTCAGTCTATCGATATCCAATCAAACCGATTCAATGTGGAGCCTGAATTGACGGCGAAGCTTCTAATGAAGGGACTGAGGATATACGAAGTGCCCGCTTCTTATGTGGGACGGACCAGCGCCGAAGGCAAGAAGATATCATGGTTGGACTTTGTCTCCGCAGTATGGACGCTCGTGTCGTTACGAATAAGTCACAAAGAGTATCGGTAGCTTTTCAGCGGAACCTAGGGAATCACGCTAAGGAATCATTTGCGAGTGGAGAGACCCGCGTAGATAAATATTCCGTGTTTGTCTGCCATGTCTCTGGCTGCGGGAGTGATAATCGTGTTCTCGTCAATGATGATGGAACGTTCCGCATTGATTGCCAAGCGCACATCTTCTTCGCAAACAAAATCTGTGATTTCCTCGTCAACTTGAGGAGCAGGCGTCGATTCCACTGATGTTGGCTGTACGTCGTTAGTTTCGATATTTGGTGAGTCGTCGGCTTCAATGGGTGCTGAGTTTGGCGTTATACCTTTATGTGACAGAAAGGTTTCTACCCGGTTTGCCAGAACGAGTGGATCGACCCCTGACCTTTCAACAGCAGGATTAACAACTTGAGCCGATTGAGTACTTCGCAATGAATTCTGTGGACTCAGTTCGTAAGCGAGACGTTTGATATTTAGAAGGTGTTGCGGCGAAATGTTGTCCGATGTGATGTTGCCACCATAACCGCCGCAGCCGAGTGTCATCGCCGGATCTAGCCCGGTGGTCATGCCGATTGAACCAAGCGTTGTCGGTGTGTTGACGACTATTCGAAATGCTGGTTTCTTAAGGCCAAACTCAAGAATTACAGCATCATCCTGAGAGTGGATCGACATGGTGTGGCCCATTCCACCATAGCGGAGGATCTCTACACACCGTTCGCAGCCTTGTCTCCAATCATCAACCTCATAAAAGGACAGGACGGGGCACAGCTTTTCCATTGAAAGCGGGTACTGGCGCCCGACGCCTTCGAGAGGCGCGAGAAGTACTAGGGTATTCGGTGCAACGCTGAGACCTGCAGCAATAGCTATTTCACTGGCAGTCTTTCCGACAAGCGAAGGGTTCGGTAGCCGTTGTTTGGTGACAAGGACCTCAGCAAGCGCACTAGATTCAGCGGTTGAAAGGAATCGCCCGCCTTGGTTTTCGAATTCTCGCTTCACATCGTCCGCGACAGATCGGTCCACGACGACTGAATTCTCTGATGAGCAAAGTAACCCGTTGTCGAAGGTTTTTCCAGCGATGATGTCTCCTGCTGCCTTGGAGAGATCAGCTGATCGTTCGATGTATGCAGGGGCATTTCCGGGTCCGACGCCATAGGCCGGCTTTCCTGCTGAGTAAGCTGCCCGCACTAGGCCCATTCCACCAGTTGCCAAAATTAGGGCGATGTCGCGATGGCTCATGAGTTCTTGAGTGCCCTCAAGGGTGATGGTGTCCATCCAGGTGATTGAATCCTTTGGGAGACCTGCTGACAGGCCCGCCCGATTCATCAGTTCGGCAGTACGTCTTATGCAATCCATTGCGGCAGGATGAGGACTAATTACTAACGCGCATCTAGCTTTAATTGCGATGAGAATCTTGTAGATCGTTGTAGATGTTGGGTTCGTCGATGGAACTACACCAGCTACAACGCCGAAAGGCTGAGCAATTTCAATCACTCGCCGTTCTTGAATCGAATTGATGACTCCAACGGTTTTCATCGGCCGAATAAATTCGTGCACTGTGCGGGAGGCAAAGAGATTCTTTCGGACTTTGTCTTCCACGACTCCAAAACCGGTCTCTTGAACTGCGAGAGCTGCAAGTGGTTCTGCTTCGGCGGTTGCGGCGGCTGCCATTTTGTCGACTATGGTGTCGACCTGTTGCTGGGTTAGGCGCTCAAGGCTAGGTTGTGCCGCCTTTGCACGCCTCGCTCGATCGCGTGCTTCACCGATCGACGTTAGATCACGATCTGACGTAGGAGAGGGTGAATTCATGCCCTCACGAATCTATTTCGATGAGTCTTTAGACTTCGGAAGAATCTTCTCGACCTCGCTATGAGGACGAGGAATAACATGTACCGAGACGAGCTCGCCAACCCTACGGGCAGCTGCCGCCCCGGCATCTGTCGATGCTTTGACTGCTCCTACATCTCCACGAACCATCACTGTGACAAATCCGGCTCCGATGTATTCCTTGCCAATAAGTACGACGTTCGCAGCCTTTACCATAGCGTCGGCGGCTTCAATTGAACCGACGAGGCCTTTTGTTTCTACCATTCCAAGTGCTTCAAGCGTCATGCGAAGGTCCTCCGCGGAGGGTCAACCAATGGTGTGCCTGATCAAACGCGCCGGAACTGTACCATATTGCAGGTGGTGCGACAACACGTTAAGATCGTTGAACCTCTCAGGCACTGATTTTAATCTCGTGACAATCTCACAAGAACTCAACAAATTTTGGATTCTGAGTCTAATTTTACTAATTTTTGTGTCTGGATGTGGTTCCGGTCTGAATAGCGACAGAATTCCTGTTGCGAATGTTGACTTGAGTCTGCGGCGTTCCGACATCTCTATCGGTGGGCCGCTCAGTGTTAGCATCCATTTTGACGTTCTGCGCGACATTGAGTTGCCTCAACAAGACTTACGGGTCTTGCTTCATTTCGTCGATTCGACGGGAAGATTGATGTGGGCGGACGACCACGAAGCCGTTGTCACGCCTGATGGATGGACACGAGGCAGGACGATATCGTACGAACGGAATGTAAGGATTCCTCTCTATCCGTATGTGGGCAACGCCGTCCTTTTGATTGGTTTGTACTCCGTGACAACAGGGGAGAGGCTCTCACTCGGTGGTGAGGAACTAGGGGACCGGAGATATCTTGGAGGCGAGATTACGTTGGCGCCCTCGAGCGAGGCGAATTTTGTGACCTTTGGTTCGGGTTGGCACCCTGATGAATTTTCGCCTGATTTCAGTGATCGCTGGCGTTGGTCGAGCGACCGGGCCAGCCTTTTCTTTGAGAATCCAGGGAGTGATGCTGTTTTGTATTTGGAGGTGGATGGTCGGCCTGAACTGTTTGAAATCCCGCAAGAGGTAAGTTTCTTTATTGGTGACGAGAATGTTTTTGAGTTTGACTTGGAGGACGACAGACGAAGGTTTTACGAAATTAGGCTTTCCGGCGAAAGCATGGGGAGTCGAGACCCTGTTCGGCTAGATCTAATAGTTGACCAGACGTTTCAGCCAGGACAAACATTTGGCGTTGAGACTGCCGAAATAGGCAATTCAGTGCAAAATCGAGTAGATAATGACCCCTCATTGAATCTGTCTAATGATCCGAGAAACCTAGGTATAAGAGTGTTTTACACGTTTTTAGAGCCTACTTAGGCCGCCGGCGGTGTTTGGCCAGTGGGTTCTAGTTATGCTAGGTTAATTCTTGATGATTAGAGCCGTACTTACCTTCGTGACCGTTTGTCTGGGCATCATCTTTTTTGAGATGCCGATCGCGGCACCGTTAGGTAATGAAGTAGTTCACTTCGGATCCGGTAGGACAATGGCGATAGCTGGACATCAACTGGATGGTCGCACGATTGTTCTGAAGTTGCACGGGGGCGGAGAAATTCGATGCGATGTCAGCCTTATTGAGCGTATTGAGGTTGGTGAGGCGCCTTTAGTAGAGGCCCAAGTAGCTGCTGTTTCACCATCGGAGCGATCAGGGGATCGTCTGCTTGAACGACCATATGGTGGTCTTATTTTTGCTGCAGCTGAGCGTCATGGTGTAGACCAGTATCTTATTCACGCCTTGATCGAAGCGGAGTCAGGTTATCGGCCTAGGGCCGAGTCGGTTCGGGGGGCGATGGGGTTGATGCAGTTGATGCCTGAGTTGGCTAGTGATTACGATTTGAGTGACCCATATGATCCTGCGAAAAATATTGAAGTAGGTACTCGGCATCTTAGCAATTTAATCGATAAATATGGCATATCGGGGGCATTGGCCGCCTACAATGCCGGAGAAGGTTCCGTTATTAAGTTCAACGGCATCCCACCATTCCCTGAGACCCGCCGATATGTGGAACGTGTAATGGAGCTCGTTGGAGTCAATCAAGGCGATTAGGTTGCTACCATAACAGCGAAGGCCGCCTTCACGGCTCGCTCGAGTCAGTTAACGGCAAGACTTCGTGTGCCATTCTGCGAAGTGTCTTTAGAGTATTCACTGGATGGATTCAATCTCACTGTTTCTGATCCTATGAAATACTGTCAATGACCCTACATTTAGCGAATAATTTACGGCGACGTCAAATGGAGTAACTCAGCTATACCTAGACTAAGGATGAGGCATGGAGTTTCAGTGTCGTCTCGCTGTATCTACCGGAGAGATCGTCGAAGGCGTTTATAGCGCGGAAAGTGAAGCGCAGCTGCGGAATAGATTTGACGAGAGCGGTTTTTACGTTCTTTCTCTGCGAAAGAAGGGCGTCTTCGGTTCATTGAAGATTTCTGGACCAAAAGCCAAGCGTCTGAATTTTCGAGAATTTCTTGTTTTTAATCAAGAATTGGCAACGCTCCTAAGTGCAGGAATGCCGCTGGTTCAATCCCTTGATATTGTTCGGACACGGATCGAGAATCCGCTTTTGAAATCTGTTCTCGATGCCACTTACGAACGGGTCCGGAGTGGGACGGCGCTTTCGGAGGCGTTTGCAGCTCACGGTACCCTTATCCCAGGGGTTTATATTGCCTCGCTGACGGCTGGAGAGAGAAGCGGAAGCCTTGAGGAAGTTATTCGACGATACGTCGCTTACTCTCGCTTAATTGATTCGGTGCGCCGAAAGACTGTGTCGGCTCTGATTTACCCAAGTATATTGCTGGGGCTTTCTTGCGTCGTAGTTGGCATCATCGTTCTCAGAGTCGTACCGGAGTTTTCTGGATTCTATCAGGGGATGGGGGCCGAATTGCCGATGGCTACACGGTTCATTTTGGCGATCTCTGATTTTCTTCAGCAAAATCTTTTTCTGCTTGGCAGTGCCTTGGCAGCTACAACGCTTTCTGTTGTGGTCTGGTTGAAGCAAAAGGGCCGGCGAGGCACTCTAGATCGTTACTTGTTGGACATACCTGGTATTGGTTCCATCGCCCAAAAGTTTGGTACTGCGCAATTGGCCCGAACTCTGTCTACATTGCTAAGAGGTGGCATACCACTGGCTAGCGCGCTAGACGTTGCGGCAAATTCAATGGGCAATCGATATTTCTCCCAGCAGCTAGAAGGCGTTACCCGCGAAGTCTTGGAAGGTAAATCGTTGTCGGCTAGTATGGCGGAGCGGGGAATCTTTCCTGCAGTGGCAATCAAGATGATTGAAGTTGGTGAATCAACCGGAGCGCTTCGGGAGATGTTGACTAGTACTGCAGAATTTTTCGAAGAGGAAATCGAAACCTCTTTGTCGCGCTTTGTCACTGTGGTCGAACCGGTGTTACTGGTAATTATGGGTCTGATTATCGCGATTCTACTATTGTCGCTATATATGCCATTGGTTCAGCTGGGCGGGGTCATTTCATGACTAGGGTTCGAGGAGTCATTCTGCCAGGTGCAAAGGATACTGAGATAGAGGAGGGAAGCACTGGTTCTTCTGAGGGTCTCCACCGATCCGAATCAGCGACCTTGAAGATTGAAGAAGAAGATCGATTTCGAAAGCTCGCCGAACGATATCAGCTTGAGTATATTGAGATGGACCAGTTCTATATTGACCAAGAGCTATTTCGGTCGATTCCCGCCGACGTAATGTTGAGTTACGGTTTCGTGCCCTGCCGACGAGATGGTGATTCTCTAGTGGTAGCTGTAGGCGATCCTGCCGATGTTCAAAGACTCGATGAGTTGCCTCTGTTGCTTGGAACATCGATTACTGTCGCAGTAGGGAAAGCGTCAGCTATTGAGTCAATTCTGAAAAAGAGCGAAGGTTCTCAGAGGGTGTTGGATGAGGCGACCGAGAGTTTTCAGCTCCAATTGTTGCGCGATGAGGATGAAGGTGAAGAGAGTCTCACGGTCGAGCGATTAACGAGTGATTTGAGTCCGGTGATTCGCTTGGTTGATTCGATGATTTACACAGCAATTCAACGTCGAGCTAGTGATATCCATGTTGAAACTCAGGATGATGCGGTCTGTGTAAAGTACCGTATTGATGGAGTCCTGCAGTCGGCGATGCGGCCGCTTGATAAGCAATACCACAGTCCTATTTTGTCTCGGATCAAGGTGATGTCTGAGCTGGATATCGCCGAGAAACGAATTCCTCAGGATGGACGCTTCAAGGTTAAATTGCCCGGAAAGACGATTGATTTTCGGGTGTCGATAATGCCAAGTATCCACGGCGAGGATGCTGTGATTAGGATCTTGGATAAAGAGTCGATCAGTGAGCAGTTTCGGGATTTAAGGCTCGACATTTTAGGTTTTCCTGATGCCGAGGTTGCGCGATTTCGGAAGTATATTTCTGAGCCATATGGCATGGTGTTGGTAACCGGACCAACAGGGAGTGGGAAGACGACGACCCTCTACGCAGCATTATCAGAGATTAAGTCATCCGAAGATAAGATCATCACGATTGAAGACCCTGTGGAATATCAATTGAAAGGTGTAACGCAGATTCCAATTCAGGAGCAGAAAGGGTTGACCTTCTCCCGCGGCTTGAGGTCGATTCTGCGGCATGATCCAGACAAAATCATGGTCGGAGAGATCCGCGACCCAGAAACGGCCCAAATCGCCATCCAGTCTGCACTGACCGGTCATTTAGTGTTTACAACCGTTCACGCCAATAACGTCGTGGATGTGTTGGGGCGGTTTTTAAATATGGGTGTAGAGGAATACCAGTTCATATCGGCGCTCAATTGTGTCTTGGCTCAACGATTAGTCAGAACCATTTGTCTGGACTGTAAGCGGCCGGTGAAAGTTGAAAGAAGTGACTTTGAACTGGCTGGACTTCCGTCGACGTTGGCCGGTCAACATACCTTTTACGAAGGTGGGGGATGCATAGAGTGTGCAGGCACAGGATATAAAGGAAGGACGGGTCTCTGTGAGCTGCTTGATCTCAGCGATAACATCCGAGAAATGATTTTGGCTCGAAAATCGACGGTAGAGATTAAAAAGGCTGCGAAAGCGGAAGGAATGACGTTTCTGAGAGAAGCAGC
>CAZUZW010000020.1:27158-45248 GCA_964624855.1 uncultured Vicinamibacteraceae bacterium
CAGTAAACATAGCTGACAGCGCTATCGTGGCTTCGGCGGTTCGCCAAGTGATAAAAGAGCTTCCTTGGAAGGGGCGGCGGGGGGGGTTGGGCGTTCCTGACTGCGTCGGTAAAGTGTCGTTTTTAAAGTTAGATCAAGTGCCCAGTAGAACTGGTGACCTTAGAAAGCTCATCGCATGGCAAGTCAACAAAGTCTTGCCATTTCCTATCGAAGAAGCTCAGCTTGAGTATTTTCCTGGGCAGCAGTTGCCTGACGGAGGAAGGGAATTCGTTGTTGGGGTTATTCGGCGGGACATCGTAGAAGAGTACGAAGGCGTGTGTAAAACAGGCGGTGTTTACGCCGGTCTGGTGGACTTGAGTGTGTTCAACGTTGTCAACGTGGCATCACTGAAACTAATCGACGAAACGCAGGATTGGGTCCTCGTGCACATAATGAATGGCTATAGCACTGTCGTGTTCATTCGTGGCAATAGTGTGGTGCTGCTTCGAACTCTTCATACCGCGACGGGTGATGACGTTGCTGCGTCTCTTCACCAGAGTGCCATGTTTTACGAAGATCGCCTAAAGGGTCATGGTGTCTCTCGAGCTGTCTTGGTTAGAGGTGATGAAGCACTTGTTGATTTAGATCTAGTAGAGAGTCGCATGCAAACCCAGTTTAATGTCCAGGTTGAACGGCTTGGTTCGAGAGATGATTTTGCCTTCGAGGGGCTCGATATGGCTACCGTAGGCGCGTTCGCCGGCCCGTTGGGCCTCATGGTACGAGACGAAGGTTTGTCGGGCTAGGATTGTGATTTCGATGAATTTTTCAACCCGACCGTTCTACAACGAGCGTGGTGTCTATTTTGTGCTTGGAATTTTAGGTGTTGTAGCGATTTTGCTATTTACGTTTAGCGTTGGCCGTTTTTCGAGATTGTTTCAAGAGGAATCATCTTTGAATGAAGCCGTAACGATGAACCAGAGTGAGATAGATAGACTGACGGTAGAACTTCAAATGTTTGAGACCGACTACTTTGGGGAGTTAAGAGAATCGGAAACCGACGTGATACGAATGGTCAATGAGCTGCTTAAACGCCGCGCGTTCTCGTGGACACTGTTTCTGAATCGAATCGAAGAGGCTTTACCAACCGAGGTAACTTTGACTGCGATTCGACCGGACTTCTCAAATGGAAGGGTCGAAGTCGAATTGGCTGTTGTTGCCGACAGCGTCGGTGTTCTAGATAGATTCATCGGGGCGCTTGAGGAGAGTGGTGGATTTGAGGATATGTTGTCTCGTCAGGAAGAAATGATAGAGGACGGAGTTCATCGGGCGGTGTTGTACGGCCGATATAGTTCCTTTCCCTCTGAGGTTGTTCAGGCCAGTGACAGGACGATACCGGAGAGATTTCAGTGAATCTGTGGCGACGTATCTTTACTGAGAATCGAATTTCGACCACCCTGGTGGTAATAGGTCTACTGACAACGACGGTGTTCTATTTCGGCGGGGTGTATCCGCTCGAGCGTCGAGTTGACCAAGCACGGGCGCTCAACGCCGGGACCTCGAGGGAGCTAGATGACGTCCAGGCCATCTATGAGAAGGTTCGCGCGAGGCTTGAGCGAGAGGAGCTGGCAACCGCCGATATCGAGCGCTTTTACGCCGAAATCCTTCCCAAAGATTTACCGACGGCTCGAGATATTGCGTATGTGAAACTGGCGGATCTTGCGGCGACAAAGAACCTTGTGATGGAAAGAAGGAATACGCAGTCGGTTTTAGATGAATTTGGTGGCTTAGTTCGACTGCAGACAGATATGTTGCTGGCGGGACAGTGGGCAGATATTCGGAGTTTCATAGCGACTCTCGAAGGAGGCTCTGACTTTCTTGTGATTGAAGATATTGTGCTGAGCCAGAGGGAGGACAGGGCTACGCCGGTAGCCCTCACGATCGAAGTCGCGACATACTATCGGGGTGACGTCTGATTATGACTAGGTCGAGGCTTAAAGTAATCATTATGTTTGTCGGAGTTACCAGTTCTGCTGCCGCCGGATGTCAGGATTTACAGCTGGACTCGACTCAAAATAACTGGATCGAGCCAACTGAGCTAGGCGGCGTTTCGGGTGGCTCGTTTGAGGGGGTTTCTGACAACAAAGTCGAGCTGGAAATGCTTGCAGAAGCGAGGCCGACCGTGAATACTCACGGTCGAGACCCGTTTCAGCGAAACGGTGTCGGTGAAGTAGAAAAAAGAGGCGGTATGGCTCAAGACGCCCCAGCTGTGGACTCCTTAGGTGCAGTGGTCTCTGTTGGTGAGAGTCGTGACATCGATGACGGGCAGCTGGATATGATCGGAGTCGTCCAAACTGGTAATCCTGGCGAGAGAATTGCCGTCCTGACTGATGGTGGCGTTGTCCTGCACGGACGTAAGGGTGAGATCATTGACGGTCGGTACCGTATAGTGGATGTTACGCCAGCAGCCGTAGTGATCGAGTTTCTTCATGATGGCTTACGACGGTTAGTTGAGCTGTCTGAGTTTTAGGGACATGTGGGTTAGTGAAAGGATAATGGCAGTGCGGGAAAGTCGGCTGTATTGCCAGAAATTGTCGGTCATTGGCAGTCTTAGCTCTCTCGTGATGGCCGTCTTTCTGGCGGGCTGTGCCTCGAGTGGCGCATTTCATCAAGGCAATGACTTGGCTGAAATGGGTGACTGGGACGCCGCGGTCGATTTCTATCGTCAGGCCGTACAGGAAAACCCACGAGATCCGGAATATCGGATAGCTCTGGAAAGGGCAATGCGGCAAGCGTCCAGAGGGTATGCGGAGAGAGCCCGTGAGCTGGAAGGGCAGGAGGAGTTACCAGCAGCCTTGGCACAGTATCGTCGAGCCAGTGAATTGGATCCGACGAACGGACAGTTAATTGCGATAGTCGCGGCGTTGGAACAGCGTATACGGAGCTTAGTCGAGGCGTCCCGCCCACCGTCAACACTTGATCTACTTCAGGAACGCGCACGCGTAGTGTCTCAACCGACTCTACTTAATCCTGCCTCCGAAGAGCCGCTTGGAATTCAGTTTCGCAATGCGAGCCTTCGAGACATTCTCGATTTTATAGGCAATGCGACAGACATTAACGTTACGTACGATCAACAGTTCCAAGATCGATTGTACAGCGTTGAATTGGATGGGGTAACGATTGAAGAAGCCTTGGATCAGATTCTCACGGCCAACCAGTATTTTTATAAGGTGGTGAGTGGATCTACCGTCATGATTGTGCCGGATACGCCGCAAAAACGCGCACAATATGAGGAACAGGTCATTCGAACCTTTTATGTGTCACATGCTGACGTGTCGGAGTTATCGACTCTGTTAACGCAAGTGGTTAGGGCGCCGAACCTCGCGGTTCAACCTCAAATAGTTCCGAATACCACGTCCAATACGATTACCGTTCGTGCGACGACGGCGATTGCGGGAGTGATTGAACAGGTAATTGCGGCAAACGATAAACCTCGAGCTGAGGTGGTCGTGGATGTAGAGATACTTGAAGTTAACCGTGAGAGGGCCAGAGAATTCGGTCTGGACCTGACGCAGTATTCGATCGGTGGCCTATTTTCTCCGTCGGCCAGGCCGGCGAATGGTCGCGGACCGGATAATTTGGCCAGCGGCGCCTTTAGTGCGGATCTGCTTTCGGGTGTCAGTGCATCGGATTTCTATCTGGCGGTTCCTGCCGCGATCATCGACTTCTTGGAGTCCGATTCTGAGACCAGGCTCGTGGCGAAACCCCAGTTGCGCGGCCAAGAGGGTAGTCAGCTAACGCTGAATCTTGGTGATGACATCCCTGTGCCGTCAACATCTTTTACTGCTATTGCCACGGGTGGAGTGGCCGTTAATCCACTTACCTCGTTTGAGTATCGTGCGGTGGGTGTCAACCTACTGATGACGCCGAGAGTAACATACGACAATGAGATTATTTTGGATTTGGAAGTTGAGAACAGCACTTTGGGTCCAAATATTGATGTCGCTGGACAGCCACTCCCGACCTTTGGTACTCGGCGGGTGATTACAACGCTTCGCCTAAGAGACGGGGAATCAAATCTTTTGGCAGGGTTATTACGCGAAGAAGACCGTCGGTCCCTAAGAGGTTTCCCTGGCCTACTTCATTTACCTATCATTCGGCAGCTATTCTCAGCGAATGATCAGTCGATAAGTTCGACGGATATTGTGATGTTACTGACGCCTCGAATTGTTCGGACGCATGAACTGACACAGCAGGACGTCAATCCGATCTTCATTGGGACGCAGCAGAACATGGGCATCTCGGGTCCACCACCTCTGATCGCGCCGGTGTCTTCAGATCCGACGAATGAGGTAGATTCTTCTGATTTCAGTGGTGTGTCTCCGTCTGGAACTGGAGATGCGTCGAGTAACACATCAATGTTATCGAGACCTCATATTGCTATAACTCCAGCTATGCCAAGTGATATTGCTGTCGGTAGTGGTGGATACACGGTTCCAATTATGGTCAGCGGTGCGGAGGAGATAGCGACGTTGAGTCTAAGTCTCGAATTCGATCCAGAGGTTCTTCGCGTTAGTTCAGTAAGGGAAGGAAACTTTGCACATCAAACCGGCGGCCATATGGTATTTGCAAAGGATGTTGATGTGGTGGCTGGACGAATTGATCTGGCGTTGACACGGTTGGAACAGTCGAGCGACGGTGAATCTTCTGGACTCATCGCGGCGGTAGTCTTTGAGCCGATCTCTCAGGGGGAATCCGTCGTTTCTCCAAGTGGACTGGGGTTGACATCGTCCGGAGTGCCTTTGGCTCTAAGTTTTGAACCGACGATGATCAGCGTACGCTAGACGCGAGTTTCGGAGTGCTAAGCGGATGCTCAGGCTATTCCGTCAATTAAGAACCGACGTGGGCAAGGAAGCAGGTTATTCCTTTGTCGAACTTCTCGTTGTTAGCGCGATTCTCTTGATTTTGGCGTCGGCAATCGTTCCGGTAAGTCAAATTTCTGTTCAGCGGCAGAGAGAGAGTGAACTACGAAGGGCGTTACGGGAAATACGTACGGCGATTGATGACTATAAGGATGCTGCTGATCTTGGTTTGATTGGTGGAGCCAATCTTCGGTCAGAGAATGAAGGCTACCCCCCAAGTCTTGAGAGTCTTGTTGAGGGTGTCGAAACGGCGAATGACGCGAGTGGACGAAGACTAAAATTTCTTAGGCGTATTCCTATTGATCCGATGGGGGAAAGCAACAACTGGGGGCTGAGGTCCTATCAAGATTCTCCTTCGTCTACAGATTGGGGTGGTGGAAATATTTATGATGTCTATTCGAGAGCCTCCGGGGTGGCTCTTGACGGAACAAGGTATCAAGAATGGTAAAAATGGGACGGAAGACCAAGAGCCAGGCGGGCTGGACACTAGTGGAGTTAACGATTGTCATGTCACTGATCGTGGTCTTCTCGACGCTGGCATTGGTCGGCTACCGCAGTGCGATTACTCGTTCTAAAGAAGCGGTTCTGAAAGAGAATCTCTTTCGCATGCGCGACGCAATTAATCAGTATTATGTGGACAAGCAGCGACACCCTGTCACGTTAGATTCGTTAGTAACAGAAGGCTATCTTCGGGCGGTTCCGGTTGAGCCATTTACGGAGTCTGTAGAAACGTGGCGGACAATATCTGGTGAGTTTGGTGCTGTTGATCCGCTCGAAGAAGGCGTCTTTGATGTTAGAACGACAAATGAAGGAAGCGCATTAGACGGCACGTTATACGTAGATTGGTAATAGCGATTCAAGAGAATTTGAAAAAGGCTTCTACCCGAAGGAACTCGGTTGTGCGGGTAGTAATTGTGGTGCTGTCACAGCGTGATTTTGAGAAACTCACCGAGTGGTCCTCGACGACAGATCGACTCAATAGACGGCTACGCGATGGTGAGCCTGTTGGTTGGACTTGGTATCATGAGTATCCTGCTTTCGATGCTACTCCCGGCATGGAATCAATCGGCCAGACGTGATCGTGAGTTCGAACTTGTATTTCGTGGAGAACAGTATGTCAGGGCCATCGAACTCTATCAGCGACGGTTCGCAGGCGCCTATCCTTCTGATTTTAGTACGTTGATTGAACAGAGATTGCTTCGCCGGATGTATCGAGATCCAATGACGACTGATGGAGAGTTTCGAGTAGTTTATTTTTCACAAGTCAATGATTCTATAGGGAATACCGTAACTCGAACTGATTCAGAAGAGTCTCAGGAAGGGCAGGCGCGAGAACCGATTCAAGTTGGCGCAATCGATTTCAATAAGCGCGGAGATGGGGGAGTGGTGGGTGTCGTCAGTCAAAGTAGCGAAACGGCCTTAAGGGTTTACAACGGCCGTCAGAAATACAACGAATGGGCCTTTGTCTATATGCCGAGGAGTAGGATGCTGGGAGAGGGCGCGACATCGAGCGATGTAGTTACACCACGAGACAGGAACGGCGACAACGGGATGTTTAACGATCGGTGATCAAGTAGAGGGGGAAGGATTGTGGCTCAATTACTGCATGTTTAAGGCTCTCTAGTTCTCCAGTTTCGTGTAGATAAATCTCGGTATAACCAGGCACTGGAGAAGATTACGCAGAGCATAGAGCTTGCTATGCCGGTAGACGAACCAAATAGCAGATTACCGAGACCGATGAGGAGGCCGTAAACAAGAACGCACCCGGCAAGCCAATTTAAACCGAGCAAAAACAAAGATTCGTCGGTCGGCATTGCTTTGTTGTCGAGAGCGGCAACGGCGGTCCAGCCTGGACCAGGTGGTCGTACACGGCGGTAGAACGCGATTAGGTGTTCTTGTGGTTCTGGTGGTGTTAGCCAGGTCGCGCTCAGCCAACAGGCCGTTGTCCATGGCACGAGGTACAAGAGAGAATCTGGAAAGCTAACGTCCGTGAAACTTCGGATGAAAAAGAAACCTACGGCCGCTGCAATTAAGGCTGCAATCTCAGACACTGCAGTAACACGCCACCAATACCATCTAAGGATTAATACTAGGCCGACTCCGGCGCCGCACTCGAGTGCGAACTCCCAAGCTTGTCGAATACTGTCTAGGTAAAACGTAATCATGGCACTCAGTAACATCAATGCAATCGTGGTCAGCCGGGAGATTGCAACTAGCTCTGAGTCGCGAGCGTCCTTTCGAAAGAATCGGGTGTATACATCGTTGACGAGATAGGATGAACCCCAATTAAGTTGGGTAGATACGGTCGACATGTAGGCGGCAAAGAACGTTCCGATCAGTAAACCTTTCCACCCGGAGGGCACGTAATCGCGGATAACCATGGCATATCCCGCTTCTGCGTCAGCCAGGCCTGGATAGAGTACGAGCGATGACAAAGCGACGATGATCCACGGCCAAGGGCGGAGACAGTAGTGAGCGACGGTGAACCAAAGCATAGCGAAGAGAGAATGTCGTTCGTTACGTGTCGCAAATATTCGTTGGGCAATATATCCGCCGCCGCCGGGTTCTTGGCCGGGGTACCAATTTGCCCACCACTGGACACCCAAATATGCGATGAAGGCGGTCACGGGAAGAGAGAAAGCGGCCGTCGATTCAGTAGGCGTATCGAAAGTCGGTAGAAAATTGAAGGTAGATGGTGGCAATTGTTCAAATAAGCCGTTGAGTCCTCCAACTTCTGGTGTGGAAAGCGCGAAATATGAAAGTCCGATGGAGCCGACCATAGCGAAACCAAAGAGCACGAAATCTGTCATGACGACGCCGCGGAAACCGGCAAGTGTAGAGTAGAGTCCCGTTGCGGCTAGTCCAACGAAGACGGCTGTCAGTTTGTCCCAGCCCAGAGTGACCGAGAGGACTTTAGACATAGCAAGATTGACCCATCCTATGATCAGACAGTTGATAGCCAGCCCGAGATAGAGCGCTCTAAACCCACGAAGAAACGCGGCCGATTGACCGGTATATCGAAGTTCTGTGAACTCGATGTCGGTCAAAATGCCAGCTCGACGCCAGAGTCTTGAGAAAAATACCGTCGTTAGCATGCTACCGAGGCCTGCGTTCCACCAGAGCCAGTTCCCGGCTATGCCGTTCGTAGCGACGAGTCCGGTGACGGCTAAAGGTGTATCTGCAGCGAATGTAGTGGCCACCATGGATGTGCCCGCGAGCCACCACGGCATATCTCGATTGGAAAGAAAAAATTCCACTATGCCGGAACTAGCCCGACGATAGTATTTGATTCCGACCAGGATTGGCGTTGAAAGAATCAACGTGAGGGTCAGCCAATCGAGGAGGGTCAGTGACATTAGCTGAGACTACCTACTATGGAATCATGAAACGTTCGACGAACGTCAAGAATTGAATCGTTAGAACGAGACGGGTAGACGCGATTGGTCAATAGAACGATATACAAGTCAGCGTTCGGATCGATCCACAATGAAGTTCCGGTAAAGCCGGTATGCCCAATGGACCTGGATGACATTCGTGTGCCACAGGATGATGTCGGCAACATCGTGTCCCAACCAAGGGCACGCGAACTGCCCGGCACCGGTGTCCGAGAAACGAATTTGGCAAAAGAGTCGGCTCTTGCCAAGAGAGTGATTCCTCTGAGCTGTCCGAGAATTGTGGTCGCGAATTTACCGACCGCGGTGGCCGTGCCAAACAACCCCGCATGGCCGGCTACTCCGCCAAGTGCCCACGTATTCTCATCGTGAACTTCCGCCACGAGAAGTCGTCCGCGCCAGGGATCAAATTCCGTAGGTGCGACGTTGTCCCTTGATGCGATGTCCCTTCCAAAAGTTAGGCCGTCCCATCCTTGTTGCTCAGCCATACGCGAAAACTGAGTAATCAGAGGTGCGTTCATAGCGCTTTCAAGAATGAAACCAAGAAGAATGAATCCAAGATCGCTGTAGATAGATTTCGATCCTGGTAAGTATTCGAGTGGAAGTGAACAGATTGACTCTTCAAATTCAGCGCGGCCGACATGATCGCGAAAGAATGGCAGATGTGCCGTCAATCCTGAGCTATGGGAGAGAAGATCCGCAATCGTGACCGCTTCTCGATCTTGCTGTTTCCAAGGTTTTAACCAACGACCAACTGTATCCTCGAGTCGCAGTACACCACTGTCGACGGCTTGCAGAACCAGCGAGGTTGTGGAAATGATCTTTGTTAAGGAAGCTAGGTCAAAAACCGTCTGGTCCGTTGTTGGTGTCTGTTTGGAATGTTGAGGGAGTTCGCCAAAGGCTTCCCGCCAAATCACTCTGTCGTGGTAACCCACTTCTACGGAAGCGGCTGGAAAGGCGCTTCCAATTGCATTTAAAAGCAGTTGTCTTGCCTTTGGAAATGTCGTCATGTTAGCTCTTTCTGTCGATCAAGTTCTTCTTTGAAAGAATCCAACCGACCGTCCAGGCAGAAATGAAAGTAGTGGTGGAGCCAGCCAGGACGTACCATTGCCACGAAACACTAGTGTAGAGCCGTAACGCGATTAGAACCGTAGCTCCAATCACGATGCCGCTGATTGGACTAAGTTCCTGTTTTCTAGGCAGGACAGCTAAGGCAAACAAACCAAGTAGTAAACCGCTGGTTAGGGATTGAATTCCAAGAACCTCGTCTATGATTCGACCAGAGAGGCCAATGGCACTGATTGCCACACAAAGCTGAACGACGGCCCAAACTACCGTTGAGACTCTGGAAGCCTGAAAGTAATGGGATTCCGTGTGTCGCTCGTGTGTCGCCGGTAAATAGAAGTCGCCGATAGTAGATGCGGCGGAGGAATTCAGCGATGAGGATAGCGTAGACATAGCTGCGGCCACGACGGCGGCGATTACCAATCCTCTGAGGCCGTTCGGCAGATGAGTGACTATAAACATTGGGAAAACCTGGTCGGTCTGAATTGCGCCGCCTGCAGTAATTGGTTCAAGTTCAGTTGGCGCGTAAGTCGTGTAATAGACCCAGAGCAAGAGCCCAAGGCTGAGAAAGATTGTGAATTGAACAAACACGACTATGCCGCTCCAAACGAGAGCTCGGCTGGCATCACGAGCAGATCTGGCTGCCAGATACCGCTGAACGAACATCTGGTCGGTGCCATGAGTGCCCGCGGTCAGGAAAATGCCACCGATGAGCCCAGACCAAAAGGTGTAACTACGAGTTGCGTCGATATTGAAATCGAAGACCCGCAACTTTTCGCTTGATTCGATTAGGGTTGCCGCTTCAGAGAGTCCGCCAGGGATTTTTGACAGCAAGATGATGCCGGCGACAAGAGTTCCGGCCATGTAAATCACAAATTGAATAACATCCGACCAGATGACGGCTTTCATGCCACCGAGCAGCGTGTAGGTTAACGTCGTAACACTCACAAGGCCGACTGTAAGTACTAACAGAGCATGTGAGGGTTGTGCCGACGGGAAGAATGTTTGAGTGAGGACCATCGTTGCTGGAACTGTTGTCAAAGCGGTTGCTAACACGAGTCCCGTGGCGAACAGCCGAAAGCCGTCCGAGAGCGAACGCGTTAACAGAAATAACGAAGATGTGAGGCGGCCAACTCGGACTCCGAACCGCTTGGCAATCGGTTGATATGCGGTGAGAAGTTCACCCGTGAACAGACGTGGTAACAGGAATGTCGAGATGATGAGTCGGCCTAGAACATAGCCGAGAGCGAGCTGTAAGAAGGTCAGGTCGCCGCCGAAGGCGTATCCAGGTACGCTGATCAGCGTAACGGTACTGGTCTCTGTTGCGACTAGTGAGATAAGAACGGCCCACCAGGGGATATTGTTCCCTGTGAGAAAGTAGGTTCTAAGGGATTGTCTGGTGCCTGCGAAATAAGTTCCCAGGAAGAGTACGAGTCCTAGGTATATGAAGAGTATGGCAAGGTCTACTGGAGTCATTGCCCTTTACGGTCTATGAAGCTTCGTTGAAGATCTTCTCCGATGGCTGACCGCACGGAATCTCCGAATTTCTTTAATTGAGACGCGGCGCCTGAATATGGTTTTCCGGTTTTCTGCATCACTATCGCAATCTTGACATTCCAACGTGCCCGCCGAAGTAGAGCGCCGGCATCCTCGTAGTTTAAGCCCGTCGCCATGGTAACCATACGACGAGCTCGATCGCGGGATTTCTCTGATCCCGTTTTAATGTCGACCATGAGATTTCCGTAGGTTTTTCCAATCTTCACCATAGACACCGTAGTCAACATGTTTAGTACCAGTTTCGTCGCTGTTCCTGCCTTCAATCTTGTGGAACCTGCTATTACCTCTGGTCCCACCGCGGGAGCAATCACCACATCAACAAATGTCTGAAGCTCTGTGCCAGGCCAACACGTAATAAAGATGATCGTGACACCGGTTTGCCGCGCCTTTGACAGTGCTCCGCGGACGAACTGTGTCATACCGCTTGCGGATATTCCGATAAGAATATCTTTTCGCTTTGGTTTCAGCTGTCTTATCGCTCGCGCACCTTCCTCGAAGTTATCCTCGCTGCCCTCTTTGTCATGAAAGAAACCTGATCGCCCTCCGGGCATTACCGCACGAACGAGGTTTGGAGCTGTACTGAAGGTGGCGATCATTTCTGCCGCCTCGAGGACACCTAGTCGACCGCTGGTCCCGGCTCCGACTAGAAAAATACGGCCAGATTTCCGCAATTTAGACACGATCAGTTCTGCTGCAGTTTCTATTCGAGTTCGTTCCTTCGAAACCGCATTGATCACCTTGCGATCTTCCGTAACCATCAAATTCAGGAGTTCCTTTGTGGAAGCAGTATCCATCGCGAGGCTGGCAGGATTGATCGCCTCGGTTGGTAGATCTTTCCATTTGGATGGAGTTGGCATAATTGACGTTATTGTCTAACGATGCATGAGGACTGGGTCAAGGGCGAAGTTTGACTTGGTCAAGCTGTCCGCTGTATAAGTAGGAATTGTTTTTTCGCCGACTGATGTCTATGAACAAGGTCCGAATTACACTCAGTAGTCTCGTTTTTATGCCCCCAACAGGGAAGATGACCGGCGCCACGGAACCGGGGACATACGGATGATGTAGCCATTTGTTCGGAAGAGTTTAAAAGGCCATCATCCAAACGGGGTGATGGCCTTTTTGATTATTGTTGATATTTATTGGAGGTTTGAAGGTCTGTGGTAAATCCAACCGCACTTCGTGTTGCCGTCGTTGGTTTCGGCACTGTTGGGCAGTCAGTTGTCCGAGCAATTTCAGACGATCACCCGTCTTTGCGAACCTCACATATTTACAATAGGGATATTGAGCGAAAGCGAAATGAAGCCGACTGGGTGTCGGCGGGTGTCGTCTGGACGGACGACATTGAAGTCGTTTTGGCATCGGATGCGGACGTGGTGGTGGAGTTAATTGGGGGCGTTACCGATGCGGCTGAATGGATTAGGCGTTCATTAAAGGCCGGAAAAGATGTGGTGACCGCGAACAAACAGCTTCTAGCACACCATGGACGTGAACTCGCTGGTATCGCAAGAGAGAACGGAAAGAGCCTATTGTTCGAGGCGTCCGTCGCAGGCGGCATTCCGATTATTCATGGTGTCCAACAGGGTTTGGCGGGAGATAAATTATTTCGCCTACGAGGAATTCTGAATGGCACCTGCAATTACATCTTGACACGGATGGAGACTGAGTCGGTGTCGTTTGACGAGGTGTTGGCTGACGCCCAAGAATTGGGTTTTGCGGAGGCAGATCCAACCGAGGATGTTGATGGATTTGACGCTCAGGCAAAGATTGCGATCTTGGCTTCAGTGGCATTCGGTTATGAAGTGAACGTTCAGCAGATTCCCGTGGGCACTATCCGAGCAATAGAGGCAATCGATTTTGTCTATTCAAAGCGGATGCAGCACACGATTCGTCAGGTAGCAGAAGTGGCAATTGTGAATGAGGAGGAACCTTCTGTGTGCGCTTCGGTTCGACCAACGTTGGTGCCGTTGTCTTCGGCGTTAGCGCGAGTCGAAGGAAGCCGAAATGTTGTGTGCGTTGAGGGTAGATTCGGAAAGGAGACTGTCTTTTCTGGTTTTGGTGCTGGAGGAGGCCCGACGGCTGTTGCCGTGGTTTCAGACCTTGAGTCGATCGCTGCCTATGGCAGTAATCGTCGAACGCAGGGACGGAGCATAGAGATAGCGACAGTTAAAGAGGACCTATTCGCTCCGCACTATGTCAGGTTTGTTGTTTCTGATCGTCCTGGGATTATCGAGGCTTTGGCTGGAATATTTTCGAAATACAACGTTAATATCGATTCGGTTCTACAAGAGCCTGGTTATTCAAAGGAGGAGTTACCGTTTGTCGTGACTCTTGAAACGTGTCAGTCACGTGTCGTTGAACTGGCCTTACAGGAGTGCTCGGTGATGGACTTTAACATTCGCCCCCCGCTCTCAATGCCGATGTTGGAGACTGGAGGGCGTGAGGCATGAGTTACTTCACAGGCCTAGAGTGCTCTATGTGTGGTGTGGCATTTCCTGCTGAGGCATTGTACGTGTGCGACCAGTGTCTCGGTCCTCTTGAGGCGACATATGACGAAGATGGAATTCGTCGCCATGTGACTCGCGAGGTAATTGAGTCACGGCCTAAGAATCTATGGCGATATCGAGAATTTCTTCCAATTGAGGGCGAACCTCGAACGGGTTTTCATTCCGGATACACACCGTTAGTTCGTGCGAATCGTCTCGCCGCCGAATTGGGTGTCTCAGAGTTGTATATAAAGGACGACTCAATTAATCATCCAACTTTGTCGTACAAGGACCGAGTCGTAAGTGTTGCGGCGACGCGGGCCCTGGAGCTCAAGTTGGGAATCTTTGCTTGTGCTTCTACGGGTAATCTTGGTAACAGTGTCGCGGCGCACGCCGCGAGGCTTGGCCTACCGTGTTACGTTTTCATCCCGCAGAGCCTTGAACGGGGCAAGGTCCTCGGGTCGGCGGTGTCGGGACCTCATGTGGTCGCCGTAGATGGTACATATGACGACATAAACCGATTATGCACTCAAGTAGGCGATAACTACGGGTGGGGTTTCGCGAACATTAATTTACGAAGCTACTACGCAGAGGGAGCGAAGACCTACGGGTTTGAGATTGTAGAACAATGTGGATGGCGTTTTCCCAAACATGTGGTCGTGCCAGTAGCTGGGGGAACCTTATTACCGAGAATAGGCCGTGGTTTTCGTGAATTCTTAAGGATGGGACTAGTTGAAGGAGAACTGCCGAAGATTTATGCAGCACAAGCCGCGGGCTGTGCACCGGTGGTTAAGGCACTGGAAGCAGGGCTTGATTTCCCCGAGCCCGTCAAGCCAAACACCATAGCAAAATCCATTGCTATAGGGAATCCAGCTGATGGTCATCAGGTCGTAAAGACGGTGCGCGAGAGTGGAGGTGTGGGTGTTACAGCCACCGATGACGAAATAGTTGACGCGATTACCCTGTTGGCGCAGACGGAGGGAATTTTTACGGAACCTGCTGGCGGAACAACCCTTGCTTCTACAATTTCACTGATAGAACAGGGTGTCATTCCTAAGGATGAGTCGATTGTTGTCTGCGTTACGGGGAATGGCTACAAGACGTCAGATGTGATTAGTGACTCACTTAAACGACCAACAGAATTGGGACGTTCGTTAAAGGAGTTTCAGGACTTTTTCGCGATATGTAATGAGAAGCATCAGAGCCTTGTTTGAGATGGATGAATTCCCAGAGTACACGGAGATTATCGAAGCAGAGGGACACCTTGTCGACTCTCAATTGTTGAATGCAATTTTTGACAAAGTGATTGAGAGATCTGGAAGATTCGAAGTTCTCGAATTTAATCTTGGTCGAACAAACGAAGAGTTTTCGAAACTCACGATGAAGGTTGGCACATCGGATGAGGTCTCCCTCCAGCAGTTATTGGAAGACCTGATGCGATTAGGTTGCCATTCGGCTCCACTACGTGATGCGAGCTTGATCGCTGCGGAAGCAGACGGGGTAGTTTCAGAAGGTTTCTATTCGACGACGAATCACCATACGGACATTCGTTTGGAAGGGCAATGGTTGTCAGTCGGCAAACAGCGAATGGATGGCGTGATTGTTGTGAAGAATCGTCTTGCGGTCTGTAAGAAGCTGCGAGATGTCCAGAGAGGCGATCTTGTGGTTTCTGGAGTTGACGGCATAAGGGTGTCGCCGGAGTTCGCGGAGAGAGATCGGCTGGGCTTCGCGTTTATGACCAACGACGTCTCAACTGAACGGCGCGTTGAAGTGAGTGCTGCCAAGGTCGTTGCCATGATGCGTGATGTCAGGGAGAATCAAGGACGTATAGCGTTCGTAGCCGGGCCCGTCGTGGTTCACAGTGGCGGTGTTGAGTATTTCTGCAATCTATTGCGCCAAGGTTATGTTGACCTTCTTCTCGCGGGAAACGCTCTGGCCGTCCATGATATAGAACACGCTTTATTTGGCACATCATTAGGTATCGATCTTGACGCGGGTGTATCGGTCGACGAGGGACACCAGAACCATATGCGAGCAATTAATGTGATTCGTAGAGCCGGAGGATGTCGAGAGGCTGTGGCGACAGGGATTCTGACATCAGGAATTATGTATGAGGCTATTACTCACGGCGTAGATTACGTTTTGGCCGGTAGCATACGAGATGACGGTCCATTGCCAGACACAGTCATGGATTTGATTGAAGCGCAAGATCGTTATGCCGAATCATTAGAGGGTGTCAGCATGGTTATTATGCTGTCGACGATGCTTCATAGTATCGGTGTTGGCAATATGTTGCCCTCGCACGTCAGGGTTGTCTGTGTCGACATTAATCCATCGGTTGTAACAAAACTTGGCGATCGCGGTTCATCGCAGACGGTCGGGATAGTCACAGACGTTGGACTGTTCTTGCATCAGCTTTCCACGCAACTTGCCGAAGACGGTTTTAATAAAGAAAGTTAAGAATGGCATTGGAAGATCAGTCGACCGCAACCCCAGTTGTGGTCCAGAAGTATGGTGGGACTTCGGTTGGAAGTGCGCCTAAGATTTGCACGATAGCTGATCGGATTGCTTCGTCGGTAAATCAGTCGCCGCGCTTGGTAGTCGTATTGTCGGCGATGGGGAAGACGACGGATGAGTTGGTGGCATTAGCGCATCAGGTGGCAGTAAATCCACGAGGTAGAGAAATGGACCTCTTGCTCTCCTCAGGAGAACAAGTGTCTGTGTCGTTATTGGGACTGGCATTGCAGGATCGAGGTGTCCAGGCGATTTCGCTGACTGCTTCACAATGTGGCATTCGCACGGACAGTGCCTTTAACATTGCGAGAATTGAGTCAATAGACACCAGCCGAATTCTGCAAGAGATGGATGCTGGTAGAGTGGTAATCGTTACGGGATTTCAGGGATTGAGCCGGGAAGACGAGATAACTACCCTGGGGCGCGGCGGGAGTGACATAACAGGTGCAGCCCTAGCCGTAGCATTGGGTGCCGAGGTGTGTGAGATCTATACCGACGTAACGGGCGTGTTTCCTGCCGACCCGAGTATTGTTCCAACCGCAAAAATGTGGGGGGAAATCAGTTACGAGGAAGCTATTGAGATGGCATCAAGTGGAGCTAAGGTGTTACACCCGAGAGCGGCGGAGGTCTGTATGGCATATGACGTGCCTATTCATGTGCGCTCGAGTTTTGAAAACGGTGACGGAACATGGATTCGAGGAGTTAGTGACATGGTAATGGAACAAGCCGCGGTTGTGGGTGTCAGTAGTGACAAGAAGGTGGTGAAGGTCACGTTGCTCAATGTTCCCGATCGCCCGGGTTTGGCGGCTGAGGTGTTTGAGGACCTGGCGGCAGAGGATATTAGTGTTCGGCTAATTATTCAAAGTTCCAGTTCGGACGGACTTGGACGAATCACGTTTGTGTTAGACGAGTTGTATATTCAAAAGGCGGAAGTGTTGGCAGGAAAGTGGAAGTCGGCGAGCCTTTGCGGTGATGCGATTATAGAACGTGATGTAGCTAAGCTCTCAATTGTCGGGTCGAGGTTGGCGTCGACTCCGGGATTGGCGTCGCGAATGTTTTCGGTGTTAGCGAGGCAGGGTATCAACATAGATTGTATTAGCTCATCAGAAATGAAAATTGCGTGCGTTATCGCTGAAGGCAGGCTAGACCAGGCAGTCAGAGTCGTTCATGATGAATTCTTCTCGGAGACCAAGAGTGCGTCGACGGTGGCACAGTGATGGCAGAGCCTACTATTGATGTTGGCGTTCTTGGCGCAACCGGGGCTGTGGGCCAGGAGTTTATCTCTCAATTATCACGCCATCCGTGGTTTCGTTTGACTTGGATAGCAGCAAGTGAACGGTCGGCAGGCCGTCGTTTCGATGAGGCGACGACTTGGCGGTTGCCCGTTGCGTGTCCAGATTCCGTGGCGAAGATGAAAGTGAACTCCGTAAAGGCCAGCGGAGCGCCGGAGTTGGTCTTTTCAGGGCTTGATTCGACCGTTGCCGGAGACGTTGAAGAGAATTTCGCGAAGGCCGGGCATTTGGTCGTCAGCAATGCTAAAAACCATCGCATGGCCGAAGACGTGCCGCTCTTGATTCCAGAGATTAATTCGGATCATCTTGGTCTTTTGGAGAGACAGGCGTCAGTTCGAGCCTGGACGGGAAGGATTGTAACGAATCCGAACTGCTCGACGATAATGTTGGCACTGGCGCTAGCGCCCCTGCGGCCATTTGGATTAGAAGCGGTTAATGTGACCACGCTGCAGGCCGTGTCTGGTGCTGGGTATCCCGGTGTTTCGTCGCTAGATATATTGGGAAACGTCATTCCGTATATTGGTGGCGAAGAAGAGAAGATGGAAACGGAGACAAAAAAGATTCTGGGAACGATGAGAGACGGACGTGTTGAGGATTACCCGGTCGTGGTCAGTGCCCATACGACACGAGTTCCCGTCATTAACGGACATACCGAAATGTTGTCGGTAGGATTTAAGGCGCAGCCATCAGAGGATGACATTATTCAAGCTTTCAGGGAGTTCGCTGGCCGGCCGCAGCATGAGCAACTTCCGTCCGCTCCGTTGCGTCCGCTTGAATACTTGGGTGGTGTCGACCGACCTCAACCCATTCTCGACGTTAATAGAGGAGCGGGGATGACCGTCACGATTGGAAGATTGCGTCGGTGTCGGCTACTTGATTATAAGTTAGT
>CAZUZW010000021.1:0-18529 GCA_964624855.1 uncultured Vicinamibacteraceae bacterium
AATGGCTACAAGGTTTCGCTGCTCAAGAATCTTGTCGCTCGATCAATTCGTGGGAGTCAGAACGAGGTATAGTCGCAGGACGTGAACAGACATCGTGTGTGCGATGTCATCGAGGTGCAGAGAGTCTGCACATTATAGGTAGTCGGCAGTACGGGTAGGTCCGAACTCCGACGAGTAACCCAGTGGAGTAAGGAAATGCCCACAACAGGCACAGTAAAGTGGTTCAATGACAGCAAGGGTTACGGGTTTTTGACCCGTGACGACGGCGAGAAAGACGTATTCGTTCATCATTCAGCAATCCAAGGAGAGGGCTTCAAGAGCCTCATTGAGGGTCAGCGGGTGGAGTTTGACGTGGTCCAAGGACAGAAGGGACCAGCTGCAGAGAACGTAGTGAAACTGGATGGCTAGTGCAGCCACCTTGTGACGCATTTGAGAGCCCCGTCGCCGAGAGGTGGCGGGGCTCTTGTTCGTACTGGTCGTATAATCTTGAATCGTTAGAACTGTGGAGGACTGGTGCCATCATTTGACGTAGTGTCAGAAGTCGACATGAACGAGGTTGTGAACGCGGTCGACCAGGCTAACCGTGAAGTTGATACCCGGTTTGATTTCAAGGGGAAGAATGCAAAATTTTCGTTGGAGGCCAGTCAGATCACGATGCGAGCTCCCGACGAATTTCAGCTTAATCAGATGTATGACATTTTGACGAATAAGTTAGCTGGTCGGAAGGTAAACATTCGAAGCTTGGCACGAGATGCCGTGCAGACGAATGTGAGTGACGCATGGCAGGTCGTTCGTGTACGTCAAGGTATTGAGCAGGATTTGGCCAGGCGTTTGGTCAAGATGGTCAAGCAGACGAAGCTCAAGGCCCAAGTTGCGATTCAGGGAGACCAGTTAAGAGTGACTGGCAAGAAGCGGGATGTGTTACAGGAGGTGATCGCGTTACTTAAGGACGCCGATGTAGAACTACCACTCCAATATACGAATTTTCGAGATTAGAAAATAAACGTCAGTTTCGTGACTCAGGTTCAGATGAATCCATGAAGACAATCATTAATAAGACTCGTCGCCCACTTAAGATCAAGCTTTCTCAGGGGCGGGTGCTACGTTTGGGGCCGTCCAAAGAAGGTCAAATCGCCACCCATGATGCCGAACGAGAGTCGGTGCAGCGCATCATTGAGGCTGGCGAGGTCGAGATTTTCGACGATTTATCTAGTGGCACCGGGTCGGCTGGCAAGGGGAAGGGCGGACCTGCCAAATCTCAGGGTTTTCACCGGCAGTTTTCCGGGTCTAAGAGAGGCGACCGTTAACGTGGTAGTTTTGTCGGCAGAATTCGAAACTGCTGTTAGAATAGTCCACGAAGAAGAACCGAGGTGAAGATGCGCTTGGCAATTATTGTGTTATCACTTACTTTGTTCGGTGTTGGGCTTCTGACGGTGCATGGAGTCTCCGCTCAGGGCGAGTCCGTGGTCGAAGTTTATAAGTCGCCCACTTGAGGCTGCTGCTCGGTGTGGGTCTCACACCTCGAAGAAAACGGATTTAAGGTCAAGACTACTGACGTCCCGGATATCAATCGTGTCAAGCAGGTTGCTGGGGTTCCGAGACAAGCAGGTTCGTGTCACACCGCGATTGTTGATGGCTATGTGATTGAAGGTCATGTGCCAGCGGAAGACGTTAAACGATTGCTTGCGGATCGCCCGGCCGTTCGAGGCATTGCGGTGCCAGGCATGCCGATCGGTTCTCCAGGTATGGAGATTCCCGGTCGGGAACCGGAACCTTTCGATGTTCTTGCGTTTGATGAGAATGGTCAATTGACCCACTTTGCTTCTCACTAATTTCGACGACCCACTGATTGTTGGGTTGATACAGCTGAGTTCGCCCTGTTTCTCTTTTGTCTTGGGTAATTGACCTAGAGTTAATACCCGTCTAAACTGGCTGCTCAATTAGTTTCATCCTGCCTCGCCGTCCTTAGCGGCGTTTCTGCCCGATCGTCCCAGCGACGGGTCGTGATTCTTGTGTTGTTCAGGTGAAAGAACACACCGGCAGTTGCGATCATAGAGGTGACGATATGACGAGTGATAATATTGTTGTGGTTGGAATTAAGACTTCTCAGAGAGAATGGTTTAGTATTTCCGTTGAACATGACACATGGACTGAGGCTGGTTTAGAGCCGAATTCTGGTTGCTCGGAAGCCGAGATTCGACTTCAGCTGAGGGATTTGGGTATGTCCGAGGTGGATATTGAAGAGCGTTTTTTGAACGCGCGAAAATGGATGCCGAACATGAGTTCGGCCGTAACTTCAGAGAATTGATTTCAAATTAACCCGAGAGGAGATATGAAAGTAGCATACGTTTTTAAAACAAATATGTCGTCGACTTTTCAGTTGTCCCAAATGATTCTTCCCCAACTAGAAAATGGCAACCATGGAGTTGACGTTGTTGGAATGTTTTTCTTTGACGACAACTGTTACGTTTTGCAGAAGGGAAATGCTGTTGGGGAAAGACTTTCCAAATTAGCTCAAAGTAAGGGCATGTTGTTAATGATTTGCGATGCTTGTGCCGTAAGAAGAGGCTTGGCAAAAGGAACCCTTGAACAATGCGGTTCGGGTCAGGTTGAAGCGTCAGGTATGGTTGAAGGAGTTAGCGCGGGTTGTTTTCCGCAACTGTATGGAGCGCTTTCTCAGAGCCCGCCAGATCTAGTTATTACTTTGTAAGTTATAGAGGTTTTCCGATGAACCTACTGCATGTCTTCGTGCATGTAGTAGGTCGGTAAACGTCTAAATATCGCTCTAGTTTTTTCTTTGGCGGAGTAGGTGTATTCACGGCAAGGCTAGAGCAATTAACTCGGGCACGTCGCCACCGACGGTGAGTGCAATGTACTGTTTGTCTTCGTGCATGTAGGTCATCGGCGTGCCAATTGCGCCGCCGGGAAGGTCGACTGACCCTACGATTTCACCGGTCATCTTGTCGCGTGCGACCAACCGGGGGCCTCCATTTGAACCACCTGCGGATAGCGCGCTGATGAGCAGTGTGCTGGTTAGTACTGGTCCTCCACGTCCGTCGCCGCCAAGTGGGGGGAGGTTGAGGTCACGTAACAACGGTAGATTTCGGTAGCGGTCGCCGTCTCCGTTCGGTTGCATCCAGTTGTGCTCACCGGTATTCAGATCAATGGCTGTAATGCGAGAGTAGGGAGGTTTGAACAGCGGTAGGCCCTGTGGCATAAGTGACGGCGTGTTGAAGCCTCCTTGGGTGTAGTTCAGGTTTGCACCTTCTGTCTCTGGTGTGATGTACCGCATGACCGAGTAAGCATTTAACGATGGGACGTACAAAATCCCAGTCTGTGGATCTACTGCTGACCCCATCCAATTGGCGCCTCCACCGATTGCAGGCCGTTGAATAGTGCCTTGTATTCCCCCGCTCACCGCCACCATAGGTGGCGAAAAGAGGTCTCCTAATCGATGATTTTTGACTGCGTCGACCGCTATCGATCTGATTTCTGGTGTGAAATCGACTAGCTGGTCGATCGACGAACCTTGGTCTTCAAAAGGCCGCGGTTTCGTTGGAAATGGCTGTGTGGGTGATAGAACCTCTCCGTTGAGGTTTGTATCGGTCTCGACCGACCGTTCTTCGATTGGCCAGACAGGTTCTCCGTTCACGCGGTCAAAAACGTAAGTGAATCCTTGTTTACTGACCTGTGCAATCGCTCGTATTTCACGTCCTTCGACTGTGATATCGACTAAGTTTGGATGAGTGGGGAAGTCGTAGTCCCAGACACCGTGGTGTACCGCCTGAAAGTGCCATACTCGTTGTCCGGTCTCAATGTTGAGTGCAACTAAACTTTCCGCGAAGAGGTTGTCACCAGGACGATGGCCTCCGTAATAGTCATTTGTTGGCGTTCCGGTTGGAAGGTAGATGTAGCCAAGGTCTTCATCGACACTAAAGGCAGACCAGACGTTGGTTCCACCCGTATAACGCCAAGACTCGCTTTGCCACGTATCGTTACCAAAATCATCTGATTGTGGAATTGTCCTGAAGATCCATTTGGTTTCGCCGGTTAGGGCGTCAATGCCTTTAACCCAACCTGGTGGTTGTTCCTTGGTTATCGGTTGATCGGAAATTGAAACCGGCGTTACGACGATTCCACGAGCGACGATGGGTGGTGAGTTGACGCTGATCCACGGAAAGCCTCTGTCGTCGGTGGTGTCGCGTCCACCTCGAGGAATATCTGTGGAGAGGTCCACTCGGCCATTGTCTCCGAACGCCAAAATTGGTTCACCAGTGTTAGCATCAACGGCGAGTAGGTATCCGTCAGGTGTTCCGTAAAAGATTCGTGCGGTGTTTTCGTCTTCCCAGTAAGCTAGGCCCCGCAGGCTGTATCCAGGTGCATTGATTGAATTTCGTGTCGATCGAATGACATCCGGGTCGTAAAGCCATCGCGTTTCGCCGGTTCCTGCGTCCAACGCCGCGGCCAGTCGTAGTGGAGTCACAACATAAATAAGCCCTCCGATCATCAACGGGGTGACGCGAAGATTTCTTATACTGAGATCGGGGTGGATTGCTCTGAGCGCATCGAGATCAAGAGAGGCGTCAGCTGAAGCCCAGCGCCATGCAATCTCCAACTGGGAAAAATTAAACCTCGTGATCTGGCCTAGCGGCGAATATTTCGTTCCGCCGAGGTCTCCGGCATACGTTGGCCATTCTCCATTTGTTGCTCCGTATTGTGCTATCACGACTTGTGGTCGCAACATGATTAGGAGTCCCGCCACAATTCCGACTGTACATGCCATCGAACGTATTACAGTTGGCACAGTTTTCTCCCAAACCACCGCAGCTCGCGGGCGATTCTGAAATCTCAACGCAGTGTGTTACGAGTGTGTCTGAAAATTCGCTTGTGGTCTACCCTCGAAAAGGTCTTTAAGGTGAGCTGAGTTGGGCAAGATGACGGACTACTCGCGAATAGGCAGTTCTTCCCCAGAGAACAGCGATTCTGAACTGGTTGTTTATTCGGCATTTTTAGGCGTTGTCTGTCAAAACGGACTAGATCAAGGAAGAAAACCGCTCAGTATTGCTTGTCGGCTACCTAGTCTTAGAAATATGCTGTGGGGGTTGACTAGAAGGCTAACAAGGTTAACTTTTAAGATTCTAATTGACAGGGTCCCTGTCTAGGTGTATCAAGCTTTAGTTTGAGATTGATCGGGGACTGAATTTTTGAGGAGGTGTCGCAATGAGACGACGATTGCTCCAGTCGTTTGGTCTGGCCATCATACTGGCCGTGGGAATGGTGTTTGCCCAGTTCACAATCGTACCGGTCGAGGGCCAAGAGTCAACTAAGACCGCGTGGGGACATCCGGATCTGGAGGGAATTTGGCTGGATGTCTATGACACTCCTTTTGAACGATCACTTGATGCTGGTGACCGAGAGTTTGCGACGGAAGAGGAACGGTCTGCCAGAGACCAAGCACGTATGATTAATCCTGGACGCGATGAGCGGTCGGGTTTAGCCGCGCGTGATGTCGCAGGAGCCTACAATGCTGTTTATACCTCTGCTAAACCGGCTGGTCCTCGTACGTCTCTCGTAGTTGATCCCCCAAATGGGAGAATTCCGGCATTGACGGCAGAGGCGCAGCGTCAGAGTGAAATCCAGCGAGAATGGCGTCTCATGCTGCTGCAGAATACGGAGACCTGCGAGGAAGGTGCACCCGGTTGTCGCGGAGGAGAATTTGGACCGCCTTCAGAACGCCGGTTTGATATTGCACCCTTCTACAACACTGGTCGCATGAATCGGCATGATGGTCCTGAAGACCAGAGTTTGGGCGACCGGTGCATGAGAGGGGTAACTCCTGATTTCAGAGGTCACCGCCGCATCGTACAGGGTGAGGACTCTATCGCAATTGCTTATGACACTGGGCAGGGACAAGGATATCAACGGGTCGTTTACTTGAGTGGAGACCATCCTCCGGCCCAACTGCGGTTGCGTCACGGTGATTCTCGAGGTCATTGGGAAGGCAATACGTTGGTAATCGAGACGACAAACTTTTCCCCGAAATTTCCGTTTCGTGGCTCTGGTGAAAACCTGAAGTTGGTCGAACGATACACGAGGGTTGACGAAGACACGTTGGACTACGAGGTGACGGTCGAAGACCCAACAGTGTGGAGCGGACCGTGGACGATCCGGCAGGAAATGAAGGGGCAGAGTGACACGGAAAATCGGATCTACTATGAACCTCGATGCCACGAGGGCAACTATGGTTTGCCGGCGTTGCTGATTGGTGCACGGATGGACGAAGAAGCGTTTCAGAAAGGGACTGGTCCTGACCCGTTCTCACTGGATACGGCCACTTGCGTGACCGGTCTCGTAGACGAAATGGAGCAGTGAGGAGTGATGATGCAGAAGTCGCTTAACAGCTCGATAGTCGTCACGGCGCTTGTTGCTGCAATAGTGGGTGCTGTCGTTTCCCTTGCAGTTACAAGTAATGCGTCCCAGGGACAAACTCAAGGACCGAGTGCCCGCTCCTCCGAAACCCCTGATGGTCGGCCGAATTTCAACGGTGTTTGGCAGGCGCTTAATGAAGCACATTGGGATTTGGAAGCCCACGAAGCTCGACCTGGGATGGTCATGCAAGATGGTATATATCCGTATGAATATGCCAAAGTTCCAGCGGCACCAGTACTGGCACTCGGTGCTGCCGCCGGAGTCCCGGGGTCGATAGGTGTTGTTCAGGGCGACGGAGCGATTCCGTATAAGCCTGAGACTCTTCGTATTAAGCAAGAGAACAATGCAAACTGGATCGACCGAGACCCAGAGCTTAAGTGCTACTTACCGGGAATACCGCGGGCAATGTATATGCCTTACCCGTTCCAGATTGTGCAGGGTGAAGATAAGATTCAGATGACCTTCGGATTTTCAAACGCTGCACGCGTCATTCATCTGACTGATGTTACGGGTCCGCCAGACTACACCTTTATGGGGCATTCGGTTGGTCGGTGGGAAGGCGATACGTTGGTTGTCAATGTAGATTATTTCAACGGTAAGACATGGTTTGACCGGGCGGGCAACTTTCATAGCGAAGCTCTTGAGCTGACCGAGCGCTTTTCTCCTCTGTCGGCGGATGCCATCTGGTATGAAGTGCAAATTACTGATCCGGAGACATTTACTGAGCCGTGGACGATCGCGATGCCGCTGTATCGCCGACTCGAGCCAAACGCGACGGCACTTGATTATCCTTGTATCGAGTTCTCGGAGGAGTTCATGTATGGTCACCTCCGTCGTGAACAATTAGTGCAGCGATGGGAGGGAGAGACGATCATCGTCGATATTACCCGTAAGATTCCAGCTGGTGATGCTCTGCATGATTGGTATCGGCGGTAGTGGTAACTTATTAGGCAAGAAGAAAACGACGACTAGTTTGGTTCTGAGCAATGGTTCTTGGGCGGCAATAGAGGGAGGAAACAACCATGAAAACGTTACACGTAATTGGGGCACTTATTGTAGTTGGTGTAATCGGTGCGTGGCTGGCGGGAAATCCTGCCACGGTGTCTGCGCATCACGCATTTGCGGCTGAGTTCGACGCCGAGAGGCCGGTCGAGTTCACTGGAACGGTGACAAAGGTCGAATGGGTTAATCCTCACGTCTGGATTCACATCAATGTGAACTTAGACGCAGGTGGCACCGAAGAGTGGGCATTTGAAGCTGGAACCCCAAATGTATTGTTTCGCCGGGGATTCACCAGAGAGTCGTTGCTACCTGGCACCGATGTCGCGGTGGATGGATATCAGGCGAAGGACGGCACCAATCGTGCTAACGGCCGGGACATCACTCTAGATGACGGCACCAAGCTGTTTCTGGGCTCATCGGGAACTGGGTCTACGTACGAGCTTGCTCGACCTGGTGTTGACACCGCGGATCCCGTTCAATAGCCGCGGTATCGAGTCTGTTCGATAGCAGTCGCAGGGATTCTGTGCGTTGGTTTGAGAGTCTTTGTGACTGAGTATTGCCGCACGCCTCACGTGGCCAGTTAATGAGGTCTGATAGGTCCCTGACATCATCGACAGGCGAGGGGATATGTCTCTCGCCTGTCGTCGGTTTTGGCTTGGTGTCAGTCTTCTCGCTGGGTTTGTTTAGCCTGGCTTTTCTCACCGCTGTTCGACAGAACTTTCTATTTCAATGGTCGTTCTTAGTCCCTAGCATTGCGCTCATCGGTTGGAGTGTTTTGGTGTTTGGACGTGCCCAGAATAGAGGCAAGTCCTTCACTTTACGCGTGGTACTCCGGAAGCAGCACTATATTCAAGCGTGTGCCCAAGGAGCCTTTTTCTTGTACTGGGGCTGGTACTGGAGACCGGTATATGACTCGGCTTTTCTGATCGTTGCTCAGCTGTTTTTCGCGTACGCGTTTGATATGTTGTTGGTCTGGTCTCGGCGGACCAGCTATACGCTGGGATTTGGACCGTTTCCAGTTATTTTCAGCATTAACCTCTTTCTCTGGTTTGCCGACGACTGGTTCTATTTACAATTTTGTTTGGTTGCACTTGGCTTTTGCGCAAAAGAGTTTATTCGCTGGAACAACAATGGCCGGCGAGTTCATATTTTCAATCCGTCTTCGTTTCCACTGGCTGTCGCGTCAATATGTTTGATCCTTACTGGGGCCACTGATATTACGTGGGGTCAAGACATCGCAATATCTCAGTTTTATCCTCCGCATATTTATATTGTGTTGTTTCTGGTGGCTCTGCCTGGACAGTATTTGTTTGGTGTGGCATCAATGACGATGTCAGCTGTTTTGGCGACATACCTGTTTGGGCTTGCTTATTTTGCTGCTACTGGCGTCTATTTTTTCTACGACTCGTATATTCCGATCGCGGTGTTTCTTGGAATGCATCTGCTGTTCACTGATCCATCAACAGCACCGCGGACGGAAGTAGGCCGGATTATTTTTGGCGTGTTGTATGGATTAAGCACGGTGCTTCTCTACGTAGTTTTGAGTCGCGCCGGTGTGCCGACATTCTACGACAAGTTGTTGTTTGTTCCAGTTTTGAACCTGTCGGTTCAGCTGTTGGATCGGGTGGCTCGATTTCAATGGTTGCGTCGGTTTGATCCAGCGAGGCTGGTTGGCGCTGACCAAGGTAGACCGCGGCAACTTAACCTCATTTACGTGGGACTGTGGGTCGTGACATTTTCCGTAATGAGCACATTTCAGGGAGTAGGTGACCGACACCCCGGGCAGTGGGTTCCTTTCTGGCAGTCCGCTTGTAGCGAAGGTCGACCTCGTGCGTGTTCGTATCTCGCCAACATGCAGTTTATTTTCTGCAGGAGCGGTTCGGCATGGGCATGTAACGAAGCGGGCATCCTTCATGTTCAGCTTTCTGAAACGGACGAAGAGGAGATGTCCCGCGATCCGTTAGATGCAGGTGAGTTTTTTGAACGTGGCTGCGAACGTGGTTTTGGGGCCGCGTGCCAGAACTTCGATAGGCTATTTGCCGGTCTCGGTCCATTTGAACACGCGCCTCCGACCTTAGACGATTACCCGATTATTCTTCGAGGTACAAAAGGACCTATCACCGATCACTCCGCGAGGTTCCTCTACGAGCGGGCTTGCAGGCAAGGGTGGGACGATACTTGTGGTTTTGTTCTGAACCATTGAATACCAACCGCTTCGATTACTTGATGTCTCGATCTTGCTAGCGTTGAAAGTCAGCGAGTCGCGCACACGTCTTCATTGAGGTGGTGCGGAAGGGGGGATTCGAACCCCCACGCCCTTGTGAGGCACAAGCTCCTGAGGCTTGCGCGTCTGCCAGTTCCGCCACTTCCGCGAATGGGGAGAAAATGACTGTCGAGTATAGCATCGGTCGGTTAGCGGTCTTGACGTCAAGTGGCCGCGTTTACGCTGACGTGACGTGAGGTGGCGTCACGTTTTTCTCCTATACTCGACTAAGACAAGATGGGTCTTTTCGGATAGGAGGTTTCGACGTGGCATTCTCACGTGCAGCACGATTTTTTTTCGCTTTTATCGGCTTTACGGTTATTGCTGCTCTTGGTGCTGCAGTTGTGATCTTTGCCTTGGTGACTGCGGAACCCAATATTGAATCCCGGTCAGTGCTCTGGTTACGTCTACCCTCAAACCTAACAGAGCACGTTCCTGAGAGTCTGCTGGGACAGTTGATCGTTGGCCAACGCGATACGGTTAATTCTGTGGTGGAGACACTGCGAAAAGCCAAAGTAGATGAGCGTATAGAAGCGGTCGTCGTGATTCCGTCACCACAGCTTGGTATGTGGGGCAAGGTTCAGGAGGTTAGGGAAGCGATATTGGACTTCAAGAAATCTGGGAAGCCGATTGTTGCGTATCTAGAGTACGGTGGAGGCCAGCAGTACTACTTGGCGACAGCAGCCGATAAAATTTTTCTCACGCCGACGAGTTCCCTGGACCTGGTGGGTGTGGCGAGTTACGAGTTGTTCCTTCGGGAAGCCTTAGATGCGGTTGGTGTGTATCCCGACATGTTACACGCGGGCGATTTTAAGACAGCATCGAATATTTATACTGAAACAACCTTTACTGCTGAACATAAGGAAATGGCGAAGGCACTTAACAGAGATCTCTACGAGCAACTGGTGAGCGGAATTGCTGAAGGGCGCCGCTTGACGGAAGAGGCAGTCCGTCAATTGATTGATGAGGGTCCCTATCTTCCGGATGATGCTGTTGAGCAGAGCTTGGTGGACGGGTTGCGATACGAAGATGAACTGCTTGGACAGGATCCACTACCAGAGGAGGGGCTACACCGACTACTGTATCAAGATTACCGCCTGGTTGATCCGCGACCATTAGGACTTAACCAGGGTCCTGAAATTGCAGTGATTTATGCTGTCGGGACGATCACGTTTGGTGCAAGTGGCGTTGATGTGTCAGGCAGTGAAGTGTTGGGTTCTGAAGCGATAGTAGCAGCCATCCGGGAAGCGCGTGAGGATCCAGCAGTAGAGGCCATCATAGTGCGTATTGATAGTCCAGGTGGGGCGGCAGTGGCTTCGGACATCATTTGGCGTGAACTTGCACTGGCGCGGGAAGCCAACCCCGTTATTGCTTCGATGTCTGATCTGGCCGCGTCTGGTGGTTACTACATTGCTGCGCCAGCCGATGTGGTCGTCGCACAACCTGGAACGTTAACTGGTTCTATCGGTGTTGTAGCTGGAAAATTTGTAATAGATGGGGCACTCGACAAGCTTGGCATCAATGGCGAGTCGGTGACTAATGGTCGTTCGGCAGAATTCAATTCGGTGTTCTTGCCGTTTTCTGAGGACTCGAGGGCCAAGCTGCAACAACAAATTGACGCAACCTACGAGACGTTTCTACTGCGGGTTGCTGAGGGACGTGAGATGTCGCGGGATGATGTCCACGCGGTTGCTCAAGGTCGGGTATGGACTGGTCGCCAAGCGCAAGAAAACGGCTTAGTCGATGAACTTGGGGGTTTCAGACGCGCTGTCGAAATTGCCAAGGAGCGCGCCGGAATTGCAACGGATCTTGAGGTGACTTTAGTGCCGTATCCGAAGCCACCTTCGTTGCTTGAGATGCTCAGTGAGGGTGTTGGAGGACCAGTTGCGGTAGCACGACATAGCTTGTCTGGCGGAGAGAAGTTACGGGCAAGCGTTCCCTTGCCTTTTCGATTATTTCGCCCAAGTCAGCCGTTGGCATTAATGCCAGGCTGGATACCGATGCTGCTGAACTACTAGTTATTCATTGCTCGGTAATCCCACAGGTCACAGAAGGGCGGACAAAGGTGTGGCTAATGGCACGTCAACAGAACTAGGTTCCCGTTGCTTCTTGTAAGGCAGCCATGTCTATGTCCACTGCAAGGTTTGAGGCAACATCGCTTAGGTAAGCTCTGTAAAATTGAGCCTGACGTCTTTGCATCAGTTCGAACCGCAGATCGTCCCGTTCGTTGTTGAGCTGTTCAATTGTTGCCGATTCTCGCTCGATGACATGGACGATCGCTGCTAGGTTTCCTGCCTCAATAACATTACTGACACCACCTTCGGGTAACCGGAACGCTACAGCCTCGACCGCGGCATTTATACCGACTTCCGGGAATGCTTCACCTCTGGTAAGGAGTTCGCTGGATCCAACAGTCAGTTCCACTTCCTCTGCAGCCCGCACGAAATCTTCGACTGTTTGAAGGTTTTCCAACACGTCAGAGGCACGTTGTTTGGCAAGGGTTAAGGCTTTCTCCCTGAGTACATCGTCGCTTACCTGCAACCGAACCTCTTCAAGCGGTGGCAGATATGGGTCCTGAGTATCGGCGACCATTACGAACGCTGGACCGACTGGCGTAGCTATCGGTCCATCCACTTCCCCTTCGTCGAGTTGGAACGCTCGAGATGACACTTCTGCTGCGAGTCCCAAACCAAGAATCGGTTCGCCTGGCGCGGCGAATGCAGATTCTTGGATCTCAAGTCCTCGAGACGTCGCCGCACGTTCCAAGTCTTCAGGAGTGGAAACCTCGGCTGAGATCGCTTGTGCGAGAGCGGATGATCGCGCTGAAGCCCGCTCCTGTTTTAACGTTGTTGTGATCGCACTACTTACTTCAGAGAGCGGTTGTGTAAATTCTTCCTGTTTTTCAGTCACTTTTATGATGTGATAGCCAAGTGCACTTTTGACAGGTTCAGAAACTTCATCGACGCTAAGAGCGAAAGCGGCCCCTTCAATTTCCGGTAACATTCGCCCACGTCCAAAAGTACCTAAGTCGCCACCTAGTTCTATCGTTGCTTCATCTTCCGAGTGCTCTCTCACTAGTTCAGCGAAATCTTCGCCGGCACGTGCTTGGGTGGTGAGTTCGAAAGCAGCAGTTTCGACAACAGACTCGTCTTTGTCACCTATTCGGAGCAGGATTTGACTGGCCCGTACCTGCCCAGGAGTTCTGTATTGATTAATATTGAAATCGTAGTACTCCTGAATTTCGACTTCACTCGGAGTGATGGCGTCAGCTAACGCGGCTTCGTCGATTACGAGAAATCTGAGTTTACGTTTTTCTGGTACCTGGTAAGACTGTGACTCATCTGCAAAGAATGCTTCAATGTCAGCGTCGGTCACTTCAACTTCGTCACGGTAGTCGTCACCGCGAAACGCGACGACGTTTACTCTCACCTTTTCGTTGCGTCGGCGATGTTCATCTTCGATCTCTTCGTTCGAGACGCTCACCCATTGGGTCACCGCCGTCTGCAGTCGTTGGATAAGTATTTCGCGCCGAATGTTTTCTTCGAACTCGGCAATGCTCAAAGGGGGAGTTTGAACTTGAAGGAGTTGACGATAGCGTTGTTCTCCGATGAATTGCCCGTTCTCTTGGAAAGCCGGAAAAGATAGGATCCGTTGGAGAACTTCTGCATCTGTCGCAACAATTCCTAGACGCTCAGCTTCTGATAAAGCTGTGTATTCATCGATCAACTGCTGCAGAAGTTGGCGGTCTATCCCGAGCGACCGGAGCAGTTCATTGCTAAGTTCGCTTCCAGCTTGTAGTTGATATTCCTGAATTTGTTGCTGATAAATTCGGCGGAATTCCGCTACCGTGATCTCATGGTCGCCTATTTGTGCCAGTACATTTGTCGACAGTGCAGTATCAGCCGGTGGACCAAGCCCAATGCCTGGAACGAGGAAGATAAAAGCTAAGACGACGATAGCGAGGCTCCACTTTAGCCAACCCTTGTGGCGCCGCATTCCATCAAGCATGGTCATACCTATGATTGTATCTGTCAAAAGCGATTCGTGTCATCTTGGAGACTGAAGACGGATGAGATTGGCTTGTAAGAGTCGGCTATGTGTTATATTTGCTGAAACCGAATGACTTAGGGGATTTGACAGAAGATCGGTGATTGATGGTGGCTCGTACGTATAACTCGGCGGAATGTCGCCCAGTGTCTTGGCCACGCGAAGGTTTAGAGTTCACCGTCTTCCACGCCGAACACGATGTGCCAGTGCACATCGCTGCTCTGAACTGCCACCGACTGGGCCAAGTAGACTGTTGTTCTGGAGATTGGGAAGGGCTTAGTGGTCCTGTCACCGATTGTGCCGCTGTTCCGCAGCAAGTTGCTCTAGTGCCTTCTGTCGATCTCGCGACTCGGCTGAATCGGGTTCAACCAATGTTACGACGTTACTTAACTCGCGTTGACACACTTCGAGACATGTATCGTTCGGTGAACAGTTCACTCGATCCCGTTCATATAATGGCGGAGTTGGCATTTCGGGTTGGAGCATGGTTGCCGCTTGCGAGTACTGCAGTTGTCAGCACCTGCTCAGAGGGTGACTCGATTCTCTTGTCAGATTCCAGTCTTGAACCACGAATCGAAAGTGCGACCAGAATCGTTGGTGCTTGGGTGATGAATCATTCACGGGAATATGGTTCGGCAAGTCTTCGTGATGACCCGTTAACGTATGGTGGTCCAAATGTTGCCGCGATAGCTTTTCCGTTAATTTCTCGTGGACGGACCGTAGCTGCTTTTGTAGGGGTCGATCATCAAACCTCTCACGCCGGTCCACGACTTTCAACTTCAACACTTGAGGTGATTCAGAATTGGCTCGAACCGGCAGCCGTTGCGCTGGACAATGCTTTTCGCATTCGCCGGGCTGAAGATTTGTCAATGACCGACGACCTCACGCAGCTCTACAACGCTCGATACTTGAAGCATGCACTTAGGCGGGAATTGGGGTGCGATTTCAAAACCCATCCACCAGTGTCATTGCTATTTGTCGATCTGGACGGTTTTAAACGAGTTAATGATCACAATGGTCATCTGTCTGGTAATCGAGTGTTGGTTGAGGTGTCACGAATTCTTCAGGAATGTTCGCGGGCGACTGACGCCGTTGTTCGCTACGGCGGGGACGAATTTGTGATTATCTTGCCTAATACTGAACACGCCGGGGCAATGTTAATGGCGACCAGAGTACGTCAAAGGATTCGTGGGCACGTATTTTTAGCAGATGAAACCGCCGGTCACCATTTAACGGCGTCGGTTGGTCTAGTGACCCGATCCGACACGATATCGACGACAGAGGAATTTGTTCAAATGGCGATCGAGGCGATGTATCGAGATAAAGTAACAAAAGAGAATAAACTTCAGATTGAAAGCACTACTTTGACAGAGGGAGTTACGACTTGAATATTCGTTCGCTCCTGTCCGTGTTCTCACAGGACCTCGCGATTGATCTAGGAACAGCTAATACTTGTGTATATGCCGGTGGTCAAGGGATCGTTCTCAATGAGCCTTCGATTGTTGCGATCAATAAGTCTACTGGCCGTGTGGAGGCTGTTGGTAGCGAAGCGAAAGAGATGTTAGGCCGTACACCGGGTGACATCGTAGCTATTAAGCCGATGAGGGACGGAGTTATAGCCGACTTTGACGTTACCGAGAAGATGCTAACTTACTTTATCAAGCGTGCACATAGTCGTACTGTCTGGGTTCGACCACGTATTGTTATAGGTGTCCCGTCTGAAATCACTCAGGTAGAGAAACGAGCGGTTATGGACAGTGCTTATCGGGCGAAGGCCAGCGAGGTGCACCTTGTTGAGGAAGCAATGGCGGCGGCTATAGGTGCCGGGATGCCGATCACTGAGCCATTTGGAAACATGATTGTTGACATCGGAGGAGGAACGACCGATATCGCTGTTATTTCTCTAGCCGGAATCGTGTACAGCAAAGCGGTTCGGGTCGCTGGGAATGAAATGGATGAGGCAATCATTCATTACGTTAGAAAGACTTACAATCTGTTAATTGGAGAACGTACAGCAGAGCAGATCAAGATAACCATTGGCTCCGCTTACACACTAGATGAGCCTGAGACGATGGAAATTAAGGGGCGACATCTAATTGAAGGGGTGCCCAAGACAATTACGGTTAGTGATGCGGAGATTCGTGAGGCGCTGGCGGAGACGGTTAACGTAATCGTTGAGGCGGTTCGAGTGGCACTCGAGCAGACTCCACCAGAACTGTCCGCAGATATCGTCGATCGCGGTATTGTAATGACTGGCGGTGGTGCATTGCTCAAGAATATGGATAAGCGTTTGCGTGAGGAAACAGGTTTACCTCTCGCGATGGCCGAAGACCCACTTTCCTGTGTGGTGCTCGGGGCTGGAAGGATGCTTTCTGATTTTGGTCTTCTTCGAAAAATCTCATCAAAGGATTAGCCTCCCACTGATCGTTTATTAGTAATTGTTAAAGGTCGGCTTGGTGCCGACTCAAGTTGGTTTAAGAATAGTCATGGATCGTCGCCAGCGAACCGGATACCTCGTGCTGGCCGTAGTTTTGGCCCATGTGATTTTGATCTCTGCGCAGGTCAATGCCGCACCTGGAACTTCCGTGCTGCAGTCTTTCACGTTCGGAGCCTTCACTGAGCTACAACGGTGGGTTACTTCAGCCCGAGATGGCGTTGTAGGCATGTGGTCTGGCTATGTCGGTCTTCGGAGCGTGCGAGAGGAAAATCTAAGGCTCAACGATGAAATCAGCGGTTTGCGGTTGGAGTTGCAGGAGCAGCGAGCGCTAGCACATCAGACACGGAGTCTGGAGAGGCTGCTTGAACTTCGTGAGACCGTAGCTTTACCTACCCTGAGTGCCCGAGTGATTGCTACCGATTCGACACCGTATTTTCGGACACTGACGGTCGATCGTGGTCGAGATAACGGTGTCCGAACGGACTTGGCAGTGATTGCACCTGCTGGTGTAGTGGGCAGGGTCGTGGGCGACCCAGGTCCACGCGCGGCGCAGGTGCAGCTGCTGATCGACCGAAACGCTGCGGCAGGAGCACTAGTCGAAAGAACTCGAGCTTCAGGTGTTGTAGTTGGAACTGACGATTCGACACTGCTGATGATGGAGTATGTTTCCAACCTTGAAGATGTTAGGGTGGGTGATGAGATCGTAACTTCTGGTATTGATGGCATTTATCCGAAAGGTTTCAGAATCGGAAAAGTGACCGATGTGGAAGAAGGCGTTGGACTATATCAATTGATTCATGTTGAGCCGATCGTTGACTTTTCACAACTCGAGGATGTGCTCGTGGTGTTGAATTAGCTGGTGGTTCGATCGCGTGCGGAAGAGTGAATGAAAACGGCCTATGTAGCTATCTTAGTGACGGTCGCTTTGTTGGTTCAGACCACTCTCGTCAGAATCGGCGCGGGTGGTGGAACTCCAGTGGATCTGGTTCTGGTCGTAGTCGTGTTGGTCGGATTGCAGCGTGGTCCGGTTGTTGGTTTATGGACGGGTACGTTGGGAGGGCTGTTTCAGGACGCGTTGTCAGGTGGGATTATTGGGGTCAGTGGGTTAACGAAAACGATTATTGGCGTCGGATCGGGAGTAGCGGGTTCACGGTTTATCCTTGGCACCGTCTGGCACCGTCTGGCATTTGTGATAGGTGCTTCCCTCGTACATGCGATTTGCTATCTCGGCATCTACTCGCTGATTGGATTGGATGCTCCGATGTTGCCGCTTAATGTTGTCGGCGTTGAAGCTGGACTCAATGGCGTCGTCGGCATTTTGGGTCCATGGCTGTTCCGTGTGATGCCAGCGATGTTTCATCGTGTCAAACAAGGACGAAATCCGTTGAATCGCCGGCGGTGGATGACAAGTTAGATAACGTTGGAAGAGTTTGGGAAATTAGAGTTTCAGCGACAGGGCGTGGTGACCTAAAGATGTATGACGCATTTGTTTCAGTCAAGCGTGATAGAAATCGAAAATTGTTGGTGACGTTTTCGGTTGGCATAGCGCTTGTCTTTGTTGTGCTGGCCGTCAGTTTTTGGAATTTTCAGGTTGGCCAACATGCGCGATTTTCAGAGATGGCTGAGAATAACCATCTTCGGACGTTGCGACTTCGGGCACCGCGTGGTGTTGTATTTGATCGCAACGGGCGTGTTTTGGTGGAAAATCGATATTCGTTGAATATTTCATTGGTTCGCGAACGAATAGAGGATCTTGACGAAGCTCTAGACGTATTGGCTCGAGTTACAAATGTGCCGGTTCAGTCATTACATGACGCAGTCGAGAGAAATCAGACAGTTCCAGACTATCGTGCGCTGACCGTGATTTCTGATGCGTCGCTGGCACAGGTTGCAGCGGTGACGTCACGACGACTTGAACTTCCTGGCGTCGTTGTTGAACAGATTCCGACTCGATTCTACCCTTCCAACGGTCTCGCGTCTCATTTGTTTGGTTACGTCGGTGAGGCAACAGATGAGCAACTTGACACAACGACTGACCCTCGGGTTCGGAGTGGATCGATTGTGGGCCAGTCTGGTGTTGAGCAACGCTACAACGAGTTACTGATGGGCGATGACGGCGAGCGGCATGTCATGGTCAACAGTGTCGGTCGTGAGGTGGAAATGATCGACGAGGTGCCACCTGGTGCCGGTCGACAGATTCAATTGACACTCGACTACGAACTGCAGCGAGCAGCCGAAGCAGCTTTTCAAGCTGGTGGTTATGCGGGATCTGTGGTTGCCCTTGATCCGCGGTCGGGTGACGTATTGTCCTTGTTGAGTGTCCCGGGGTATGACCCAAACGATTTTGCCTT
>CAZUZW010000021.1:18629-41598 GCA_964624855.1 uncultured Vicinamibacteraceae bacterium
CGGTCGGTCTTGACGAGGCCATTGAGAAGTCCTGTAATACGTATTTCTACACTGTAGGAAATATGCTCGACGTTGACGTGATCAACCAATGGTCGCAGTCGTTGGGGCTTGGTGTGATGAGTGGGATAGACCTGCCCCATGAGGTAGAGGGATTGGTTCCTTCGCGAGATTGGAAGCGCGAACGGTTCGGCGAGCCATGGTATCCGGGTGAGACGGTATCATTGGCGATAGGTCAAGGTGCACTATCAGTTACACCTGTCTCTCTGGCGGTTATGATGGCTACTGTAGCCAATGGCGGAACTCGAATAACGCCGCGGTTACTTAAGGCAGTCAGGGATAACAATGGTTGGCGAGAAACCGATGTCTCAGAGACATTTGAGACAGTGGAGATGTTGCCAACGACGATTGAGGCGCTTCGCCGAGGCCTGTGGATGGTTGTGAACCGTGAAGGAACAGGCGGACTTGCCAGGATCGAGGGACGTGATGTTATGGGTAAATCTGGGACTGCTCAGGTGGTCTCATTGGCGCGTCGTGCCGCGGCACAAGATGAGGAAGAGGAAGTAGACTTTCGTGATCACGGTTGGTTTGTCTTTGCCGCACCAAGAGACGACCCTCAAATCGCTGGAGTGGTGTTTGCTGAGCACTCTGACCATGGCTACTTGGCGGCGCCGATCGCAAGGCACATCATGGCAACGTTTTTCGCTAAGCAGGACAGAAAGCCGCTTCCTGTACTTTCCGGACCTTTGCCAAACGTGCCTTGGATAGATGCAGATGGCCAATAAGCAGATAAGAGCATGATAGATCGCCGACTGCGACCACATATTGACTGGGTTCTTCTTTCAACAGTTATTGTTCTTGCCCTGGTCGGGTTAGTAATGATTTACAGCGCGACCTATGATCCGACGACTGAGACGGTCGGACCTCAGTTATCGAGACAGTTGTTGGCTTTGGCGATCGGCTTGGCAGCGGGGTTTGTTTGTTTGCTGGTCGACTATCGCGTTGTGACCGACAATGCAGGACTTATCTATACTGGATTATTGGCGTTGTTGGTATACACATTGTTTTTTGGCTTGGAGGTTAGTGGTAGTCGGCGGTGGATTGATCTTGGAATGTTTAATCTTCAACCGTCAGAATTTGGAAAGATTGTTATCGCTTTAGTTCTAGCTGTCGTGTATTCAGGCCAGCGGAGAACAGATCGAAGGATTCAAGATTGGGCGATCGGATCAGCCGTAGTCGCAATTCCATTTCTGGTTATTGCTCGTCAACCCGATTTAGGAACTGCTGTGACACTTCTTCCAGTTTGTGTCGCGATAATGATATTTGCTGGTTTTCGCCTCAAGTTTCTGGCCGTTCTGGCGGTGGTAGGTGTTCTACTTACACCGGTGGCTTGGACCTATGGTCTTGAAGATTATCAGCGGACGAGAATTGCGAGTTTCTTAGATCCGGAACAGGATCCGCGCGGCGCAGGTTATCAACAGATTCAAGCTCGTATCACCGTGGGCTCGGGTGGTTTGACGGGAAAAGGATATTTGCAGGGGACTCAGAGTCAGTACAACTTTCTCCCGGTGGCACACAATGATTTCATTTTCTCGGTTTTGGCTGAGGAACAAGGATTTCTTGGTGTGTTATTTGTGTTGGGTTTGTATTTATTTGTGATCCTGCGTTCGCTTGACGCGGCGCGGATCGCGAAGGACCAAGTTGGAATGTTTCTCGTAGTAGGCATTACTGCCGGTTTTGCGTTTCAAGTTATTTATAACGTTACGATGTCGGCCGGATTGGCTCCGGTAAAAGGATTGACGTTGCCGCTGTTAAGTTATGGTGGTTCCTCGATCATCGCGACACTGATGGGGTTTGGGCTAATCCTGAACGTCAGGATGCGCCGTTTCACAAATTAAGAACCTGGAGCGGTGTGCTGGCCCCAACTTGTAACGGGGCGTCCATGCCATCGCACTAAGTGGATGAAGGACGGAACCACAATGCGTGTTGGTATGACGTTGCACCGAGACAGTTGGGGGCTTCCAACGGCCGGTGTCTGGATCTATTCCGCCCAATGTTTTGTCCAGTTCCAGGCTCTCATGGAGAGTATTTCGTATGAACAAGGAGTTAATAGTGTTCTCGAATCGCCACGAAACAATGGCGGCTATTCTCGAGGACGATCAGGTTGCCGAGGTTTTTGTCGAACGTGAAGGTCAACGTGGCGTCGTAGGCAATATTTATAAGGGTCGCGTTTCAAAAGTTCTACCTGGCATGCAGTGCGCGTTTGTTGATATTGGCCTTGAACGCGATGCCTTTCTGTATGTCTCTGACGTCGTCGAGACCGGTGAGGATTTCGATCAGCTTGAGGCGGGGGACTCAGACGATAACGAACTTGACGCAGTTGCGCGTAATGACACTAAGTCGAGTGCCAAGTTTGACAAGTCGACCAAAATCGAAGAATTGCTGACGGCTGGTCAGGAGATTCTTGTTCAGGTAGTTAAAGAACCACTGGGTACGAAAGGTGCTCGCATCACGTCGCACGTCACGATTCCTGGACGGTTTCTAGTGTTCATGCCAACAGTCGATCAGATTGGCGTATCGCGACGAATCGACGAACGGAAGGAACGCACCCGTTTGCGAGGCATAGTGCGTAACTTTCGTGAAGAACACGGGTTTAAGGGCGGAGTCATACTACGGACGGCCGCCGGCGGTCGTCCCGAGGAAGATATTGTAGGTGACCTCAGATATTTCCATCAACTCTGGACAGAGACCCTCCAGAAAACCGAGAAGGAACAGCCACCGGCTGTTGTTCACAGAGAAGAAAGTTTGGTGGCGAAATTGTTACGTGATTTTCTCACGAGTGATTTTTCAGCGATCCGAATCGATGATCGTGAGGAATATGACCGCACTACTAGGTTGATTGAACGGATCATGCCAGATTTGGTAGCTCGAGTACATCACTACGACAAGGACTTCCCAATTTTTGACGAATATGGAGTACAAGCGGAGATTAATAAAGCACTGCGTAGCAAGGTTTGGCTCAAGTCTGGTGGCTATATCGTTGTGAATCATACAGAGGCGTTAGTCGCGATCGACGTCAATACTGGGCGATATGTAGGGAAGAAAACTGGCAGATTGGAAGACACTATTGTCAAGACTAACCTCGAGGCCGTGAAGGAGATTGTCAGGCAGATTCGTCTTAGGGATCTCGGCGGCATAATCGTTCTTGATTTCATCGATATGGAAGAACGAAAGAATCGCCAAAAAGTTGCTCACGCTCTAGACAAAGAACTCCGGCGCGATCGTTCTCCTTCGAAGGCGGTTCAGGTTTCAGAGTTTGGCTTGATTGTTGTGACGCGAAAAAGAGTACGGCAGAGTCTTGAGGGACAGTTTACTGCGCCTTGTCCTTATTGTTCTGGAAGTTCTGCGATTAAGTCCACGTCAACGATTTGTTATGAAATCTTGTCAGAGATGCGACGAGTTGGAGACGCATTTGATGGTCGAGCGGTACTGTTGCGAGTAAATCCAGATGTTGCGCGTGCATTGGAAGGAGAGGAGCGTGGTGTTTTGAAGGAGTTGCAGCAAGTCCTTGGTCCAGAGTTGGTCGTCCGTCCAGACATGCAATTGCACCACGAACAGTTCGATATGATGGCAATGTAAGCGCTAGCGCGGAGCGACCTGCGTCAGTGGACAGTCTTAGTTGAATTTAGGCTTTACGGAAGATCGGGCCAACGAATTTGATCAAAGTTCTTAATACGGCCTTTGGTGACCTGTACCCCTTCAGATCGCAGGAGTTCACGTTTGACTAGTGGGTCGCTGTAATTGCCAACACGACCACGCGAATTAACCACGCGATGACATGGCACACAGATCGTTCGACAGTTCTTCAGAATCGTGCCGACGGCCCGCCATGCATTCGGGTGGCCTGCTAGTGCTGCCACTGAGCCATAGGTCGTAACCCGGCCGGTTGGTACATTGCTGACAACAGACAGAACTCGCCGTTTGAATCTGCCGGGTTGAAATTTCGATTGCAAGACTTGCCTACTCGTTACTAAGGTGTTTTCGATGATGCTTTGCGCCATATATCATCGATCGCATCAGCTTTCAGCATTTTGGTGGCGAATACGATCTGACCAGTGTGTGCTGCGTAATGGATAAGTTGATAATCAATTATCTCCATGTAACTCGTGGGGCGGGTTCCTCTGTTTGGAATTTTGAGTAGGTTCTCAGGATTAAACTGTTTCAAGACCTCATCTGCTTCGTTCACTGCAAATGTTAAGCGTGCTAATAGGTCAGACTTTGGTATTTCCGAACGTTCTGCAAACTCTGTATCGCGGTTGCGGATGAAATCGGTTCCGCCGACCACATAACCAATATGATGTCTGGTTGATCCAGCGCAGTGCAGGACCAGATTGCCAATAGCATTGGACTTTTCATTAGCTCGCCACCAGATCATCTGATCGTTTAGGGTGTCGAGGCAGGCAGTTATCTGCTCGGTTAAATGCACAACGAGACGCTGCCGGGCCATTTCTAGGAAGTGTGAGTGAAAATATTCTCGGTTACTGTTCATGAATCTCTAGTGATAAGGCCTGAGTGTGAAGCGGTTGCGAATGTGCTTTGAGCCATAGTTGTTGTAAGGCTGCTAACGTCGTAGCAAGGGTAGATAGCATATCGCTGCGACACAAACGTCGTAGATGGCACACACGCGTGGGTACCATGCAGGAGCAATGTCGCCCGGTAATAGATTAATAATGTGGGCCAAATCGACAAAGCTGTGTCCAATCCAGGCTAAAGATAAAGCTGTAAGTGTTTTTGCCGGTTCCCAGGTGATGGCACTTGAGACTATGACGAAAAAGCCAACCGCGATCGCGACATCGAAACCAGTTCCGGCAATATTTTCATGGGAAATACCTAGGCCGACATAAACGCCGACTACGAGTAAAAGTAGGAGTGCCGAGTATTGGGAAAGTCTGAGTTCGACGACGAGCCGTTCAGGCGAGTTGAGATCAGAACGATAGGCTTGCCAGGATGTCCAAGCCAAAGAAAGACTTATCGCGGAAAATCCTAAGACGAGAGTACTGAATGTGCCAGTCACAGCCTGGTCTTACTGGACACTGGCTTCCTGCGTGGCGAGAGAAAACGGTTCTGCAGTTGCTGCGGGTCCATAAAAGATCGAATTGAATAGCAATTTAAATGTTCCCCACGTTTGTCCACGGTGTTGGACGCGGAAAGTATGGAGAATAAGTCTTCCTTCATCGAGTGGAACTTCTATGACGGCAGCGGTTCCGCGAAGTTGTTCCTCTCCCACGATCCAACCACTACGTCGTAGTGGCGCATCTGGATACTGGACAATTGGTCGCATGTTAGGTGCCGACGCACGTCGTCGGTTCGGGATAAATCCTCCGTTGTTGACGAACATAGCGCTAGTTTCTGGCGGCATTCCGTAGCCGATGGGGTGGGTTGTATCTACTGTTGCGCGAAGTATGGTTCCGGGAGCATAAAATGTGTCAGAACTTTGGTCTTCGACAACGTTAAGTAAGGGAGCCGACAAATGTTGTATGGCAAACGAAGCACTGTTTCCAAGCGTGATTAGAGTGCCCCCTCGAGATACGAACCGGCGAAGATTTTGTAGTCCTTGGACCCCTATTCCTCCGCGATATTCAGGCCGAACATTCCGAGTTCGAAAACCTCTAAGAAGGTTTACAGTTGAAGCATCTGGAAGAATGATGACGTCAAACTCATCCCGGAGTTTCTGATTTTGGATGTCGGCACTACGAAGGTGTGTATAGGGAAACTCGTGTTGTTCAAGGACCCATCGCGTCCAACCAGCATCCATGTTGCCGCCCCAAGGTTCATAGATGGCTAACCGGGGTTGTCGAATTGGTAGTGAGGTTACGCCTGCGGAAGGCAAGAGTTCCGTGGCCACTAAGTCTAGATGTAGGTCTGCTGCAATTTGATCCACGACGCGGCGGTCGATGTCTTCGACGAGCATCACGCCAGTTGGATAAATTTGGCCGTCTAACGTAAACGAATCACGTGCCCAACCGATAGTTGCACCCTGCGCCAGAAGTCGATTGAGTGCGACAAAACTTTGATTTGATCTATGGGAGAGTAGATAAGTATCTCCGTCGCCAATAACTGAACCGACTGGTTGCGTGACCTCTTCATCAACCAAAGCGAGCGAGGCGTCGAAGGGATTTTTAATCTGGACGGTTTCTACTCCCATCAGTATTCCGAGAGACCAAGCTGTGATGTCATACGGTTTGTCGATAGGACCGGCTGGGTTAGGCCACCGGATATCTGGATAGTCTTGTGGTTCCAATATGTCCTTTACCCAACGTCCGAATGATTGATCAAGGCGGACTACGTAAGTTCCTGCCGGGTAGGTGGTTCCGTCGGCAATGAACGCAGTGTCAGCAACATGAACTTCAGCAGCCTCGGCCTGAAGTAATTGGACAAGTTTGGTCACAGCAGCAGGGTCATGTTGGTCGCGAGGAATCAAGAAAGCGAACGGATCGCCTGCGGCAAAGCGCTCTACTGTCCGTGAGTTCATCGCGTAGAAATTACGTTTCAGAGTGATTCGATTATTTGCGACACTTTCAAGAAGTCCCTGAGTGGAGATGGTGATGTATTCGACCACGTCGGAGAAAGTCCAAGTTCCTCCAGTCCAAGGTCTTGGATAATTCATTCTGTACTGAGTGTCTGAAGGTGCGGCAAGAACCGGTTGTTGATTGCGCCGAGGGTTGATCGTTGGAGATGTAGATGAACCCGAAACAGGCGCCGTCGCCTGACGTTGTTCAAGTGGGCTTGCTAATCTTGAGCTGGCTACCTCAGTAAGGAGTGCCACCATGTTGTGCCACCATGGATTAGTGTTGTTCGCGCCCTGCCAATATCCGCTGTACAGTTCTCCCCAAATTACTCCAGGTTTGTCAGCAGCATGTAGCTTTGAGGCCATGGCCTGCCCCAACAGGTTTACCTGACTCCACACCAGAGGATCGACGTTGGGATTAGGTGGATTCTTGAAAGGTGGAACAAAGATCCGGGCGTAGCCACTTCCCATTTGATGAGCGTCGAGATAAACCTCTGGAAACCAGTCGTGATAAAGCACACGATTCAGGTGCTGGGTTTCGATTTGTGTCAGCATATAGCTGTCACGGTTATTATCGTGTCCAGCGTATTTATGGTAGAGGTTAGGCAGAGGTGAGCCTTCGTAAGAAGTACCCAAATTTCGTCGGTACCAGTCAACTACCATACGTTGACCATCGGGATTCTGTGATGGGATTAAGAGCACGATGGTATTTTCAAGAATGTGATTCACCCACGGGGACTCTTCAACTGCCAACTGATATACGAGGTCGTTCATCATCTGGTTTGTGCCGATTTCAGTAGCGTGCACGTTCGCGCCGACTAGAACGACGGCTTTTCCTGTTAGGGCAATCGTTTCGGCTAGTTCGGGGCTAGTCTGTTTTGGATTGACCAACTGGCGTTGCATAGCCTTATAGCGTGGTAAGTCACGGATAGTTTCTGGTGTTGAGATGGTCAATAGGAGATAGGGTGCTCCCATCGTCGTCTTTCCTAGTTCTTCAATGACCATCCTGTCAGATGATTCAGCAATGGTCTTGTAGTAACTGACCATGTCGTCCCAATGTGCTAGCCGCTCGTTGGTTCCCATGGGGAAGCCAAAAAATTCTTCTGGGGAAGGGGTGGTAGACGCTTGTTGCGCTAGCAGCGGTAATGCTAGGCCCGCAGTTACAACGATCAGTATGATCCCGAGAGTAAGCGCTCGAATAGGCATCTGTCTATCTCAGTCAGTATATCGTCTAGTGAATTACAGGGCTCGAAACATGAGCCGCGGTATCGTAAATTCTGATCGGAGATTCATTGAATATGTCTGAAGGCACACGTCTTCGCTTGATTGTTACTAGTGTGGTGGTCGGACTTGGGGCAACCGCATTTGTCTTTCAGGATGCCCTGCCTGGGCGATTCCGTGGCGTGCTTGGGATTGTTTGTTTTATCGGTATTGTTGTGATGTTTTCGTCTAATATTTCCGCGATTAATTGGCGAACCGTGGGGTGGGGGCTAGCTCTGCAGGTTATGTTCGCAATTTTGATTCTGAGGTTTGAGGTTGGTGATGTTCGACCTGGGTATGCCTTGTTTGCTGGTGCCGCAACGGTGGTAACGCAGTTCCTCTCATTTACGGATGTTGGGTCTAGCTTTGTGTTTGGTGTACTTGCCAACCAAGATGAAATGAGTAGCGTGTTTCCGAATGGTTTTGTCTTGGCGTTCACCGCACTACCGATAATTGTCTTTGTCTCGTCCGTATCAACGGTGTTGTATTACTTGGGTGTTCTACCTATGGCAGTTCGGGCGATGGCGCGGGTGATGATGCCACTTATGCGCACTAGCGGTGCTGAGACTCTTTCGGCAGCTGCTAATGTCTTTGTAGGGCAGACGGAAGCACCACTTGTTGTCAAACCTTTCGTGCCAACTATGACGGAATCGGAATTACTCGCACTTATGACCGGTGGGTTGGCAACGATTGCAGGCAGTGTGCTTGGCGTATATTTAGCTCTTGGAGCGGACCCGGTGGCTATGTTGACGACTAGCGTGATGGCAGCGCCGTGCGCTTTGTATCTCTCCAAGATTTTGATACCAGAACTTAATGTGCCAGCGACAACAGGGGATGCTGAGATCATTGTCAGGGCCGAGCATGTAAATGTAATTGATGCAGCGGCCAGCGGTGCCGCTGACGGGATGCGGTTGGCGATCAACGTTGCGGCAATGCTCATTGCATTCTTGGCCCTTGTGGCGATGGTTGACTACCTTCTCGGCTTAGGTAATTCTGGACTGAGCCTCGCCGGAATTTTTTCGACACTGTTTTCGCCAATATCTGTTCTATTAGGCGTATCGGGTGCGGATGTTCCGATTTTGTCTGACCTCTTGGGCACGAAACTAGTAACAAACGAATTTGTGGCTTATGTAAAGCTCAATGATCAGTATCACGAGGTTATGAGTGCGCGGGCGCATGTTATCTCGACGTTTGCTCTAACTGGCTTCGCCAATTTTGGTTCGGTTGGAGTGATTCTTGGAGGTGTTGGTGCCATGGCTCCCAGCCGACGCTCAGACTTGGCTCGTCTCAGTTCTCGTGCGTTGTTGGCAGGATTTCTCGCGACACTGATCAACGCAGCTATCGCAAGTGTCTTGATCTGACACGCACGCTGTTCTGACTCTGGGAACGTAGTACTTTATTATCCCCTTATGCTTCCAACTATCGAGTGGCAGGATGGAACCGTTGTTATGGTCGACCAGCGCAAGCTTCCGACCAAGGAAGTTTATGTTCGGTGCAAAACTGCGAATCAAGTAGCTAAGGCTATTAGGCAAATGGTAATCAGAGGAGCACCCGCGATCGGAGTTGCAGCCGCTATGGGACTTGCGCTGGGTGTGTTTCACAGTAAGGCCAAGGGTTCGAGTCAGTTGGCCGCCGAGTTTTACAGGTTATGTGAACTATTGGCTGGGACCCGACCGACAGCGGTTAATTTGTTTTGGGCAATTGAACGGATGAAGGAAAGATTTTCCCTGATGGTTCGGGCCGGAGAATCACCTGAAGAGCTCCGCGCCGCTATGTTGACCGAGGCCCTGAAGATCCATGACGAGGATGTGGCTAGCTGCAAGTCGATCGGTAGTTACGGAGCAGGCATCTTGCCGTTTGATGCTCAAGTGCTGACACATTGTAACGCTGGTGCGCTCGCTACTGGTGGTTATGGTACGGCATTGGGAGTTGTACGTGGCGCCGTGGCTGAGGGAAAGAAGGTAGCTGTGTTTGCCGATGAAACCCGTCCTTTCCTGCAGGGAGCTCGACTAACCGCTTGGGAACTTCTGAGGGATGGAATTACAACAACTGTTATTACAGACGGGATGGCCGGTTCACTGATGCGTGATGGAAGAGTCAATGTGGTCGTGGTGGGAGCGGATAGGATCGCGGCGAATGGTGACGTTGCGAATAAGATTGGGACATATACGGTGGCCGTGCTTGCCAACCAGCACGACATTCCGTTCTATGTTGCTGCACCATGCTCAACCGTTGATCTTGGAACCCGCGATGGATCGCTCATTCCAATCGAGGAACGTGATGAACGCGAAGTTACGCACATTGGGTCTACGCGGATGACACCTGAAGGTTCTGGTGTGTGGAATCCAGCCTTTGATGTGACACCCCACCGGTTGGTGACTGCCATTGTTACCGATAAGGGTGTTTGCCGCCCGCCGTTTGTAGAGAGTCTTCGTGAGGTCTGTAAGGGTCTTGGAGAGACGGAGTCGGCGTGAAAGTACTGGCGATTGAAACGTCCTGTGATGAGACGGCTGCTGCGGTGGTGATGGAAACTGGGAAGTCCGACCGTCCGTGGAGCGTTAAATCAAATGTGGTTGCATCACAGGTCGATGTTCATCGTGAGTGGGGTGGTGTTGTTCCTGAATTGGCGTCGCGACAGCATGTCCGGGATATCTGCGGGGTTGTCGACCGTGCAATGAGTGATGCGAATACTAAATGGTCTGAGTTTGATGCCATTGCGGTGACACAGGGGCCAGGATTAATTGGCTCGCTTCTTGTGGGCGTAGCGTTCTCAAAGGCGATCGCTACGTCGCTTGATATTCCGTTGATTCCCGTTCATCACTTGGCGGGTCACATTGAATCACTTGTGGTTGAAAATGGTGTAATGCCACTGCCTGCGATCGTGCTCGTCGTGTCAGGCGGTCATACTAGTCTCTACCACGTTCCTGTCGCTGGCAAATATCTCTTAGTTGGGCGAACACGAGATGATGCGGCTGGAGAAGCTTTTGACAAGGTTGCAAAATTACTCGGACTTGATTATCCAGGTGGTCCGGTTATCGACCGTTGTTCGGTAGAGGGGAATGACCGCGCGGTAAATTTTCCCGTCCCGAAAATGACTCATGCAGATCGCAATGAGGGACCAGAGGTCACCGCTCCTGCGGGTTTTGAGGGTCGAATGAGTGGCCGGGCAGAGTTCAGTTTCAGTGGCCTTAAGACGGCAGTGAAGCGACATGTGGCGTCACGAAAAGCGTTGTTACGTACCGAAGAGCTTCCGTCGGAAGAAATTGCGGATTTGTGCGCGAGCTTTCAGAGAGTAGTCGTCGAGACATTACTTGACCGGACGTTTGAGGTGGCTCGATGGTTTGATGCCCGTAGTGTTGGAATCGCCGGCGGTGTATCAGCGAACACACGTCTACGTGTCGATGCTATTGTTCGTGGCGAACATCTTCGACTGCCGGTGTTGTTACCGAGTCTTGCCTTGTCCACCGACAATGCTGCCATGATTGGAGCTGCGGGGATTCGCAATTTGAGAGCCGGTATCAAAGGCACGTCTCGACTCAATGCTTTCTCGTCTCTAGATATCTTTTAGCCAGCTGCCGTTAGTGCTCAGGGAGCGGTTCACCCAAGATCTATTTTTCGCGAAGTCGACTTGTTCTGTGAGCTCTTGACTATACTGACTTGCATGAGTTGGTACCAGGAGACCCATTGGCGCATTCTAGTGGCACTTGGATTCGGCCTAGTTTACGGCGTGATAGCCGCGGTGGCTGGGTGGACGGATTTTACCGCTAATTGGATTGCTCCGTTCGGGACCATTTTTCTTCGGCTACTCCTGCTTGTTGCTGTTCCTTTGGTGGTGGCGTCGCTCGTCACTGGCGTCGCTTCTCTATCAGATATAAATAAGCTATCGCGGATTGGCGGAAAAACTATTGTTGTCTATCTTGGCACCACACTTGTTGCACTCGTCATTGGGTTGACGCTTGTCAATGCCTTCGCGCCAGGTGAAACGGTGCCTGAAGCGCTTCGGACGAGACTATCGGAGACGTATCAATCAGATATTGCCGAGAGAGAAGTTGCAGCCGAAGGTGCGCGTGAACGGCGTCCTCTGCAGCCACTTGTTGACTTGGTGCCTGAAAACTTTCTCGGTGCAGCGACGGATAACCGCAACATGCTTAACATAGTGTTCGTTGCCCTGCTTGTTGGCGTTGCGCTCATCATGGTTCCTAAGGAACAGGCGAAACCGCTTCTTGAGTTTTTTGACAGCCTTAATGCAGTGGTTGTGAAAGTTGTCGAGTTGGTACTCAAGATTGCACCATTGGGCGTGTTTGCTCTCATTGCTGACACTGTTACGAGTGTAGCCGGGGACGATCCTTATGATGTAGGTCAATTGCTTGCCGCGTTAGGTCTCTATACGTTCACGGCGCTGCTAGGAATGGCTATACATGCGCTGGGTACATATTCGATTCTGTTGAAACTGTTTACATCGATTGAAGTGCGCCAGTTTTTTTCTGCTGTAGTGCCAGCGCAACTCGTTGCTTTTTCGACGTCCTCAAGTGCGGCCACCTTACCTGTTACCATGAAGAACGCGAAGAACGACTTGGGAGTATCAGAAGAGGTCGCCTCCTTTGTCTTGCCTCTGGGAGCGACCATTAATATGGACGGGACCGCTCTTTATCAGGCTGTTGCTGCGGTGTTTATTGCGCAAGCTCTCGGGATCTCACTTGACCTTGGCGCCCAGTTGACGATTGTTCTGATGGCGCTGCTTGCTTCGATTGGAACTGCTGCGGTACCTAGTGCAGGAGTCGTCATGTTGATAATCATTCTTGAGGCGATCGCGATTCCAACAGAGGGGATTGCGCTCATTCTGGGTGTAGACCGCATCATTGATATGTGTCGGACCACCACGAATGTTACGGGTGATGCGGCAGTTGCCACAGTCGTAGCTGCCAGCGAGAATCAATTGTCACCAGTTTTTGTGGATAGAACGTGATTGCGACTAGTTTGCTACCAGTAATCAATGTTCTTGAGAATATCGCCAGGCAGCTAAGTCAACTAAACACGATGAAGTGTTGGTGTTCCGTGTGACGCTTACAGTTCGCAAGGAAGGGAGTTCTTCACGATGTTTCCGACACGGGACGAGGCTTGGACTTTATTAACGGACTACACGACGAGCGAGAGCCTCAGAAAACACGCGCTGGCGGTTGAAGCGGCGTTGCGAGGCTATGCGCGAAAGTTCGACGAAAATGAATCAGAATGGGGCATTGTAGGGCTCATTCACGACTTCGACTATGAACGGTGGCCCGATCCCGAGAACCATCCGTTTAGAGGAAGCGAGATTCTTGAAGAACGTGAATATCCAGAGCACATAATACGCGCCATTCTTTCTCACGCCGATTATAGCGGTGTCCTTCGAGAAACACCTTTAGAGCACACTCTCTTCGCTTGTGATGAGATGACTGGATTTCTGACGGCCGCGTCACTGGTTCGGCCGAGTAAAAGTATCCTTGACCTTGAAGTTCGATCCGTAAAGAAACGAATGAAGGACAAGGCTTTTGCGCGGGCTGTCAGCCGAGACGATTTACGCAGGGGCGCGGAAGAAATAAAGTTACCGTTAGACGAGCATATCGCCAATGTAATTGGATTCATGCGCGAGCATGCAGCAGTTTTGGGTCTGCAGGGTGGCGTCTGACGGTCAGAAAATGATTATAGATGGTTATACTGTTTTTGCCATCTGCCTGAAGCTTGTTGCGGCAGGGTTGAACTCGACATCGCGTAATTCTTGACTGTCCAAGCTATGCATGTGTTTTTTTATGGGACCCTCATGTGTGGGTTTTCGTTACGTCGCCGGTCGGACATTGAGTCATTCCTAAGGTTCTCCGGTCGTGGGAGTGTGCAGGGTGTCTTATATGATCTTGGTTCTTATCCAGGAATGGTCGCTGGTCGAGGAACAGTGGTCGGTGAGTTGTACGAAATACTTCAGGCAGATCGCTTGCTGCCCAAACTCGATGCGATTGAGGGATATTATCCAAATGCTCCAGACAAGAGTAGTTATCTTCGTCGGAGGGGTTGCGTGAGGCATTTCGACGGAGTTAACGTTTCTTCGTGGGTCTATGTTTTTAATGGTACGCTTGAAAAGGCCAGCCGAATCTTGTCCGGCGATTACGCGGCCCATGTTAGCCATTCCGAAGTCGACAGGGGGTCTTTTCTTTCCTGAAGAGAAAGCCTGGCAGCGCCGAAAAAGCTTCATCAAGCGATATTGTTGAATGTTATTTCTGCTGACGGCTCGCCAGTCATTTTCAATGGCCTTTATTAGGGGCTGAACCAACTTCAGCACAGAAGATTGTTTGAGTTATGATCGCTGGATTGCCTCGGTTGCGAGAGAGTTTTTGACATGATCTCGAGTGATAGTAGTGATTTCGAAATTCGGACAATCGGCGTAGTGGGCTGTGGACTTATGGGGTCAGGAATTGCCCAAGTCTGTGCCCAGGCGGGCTACCCAACAATCGTTCGCGAAATCGAGCAGTCTGCCGTTGAGGATGGACTTTCCAGGATAGATAAATTTCTGGCCGAAGGTGTGAAGCGCAAGAAACTTACTCGGGAAGCGCAAGAGCGGACAATGGCGGCGCTTTCTGGCACAACTGAGTTAGAAGATCTATCAGAATGTGATCTGGTTATAGAGGCCGTCGTTGAAGATCTGGCCATTAAACGTGAACTGTTAATCGCTTTGGATGGTTGTGTTCGCCGTGATGCTATCTTCGCGTCGAACACTTCGTCGCTGTGTATCACTGAGATGGCGTCGGTGACGACCCGCCCGAATCGTTTTTTGGGCTTGCACTTCTTTAGTCCAGTTCCGGTAATGAGGATGGTGGAAGTGGTGAAAGGTCTGACTACAAGTGATGAGACATATCAGATCGGTATTGGTTTCGTTCAGTCAATTGGTAAGACTGCCGTTAGCGCACCAGACCAGCCTGGTTTTATCGTAAATCGGTTGTTGATACCCTACCTATTACACGCAATTCGTACATATGAAGCTGGTTTGGGAACAGTTGACGATATTGATAAAAGTATGACGTTGGGTTGCGGGCATCCTATGGGACCGTTCGCGCTGCTTGATTTTGTCGGGCTCGATACTACCTACTACATAGCTCAGATTATGCATGATGAGTTTCGCGATCCGTCTTATTCTCCACCGCCGCTTCTAAAACGAATGGTGCTCGCGGGCCGATTGGGACGCAAGAGTGGACGAGGTTTTTATATCTATTCATGAACAATCAACGTATCTGTGAAGTTGTCGAGACCATGCTGGATGAAATCGGCGAGGATCCTGAACGAGAGGGTCTTGTTCGAACGCCTGAGCGTGTAGCGAAGGCGATGGGGTTTCTGACCAGTGGTTATGAAATGGATGTCAACACTGTCGTCAACGAGGCAATTTTTACCGTTGATTACAGCGAGATGGTGATTGTCAAAGATATTGATTTTTATAGTCTATGCGAGCACCACCTCTTGCCTTTCTTCGGAAAGTGTCATGTTGCGTACCTTCCGCGAGGCCGAGTGATTGGCTTGAGCAAGATTCCTCGGTTAGTCGAAATGTTCAGTCGGCGCCTGCAGGTGCAAGAGCGCCTCACGAATCAGATCGCTGAAACTATCTCCGAAGTGCTTGACCCTCTTGGGGTCGGGGTCGTAATGGAAGGGACCCATTTGTGCATGCTGATGCGAGGTGTCGAGAAGCAGAATTCGTTCGCGTTGACCAGCGCTATGCTTGGTGGGTTTCGAAATGATGCAAGAACGAGGATGGAGTTTCTTGAATTGTTGAAACTGCGGGGTGGGATGAGAGCGATGTTTAATCCTGGGGCCGGGACTGGGAACGTGGAAGAAATCTGATGTTGCAATTGATGTTGAGGTGTTTTTTCCTAAGTCTGGTTTTTGTCTGGGTGTTTCGGGTTCAACCTGTAGCCCAGGCCACTAAGAGCGAACCCGCACAACTTTTATGTCCTGAGTTCTTAGGTATTGGGTCTGCTACTAACGTACCTTTTTGTGATGTGTTGATTCAGCGGGATCCCGAGCTTGGGATTCGTGTTGTTTTGCCATCGCGGCGTGGTGAGTCAACGTTGTCGTTTAACCTACACAATCGACACACATACTCGCAGTCGGAAGAACAAGAAGGACGGGCCTATACGCAGTATTTGGCAACGGTCTCCATGGCGAGCATGGAGGGTGAAATTATTGGGCGCGGGGTGGTGCTCAGCGAATTCCGCGAAGCTGTGGATCTTGTTGACCGAGTGTTAGGCGATGTCGAAGGTAGTGGGTTCAAGGCAGTGGCGCCTACTGGCGTTGAGACGGTGTCTTTAGCTGTTCCAGAAGATCTCGATGAATTGGTTATTGTTGGACAAAGCCTTGAAGTTATGCGAGTCGATGGACGAGATGTTGTTAGTGCCCTTGGCCGACCTGTGGCGGTAATAAGTAATGCCACGATTGAGTATCGTCCTCGTTAGTTTTACAAAGTAGAAAACGGTGGAGTAATTACGACAAGATGAAAGTATTAGACCTAATTATCGTTGGTGGGGGACCGGCTGGATTGGCAGCTGCGATAGCCGCGGAGCGTGCGAACTTCACATATAAGGTTTTTGAGAAAGGTGTTCTGGTTAATTCCATTTTTAATTTCCCAAGTCAGATGGTGTTTTTTACGACGCCGGAATTGCTAGAGATTGGAGACCTTCCGTTTCCTACACCTCGTGATAAGCCAACCCGTGACGAGGCACTGCGCTATTACCGAAAGGTTATAGATGCGTGTGGGATATCAGTCGAACTAGGTCATTCCGTCGTCTCCGTCGAGCAGTGCGGCGATGGTGAAACGTCGTTCGCGGTGGGCACTAGCGACTCTCAAGGGCGGAAGGCGTCGTGGAGATCGCGTACCGTGGTGATTGCCACAGGTTGTTACGATCATCCTAATCTTCTTGGAGTTCCTGGTGAAGATCTCGGTCATGTATCGCACTATTACACTGAAGCGCATGAGTTCTACCGCAAGGACGTCGTGATTGTTGGAGGTAAAAATTCAGCTGCAGAAGCGGCGTTAGAGTTGTATCGGAATGGTGCGCGGGTCACATTAGTGCACCGCCGATCAGAACTGGGTGCCAACATAAAGTATTGGGTTCGCCCAGATATCGAGAACCGAATCAAGGAAGGTTCTATTAAGGCCAAGTTTGATACCAGGCTGATTGAGATCCGAACGAGTGAAGTGGTCGTTGAAAATGCTGGTGTGCAAGAGAAACTTCCTGCAGACGGTGTGTTTTTACTTACTGGGTATCTGGCCAACCTAAATTTTCTCAGGAATTGCGGCATTCAGGTGGACTCGGACACCAACATTCCGTCACATAATCCGAAAACATTTGAGACTAATGTTGCTGGACTTTATCTTGCTGGCGCCGTCGTTGCTGGTGCGAATAGAGGCGAAGTGTTTATTGAAAATGGACGTTTCCACGGCAAGGTAGTTGTCGACGAGATTGCGAAACGTTTAGCTTGAATCGTCGCTGATTTGCCTCAGGAATGAGCTCAGCCTTATTGTCTTACCTCTACAAGAGATGAGGCCGATTTGTCCGTTTGCTCGGTCTATTGGACGATCGGTTGCGATGAACCGTTGCGGTCGGTCAAGTTATTGATCTCAAGTAGGTCTATTAGCGACTGGCATCGCTCTTTTAATCCAGGCCGTTCAAGTAGAGCTTGTTTTTCAGCTGGTTCCAGTTCCAAGTATTGCGAGAGTGCGTTGATAAAGTCTGTATCAGCCATTTGGGAAGCCATCCATGTTACGGACTCTGTCGTAGTCAAACGCGTGGTCAATAGTTGCTCTAGACGTTCACGTTTTTTCCTCAGAATTTCGGCAGATGAAAGTGACTCAGTTAAATATTTGACCATCGCTCGGCGGTAAGGCTTGGAGTGGTCTTCTTTAAGAATGCGAAATCTCTCCTGGCCACGGAGGACGATGTTAAAGCAACCGTTGGTCATTCGTTCGCAGTGAGAGATGAACCCTGAACAGCCCACGTCGTAAACAGCCGAGGTTTTCGACATCTGGCTTTCTGCTTTGCGGATTAACACAACACCGATTGTTTGGTTTTCTGATAATGCGTCTTGCACCATCATCCGGTATCGCTCTTCGAAAATGTGAAGAGGAAGGAACACATCTGGAAACAGAACTACATTCGGTAGAGGAAAGAGCGGAGTCATACGAACTAATGAACCCTCTTGGTCTTTTTTTTCATGTAGTCCATGAGAACATATTCACCAAGTGTTTTTGGAGTGGTGAAATAGGCTTTCCCGCTACACATGGCTGCCACTCGTCCAACGAAACTGACTAGGTCATGGTCCCGTGCCAACATAAATGTGTTAATCATGATTCCGGCTTTGCGGCAATTTGCAACTTCCCGAAAGGTCTCTGTAATGATCTGAGGGTCAAGTCCAAAGGCATTACGATAAATGTCGCCGTTGGGTTGGGTTAAGGCTGAAGGTTTTCCATCGGTAATCATGATCACTTGGCGCATGTCTTTGCGTTGGCGCTCAAGTATTCGACGGGACAGCCGCAATCCTTCACGAGTATTAGTGTAGTAAGGTCCGACTCGTGTTCTGGCGAGTTGTTTTACCGGGATTTCCTCGGCCGAATCGTGAAAAAGAACTACATTAAGTGCGTCACCAGGATATTGGTAGTTGATCAGATTGGCCAATGCGAGCGCCACTTGTTTTGCAGGTGTGAACCGGTCTTCCCCATACAAGATCATGCTGTGACTGCAATCCAGCATCAGTACCGTGGCACAAGAGCTTTGATATTCTCCTTGGGCTACCATCAAATCTTGATGTTCGACATCGATTGTGCCATTGGTTTCATCGAGGTTGCCAAGGCGGCTTACCGCTTTGAGGATTGTACCGCTTGCGTCGATATTAACGGTGTCTCCAAATTCATAAGGTTTTGAGGTGCTACTCGTTTCGACACCGGTCGCGAGGTCCCTTGTGTCATGCCGGCCAAGGCTGGATTTACCCAGCGGACCCAAGAGATCTCGGAGGGCGCGATATCCAAGGAAGTCGAGACTTTTGTCTGTAACCTCGAATCGAGAGGTGGACAAGTCGGGGGCATCAGAAAAATCAGATTCTTCATGACGGGTAGAGATGTAACCTTCTTCGATCATTTGTTCAATGATTTGTTGTACAAGTTGTTCGAGTTCGGACTGACCATTTTCTTGGTCTGCATCAGCTGGGTCGCCAAGCAAACGGGAGACGGTTTCTGAGGCAAGAATGTTTCCTGATAGAAGTCTTTCGAGGATCGCGTCGTGGAGATCTTGGATGGGACGACCATCGTAGCTCTCCGATGAGGCACCATAAGGGTTATTGAACCCACTCGACAGTAGCAATTCAGATAGTTTTGAAACTAGTTCCTCGATATTGATGCCTTCGAGGTCTTCGCCGGTGTAACGTGTGTAACGAAATTTCACAGAAGACTTTATTGACGAGCGTTGTGATCGAAGAAGCTCAAATCAGTATCAATTGAGTATCAACTTCAATCTGTAAATTATAAGAAAACAAAAGTATACGGTCTTTACGCCTCTGCCATGGTTGGTCCTAACTTCAGTTGTAGTAATTTTTTTTCTTACCTGACCTTGATGACCGTGTGGGTGCTTTGACTATTGTTTCAGTAATAGGGGCCGGTCGCCGCGGCTTCTCTATAGCTTTGTACTCGTTTTCGATTGTTCGGCTTATTTTCTTCTCAGCGCAAAGGCCTTCAAATACAAAATCGATAGCTGCTGCGACCTTCGATGCCGAGTCCTTCTCCACGATACCAATGTGTTTTAGTAGTTCTTGTATGCCCTGAATGCTATTCACTGCTTCAATCAGTTCCTCTGCCGTTGATGTGTCAGAACTTTGTAATGTTCCGCCCATCTCGAACCACTCTACGATTCGGTTAGTGTCGATACCTTCGAACCAACCGCCAAACACATTCTGTGTGGATTTTTGAATTAGCGCACGTGCGACGGTGTCAACGCCCTTTAGCTCGCCCTCGTACTCGAGTTCGAATTTTCCTGTGAGCGATGGTAAGGCTGCGTAAATGTCCGTGACGCGTGCAACAGCGTCGGTTTCTCCATTTACTAGCGCACGGTGCTCGGCATTGGAAACGACATTCTCTAAACAGCTGATCGGTAGTCGTTGACTGACTCCGGAACGTTGGTCAACTTTTTGATCGGAACGGGCTTGAAAGGCCACTTCTTCAACAATCTCTCGGACGAAGACAGGAACGAAGGTTTCGCTAAATTGGGGAGATTCACTATCTCGACTGATCCATGCTTCCTGTGAGGTGATGGTCATCCCCTCTCGGCGGGTCTGTGGATAATGGGTGCGAATTTCTGACCCTATTCGGTCTTTTAAGGGGGTTACTATCTTGCCTCTGGCAGTATAGTCTTCGGGGTTGGCGGTGAATGCCATCATCAGGTCCAAGCGCAATCTAACCGGGTATCCTTTAATCTGTATGTCACCTTCCTGAAGAATGTTAAATAGTCCTACCTGAATCTTGCCAGCCAGGTCAGGGAGTTCGTTGACTGCAAAAATACCGCGGTTTGCACGCGGCAGTAATCCATAGTGAATCGTATGTTCGTCCGACAGGTGTAGCCCGCCTTTGGCTGCCTTAATTGGATCGATATCGCCGATGATGTCGGCGATTGTGACGTCGGGTGTAGCTAGTTTTTCGATAAAACGTTGTTCTGCAGGAAGCCATGAGATTGGCACGTCATCTCCGTACTCTTTAATGAGGTTACGACACTTGGCACAGAGAGGATATAGGGGATCGTCATTGATTTCGCAGCCGCGAACGATCGGAACTTCTCGGTCAAGTAGATCAACTAGCGAACGAAGAATACGTGTTTTAGCTTGGCCTCGAAGTCCAAGAATAATGAAATTGTGTTGGGACAGTATGGCGTTAATGACTTGAGGAAGCACCGAGTCGTCATATCCGACAATATTCGGGAAAAGTTGCTCTGAAGACTTGAGTTTCAAGATTAAGTTATCTCGTAACTCACGCTTGACAGGTCGATGAGCAACTTGGCCAGCGGTAACCTGTTTTCGGAGATCACCCAACTTGGTAGGTTGCATCATGATTAACACAGGATCTTATATGAAGTGGCGAGGAACTCCTTAATTGGTCCAGCTTTCGACAGATCTAAGAACAAATAACCGATACATAGTTTGAAGGGAGAGACCTTCAACAACCGCGTAACGGCTTACCGGTTATGAACTGATCAACCTTAATTAAATCATTTGACAAAAAAAGTTTTAAGGCAAATGACTAAGGTTGTAAATGTTGTAATGTTGCTTTAATAATCTGTAAAGTATGTAATGTTATGAGTTAAGGATGTAATTTCTCTTGATATCTATCGATATTTGAGACGGTCCTATGGCAATTACGAATTGAGAAACAGCGGGAAATGAAAGAAAAGCCAAAGTATCCAGGTGAACGACTGACTGCGAATGGTAACCAGCTGGTCTCGTATCACACGGAAGCTCGTGTGACAGACGGCGGGGTCTACTATCCCATCACGCCTTCGACGGAGGGAGGCGAGTTGTATCAGCAGTCGTTCGCGGAAGGGAATCTCAACGTCTTTGGTCGCAGCACGACAGCCATCGAAGCTGAGGGTGAACACGCAGCACAGGGTGGAGCCATCGCTTATTCAGTATGCGGGCGACGGGTGGTTAATTTTACGTCGGGTCAAGGTCTGCCCTATGCCTCGGAGCAGTATTATCACGCGCCGGGAAAGGCCTCGACCATGATCGTGCAGGTCGGTGCACGTGCGTTGACTAAGCATGCGCTTAACGTGCACTGTGGCCACGATGACATCAACGGGGTTCTCGACACTGGTTGGATAATTGTGTTCGGTAAGGACGCCCAGCAGGCTGCCGACCAGTCGCTTATCTTGCGTCGGGTTACGGAGAAGAGCCTGACTCCAGGCATGAACGTGCAGGATGGATTTTTGACTACGCACCTCGAGCGTACGTTTTACAGGCATGAGTCTGAACTTATCCGAGAATTTTTGGGGGCTCCAGAAGATATCATTGAGTGCCCTACCGAAGCGCAGCGCGCGTTATTTGGTCCCACACGTCGGCGTGTTCCGAAGATGTACGACCTCGCCAACCCCGTGTTACTGGGGCCGGTCCAGAACCAAGAGCATTACATGCAGGGTGTGGTGGCGCGCCGCAATAACTTCATTGAGCCGATTCTCAAATATTTGGAAGAGGCGCATGAGGAGTTCGGTCGTCTCACGGGCCGCCACTACGGGTTACTAAGCCAATACAAAACTGAGGATGCCCAGACTGTGTTTATTTCGTTGGGGTCGGCGGCCGAGAATTGTGAGGCCGCGGTCGATTACCTACGACAGACAAGGGGGGCCAAAGTCGGTTCCATACACGTCAATGTAATCAGGCCGTTTCCAGAGCAGGCTATGGCGAAGGCCCTTGCGGGTAAGCGCAACGCCATCGTACTAGAGCGGACCGATGAACCGCTAGCTGGTGATAATCCGCTAGGTCGCGACATTCGAACTGCACTTAATAAGGCGCTGATTATTGAGGGGCACCCGATCGAGGAGGGATTTCCTGCAATACCCGCGCGCGACGTGCCGAGAATCTTTAATGGTATTTACGGGCTGGGGTCACGAGACTTTCGTCCCGAGCACATCCTTGGTGCGTACGAGTACGTGACATCGGGTCGATCACGAGCCGATGGTTGTACCGCTGAGGACGGAACGTCCTTCTTTGTACTTGGTGTTCCCCATCCGTACGAAGTCAAATCTGACGAGACACCGTCGTTACTTCCCGAGGGTGCGATCGCGGTGAGATTTCACTCAATCGGTGGCTGGGGTGCGATTACGACCGGGAAAAATCTTGGCGCGATCATTGGTGATTTCAACGATTTTCTTTCGGCGCGCAGTACAGAAGTGGACGAATTCGGCCGTCCTAAAGAAGTTATCCACGTTAGTGCGAATCCAAAATATGGATCGGAAAAGAAGGGTGCGCCTACTTCGTATTTTCTGGTCGTAGCGCCTGAACGGATTCGGGTGAACTGTGACCTTCGTCATGTTGATGTGGTCCTTTGTTGCGATCCCAAAGCGTTCACGCACTGCAATCCGCTGGACGGGATGTCTGAAG
>CAZUZW010000022.1:0-40111 GCA_964624855.1 uncultured Vicinamibacteraceae bacterium
GGTTGGCTCTTGGAGCGCTGACGGTCTCTACCGGACTGGCCCTGTCGAGGGGTGAAGGAATCACCGGGTGGCTACCGACAAACTCTGTAGTGCCAATTACGTTTGCTGCAGCACTGTTCACCGTTATCCTGTCTGAGGCGATGTCGAATACTGCCGCTGCGACAATTACAGTGCCGATCGTGATTGCGATTGCGCAAGCGGCGGGTGTGGACCCCGTTGCTCCAGCGGGCGCTGCGGCGCTAGCGGCCTCGGTCGCTATCGTGGTGGCGGTGTCCAGACCGCCGAATGCTATCGTCTAGGCTTCGGGTCGCGTGCCCCTGACGAAAATGATCAAATATGGACTTGTTATCGATGCCGTAGCGGTACTGATCGTACCTGCGATGGTTTTGGTGTTGATGTAACTGCGGTATGACGAGCTCACCACTTCGCCGAGAGGTTGATGTTGCGGTGATTGGAGGAGGGCCGGCGGGTGCCGCCGCAGCTACCCGCTTATCTCGTTGGGGGTATTCGGTCGCTTTACTCACCAAACCGACCTCTCCTGAGGTGACTTTAGGTGAGTCGCTTCCTCCTAGCATAATGAAGCCATTGATCGCGGTGGGGTTAGAGCGGGCGGTGGAAGGGAAAGGTTTTTATCGGAGTCAGGGGAATACCGTTTGGTGGGGTGGAGGCAACGGTCGGTCGGAGCCATTTGCCAGTGGTGGCCAAGGATATCAGGTGGCCCGACATGTTTTTGATCAAGCGCTACTTGCCGAGGCTACAGCGGCGGGTGCAGCCGTGTTAGCCGGAGCTGTCGTTCGAGATGTAGAGCTTGAGCGTTCACCGGCGCAGGTGAGCTACCAAACTGTCGAAGGTCAGCATCATGTGCTAGATGCAACGATGGTGCTTGATTGTTCAGGTCGGAGCGGAGTGATTGCTCGTCGGGGACATAGACGGCTGGATTCCCAACAAGCCTCGATAGCATTAGTGGGCATGTGGTCTCGCGCCGGTGCGTGGAGTGTGGCTTAGTGGGCATTGTGGCGGGCGGCCGGGGGGGGATTGTGGCCGCACCAATCCATACCATGGTCGAGTCATATGCTGATGGCTGGGGTTGGTCCGTCCCAGTGTCTCCTTCTGTTCGTTACGTTGCCTTCATGATTGATCCGAGAACAACAAGTTTGAGTAAAACTGGGGATACTACAAGTGTTTACCAAGGTGAACTGAACAAGACCGTGCAATTATTACGAATGGTCCGAGGGGCTTGGCTGATGAGGAAACCTTGGGGGCGTGACGCTTCGGTTTATTCAGCATCGAAATTTGGCGGTTCCGGTTTTCTGCTAGTGGGCGACGCTGCCTCCTCTCTTGATCCCTTGTCGTCGTTTGGTGTCCGGAAAGCGTTGATGTCGGCTTGGTTGGCAGCGGTTGTGACTCGAACGAAATTCCGCCGCTCGGAGATGGAAACGGCGGCATTGGATTTGTTCGCTCGACATGAGACCCAAGTATTCGAGGCGTCCCACAAGCTTTCGGCTGGTTATTCTTCTGATGCTGGTACGGAAAAGGCGCATCCGTTTTGGGTTAATAGATCCGATTTGACTGAGGTGCCATTACAGGTGGGAGATCATGAATTTGTTGAAGTTAATGACGATTCACTAATACATGATGCGTTTGAGTCGTTACGGAACGCTTCACGTATTGATCTACGGGTGACAGCAGCTGTTAGGCTGATGAAGACACCAGCCGTTCGTAATGATGAAGTCACTCTAGAAGAAGCTGTCGTAGTGGCTGGGTGGTCCGTTACAGAAAAGGGACTTTGTTTCCTTCGGGGAGTCAATGTGCCACTACTAGTCGATATAGCGGGTGCGTACAGTCAAGTGCCAGACCTGTTTGAGGCGTATAATCGATCCGCGTACCCTGTGACTTTAGAGCAGTTTCTTCGGGTCTTGTCGGTGCTAATAGCAAAAGGAGCTTTGCGAAATCTTGCTGAATGAGTTACAAACAGCCAGGATAGTGTCCGGTGAGGAATGAATGACAATTGAGTCGTGGATCAAAACAACCGTCGGAACTGGAATCATGGCGGTTGCCTTTGCACCCTTGGGGTGGGCCCAACCCGCCAATAGCCCGTCGGACGGTCAGGACGGTATTCCGGTCACAAGTTCTGTAGTTCGCCGGGTATGTGGTACGTGTCACGTTGGGGATGCCGACGGACGCATGAGCCGGATCTCCTATCAGCGAGGTTCGCCGGAGGGTTGGCAGCAGACGATTCGGCGAATGGTGCTTTTGAATGGTCTTGAGGTTGAACCTGACGATGCTCGCGTCATCGTTCAATACTTGGCAAACCGCCATGGACTGGCGCCAGAAGAAGCCCGTCCAGCCGCGTTTGAGGTTGAGCGACGCCTGATTGACCATGTTTATGAGGCGGATCCTGAGACGCAAACTACTTGTACGAAATGTCATTCGTTGGGGCGGGTAATAAGCCAGAGACGTACCCGTGAAGAATGGGACCTACTGGCGGCGATGCACCAAGGCTATTATCCCTTGGTTGACTTTCAATCGTTCTATGGGCGTGGGGTACCGTCTCGTGGAGCGGATGGCAGCAGACTATATCCAATCGACAAAGCCATAGAGCACTTATCATCGGCGTTTCCGCTGACCACGCCGGAATGGACCGCATGGTCCAGGAATCTCAGGCCGACTCGTCTGTCTGGAACGTGGGCGTTGACCGGTTCTGAACGTGGGAAGGGACCAGTGTTTGGCACCGTCACGCTCGCGGCAGTTCAAGACGCTGCGGACGAATATCAGGCGCAAATTTCTTACGTGTATGCTCGGACTGGACAGACGGTGACGCGCTCTGGACGGTCGCTGGTTTACACGGGCTTTCAGTGGCGAGGGCGGTCAGAGACTGAAGACGGTGATGTGCTTCGAGAAGTAATGTTCGTGGATCGAAACCAACAGCAAATGTCCGGTCGATGGTTTACGGGTGATCATGACGAACGTGGCCTAGATATTACGCTAACACGTGTCGGGTCGAGCCCAATAGTAACTGGTATTTATCCGGCGGCGATCAAACAGTCGTCGAGTGAGGTGTTGTTGACACTTTACGGAGTCAACCTACCTGATGAGTCGATAGTCGGAGATTTTGATTTTGGGCCTGGCGTTAACGTCGCGGAAGTTGTTGAGACCTCGGTCACACGGGCAGTAGTTCGTGCGGAAGTTATGGCTGAGGCTGAAGTCGGCACGCGCGATTTGTTTCTGGGAGAGGTATTTTTATCTAATGCGGTGACGGTCTATGACCAGGTTGACCGTATAGAGGTCACTCCGGCAACTGGCATGGCCCGCATCGGTGGGGTGGTGTTCCCGAAGCGCTATGAACAGTTTGAAGCTCGCGGTTATCACCCTGGAGCCGATGGAATTTTTGGCACTGCTGACGACCTTGACCTTGGGATGGTTGACGTCGAATGGACCCTTGAGGAATACGCGACATTCGTTGGCGATGATGATACTGAGTTTGTCGGCGTGCTTGATTCTGAAGGATTTTTCACGCCAGCGATCGACGGACCAAATTCTGAGCGACTGAATAACAATAACAATGTTGGTGATGTGTGGGTTGTTGCAACATATCGCGATCAAGACAGTGAAAATGAGACAGTAAGCTCCTTGCGCGCGAGGGCCCATTTACTGGTAACGGTACCTATTTACAATCGTAGGGATGCTTGGGCAGGAGATCAACCATGACGCAATTGGCCTCTCGAGATAACCATAGATTTGAGGCAGCTGGACGGTCATATCTCTATCTTGTTCCGAGTGCGGCAATCTTTGATCTTGACGGTCCGTCTCTGGCGGTCATGGATGCTCTCGATGGTTCCCCGTGTGATCATGCCGCATTGGTTGATCAGCTCAGTGACAGGTTTGAGGTGAGTGCCATTCGTGCGGCTGTTGAAGAGTTAGTTGGTGCTCAGGCAATAGGGCGCGTGAATCCCGTATCTCAAGAGAAATCTCTCGATCAACAGATTATTCCTTTAATGGAAGTTCCTTTGTCGACTCTTGTCGTCAATGTTACTAACCAGTGCAACCTGAGTTGTGAGTACTGCTACGAGTATGGCGAGGATAAGCTCGTGGATACCGCGAGTGGAACGAAACCCAAATTCATGAATGTCGAGACGGCTCGGGAGAGTGTCGATTTCATGCTTAAGGCGTCTGGATCTAGTGATGTGGCTAGATTGACGTTCTTTGGAGGTGAGACGCTCTTGAATTTTCCGGTGTTACAAGACGCTATCCCGTACGCTCGAGAACAGGCGGCGACGTTGGGCAAGCGGGTTGAGTTCAGTTTGACGACGAATGCGACCCTATTGAGGCCGGAGATTATTGAGTTCTTGGCTGAGAACGATATTGGCGTGACGGTTTCGATTGACGGCCCAAAGGATATGCAAGACCGCTTCCGTGTCTTTCATGACGGACGTGGGAGTTATGACGTGGTGCTGCCCAAGATTAAGGCTCTGTTGGCGCGTCATCGGAGTCGCCCGATCGGTGCACGCGTCACGCTAACCTCAGAAGTGCTTGACGTTGTGAAGATTTATCGCCACCTCACTAGCGAGGTGGGTTTTTGGGAAGTCGGATTTGCTCCTGTCACGACGTCACCGGGACTGACGCATGCTCTTGGAGAGTCAGGTTTCGACCAAATGTTGGCTCAGTTTCGAGAACTTGCTAATGATTTTTTGGCGGCGGCACTCGACAACCGTCATCATGGGTTCACTAACGTACGGGACACTCTTGAGGAGATCCATAAGGGCGCGAGTAAGGCATATCCTTGTGGTGCAGGAATTGGACTACTAGGGGTGGCGACTGATGGTGATGTGGCTCTCTGTCATCGATTTGCAGGGTCAGACACACACAAGATGGGTACGGTCAGAGATGGGATCGATCATGAGACCCGCCGCGACTTCCTAGAAAAGCACCATATTGATCATAAGACTGATTGCCACAGTTGTTGGGCGAGGCCTCTATGCGCGGGAGGGTGTTACCACGAAGCTCAGGTCCGGTATGGCGCAACGACTGCGGCCAATTTGCATTATTGTGATTGGATTCGGTCGTGGACGGATACGTGTCTAAAAGTTTATGGCGAGATAGCGGAGCGGAACCCTGCGTATTTTCGCCAGTTTGATGGAGGCCCTGATAAGAACTAGGGGTGGTGATGAGACATCTAAAGGCTGTAAACGACAAGGCGAAGCGTATTGAGCATCTGGTCGAAGTGGCAGAGGCAACCCGAAGGGACGGAGAGGTTGTTGCGCTACAAGACCAGCCCGCAGGTCCACCGCAACAGGAGGGGCCCCATATTCCGCTGGGTTGCACCTTCGTCTTTTCGCCAGGGTGGGAGACTGATCGGAACGGCGGGACGGCCGGTTTGTGCCAACCTGTTGAGCGTGATCTATTTGACTGCCATCTCGGTTGTTTTTGGCCAGCACACGTGCCAGATCAGATGAACCATGCGCCCGATTGGACAAGTCGATGTGCAGCTGCACAGAAAGATTGGCGAAAGATTGACCTCGTGTTTCCGTAAGTGACTTCCAGTGTATAGAGTGAAAGACATGACTCTCGTTAAGCGTGCAGTACTGGTGTTGTTCTTGCTAAGTGCCGTCGAATCGATCGCTTGGGCGCAGTCGGACGGACGTCTGTCAGGTGGAACGGGGACCTTGTATCTTGGGTCTTACCCTCAGCAGATTACGGTCGTTGATGAGGCAACAGAACAGGTCATCGATAGGATTCACGTTAGCAGCGGCGTGCCGAGAAATCTGACGCTTTCGCTGGATCGGTCACGTTTCTATATGAATGATTCAACCCTTGAATGGTTTGAGGTGATCGATGTGGCTCGTCGAGAAACTCTTCACGCCTTCACGTTAAGTGAGGGAAACCGAAAGGCAAGGATTCGAGGATTCACGGTGCACCCGAACGGTCGTCACGTGGTGCTGGTGGTAGATACTGCGGTCAAGCTGATCGATCGATTTGAGATAGAAGACAGAGAACTGTTGCTGTACGACATCGAACAGAATGAAGTGGTGCGAGAGTTGCCGTGGCCCGATGGGGTGCGTTACGGCTTCAGACTGAGAATGCTTTTCTCTCCAGATGGAAGATTTTTGTATCACTTTGGCGAAAATGTAACGGTATTTGAAACCGAGAACTATACTGAAGTGAATCGGTGGATGACGTCTGAGCCAATCGAATCCGGTTTAGGGCGACTGAACCTAAACTTTACGCCCGATGTAATTAACGAAGAGCCTGGATTTTTCACAGGTATCGTTCGAGTCGAGGACGAGACCCAAGATCGAGAGTTAATGGGAATCGCGAGAATCGACTTGCTGAACCAGGGTGTTGATATGTACACCTTGGGACCGGCAGTAAGCGGATTATCCTTTGCCTTAGCGCCTGGACGTCAGAAGGCCTACGGCGTAGCGAGCGAAATTGGGCACTACGAATTTTGGGTTTTTGACCTTGAGCGTCGTCGCGTGGAGACGCGCAAAGTATTTCAAGGGAGACCTCGGATGGATCTCCATGTCAGTACCAACGGCCGTCTTCTATACATTTCACAAGCAGGCGAGACTATTGATCTCTACAATGCTGAGACACTGGAATATCTACGTACGATTACGTTGGATGGAGACCAGACAACCGGCATGCTTGTGGTTCCTTAGTTACTTTCAAAAAGTCCTGTGCTCGATCCAGCCTTCCGTCGGGCCCTCACCTACGTCATTCCCTATTGGCGACGTTTGCTTCTGGTAGTAGTTCTAAGTCTAGTGAGCACGTGTGTCTCGTTGTATCTCCCGTTACTTGCGAGGGATTTGGTTGACGAGGCACTGATCGGTCGGGATTCAAGTGCATTACTTCGTGTGGTGATGTTACTTATGGTTTTCACGCTGATTGGGTTTGTGTTGAACGTGGTAAGCGGTCTTCGCTATACCCGGGTATCGGCAGAGATCTTGTTTGATATGAGGTTGGCGCTCTATCGGCATCTTCAGAAACTCTCTCCTAGGTTCTACGCGCGGACACGACTAGGTGATGTCGTCTCTCGGTTGAATAACGATATTGGCGAGATTCAGAGAGTAGCTGCTGAAGCGGCACTTGCGTGGGTTGGGAATGTCCTGTTTCTTATTGGTGCGGTTGTGGTCATGGCTTGGCTAGACCTTCGACTGTTTTTGGTGGGAATCGCATTAGTGCCGATCAGTCTATGGGCACTTGTGCACTATCGCCGACGGTTGGAGTCACGAGTAGCAACTCTCAGGGATCGAAGCGCTGATATAGGCAGTTTTTTAATTGAGACGTTACAGGCCACCATGGTGGTTGTGACGTCTAATGCACAGGCGCGAGAGACAGAACGCTTTCAAGGTAGGAATAATCGCTTTATTGACGCCTTGATGGCAATGCAGCGAGTGACCTATTTATCGGGTGGGTTGCCAGGTTTGATTTTGGCAGGCAGCACTGCGCTGGTGTTTGTTTACGGCGGACAGCGTGTAATCGCTGAAACGTTGACAATGGGTAACCTGGTAGCGTTTATGGCATATCAGATGCGCTTACTTGCGCCGGTCCAAGCGCTGATGGGGCTCTATACGAACCTGGCTACGGCTAAGGTGTCTTTAGATCGTGTTCACGAAATTAGCGATGCCGAGCCAGAAGTTAATGAAATACCTGGCGCGTTTAAGTTGACCAATGTTCTGGGCAGTGTTGAGTTCAAGAATGTTCGTTTTTCTTTTGATCGCCGGGTTCCAACTTTGGAAGACGTATCGTTCGACATTGAACCAGGCGAGACTGTTGCTATCGTGGGGGAAAGCGGCACCGGTAAGAGTACCATCGCTTATCTCCTGTTGCGGTTGTTTGATCCTGATGACGGTAGCGTGTTACTTGATGGCCGCGATCTTCGTGGAGTTACCTTGACTGGGCTTAGGCAAAGTGTGGCTTTTGTTGATCAAGAGCCTTCGTTGTTTCATACGAGTGTGCGAGAAAATATTACTTATGGTTGTCCGGCTGCATCGATGTCTAATGTTGAAGCCGCCGTGGCCGCGGCCGGCATTCATGATTTTATCAGTAGTCTGCCACAGGGCTATGACACGGTCATTGGAGAGAGAGGCGCTGCTCTGTCGGTTGGCGAACGTCAGCGTTTGGCAATTGCACGAGCGTTGTTGACAGAGCCGTCCGTTCTTGTTCTTGATGAACCTACGGCGTCTCTTGATCCAGCGACTGAACGACAGGTTCTTGATGGCTATGCGGGAATCATGGGCGACCGCACCACGATCGTTATTTCACATCGACTCGAGCTAGCTCATCGTGCTGACCGTGTTTTAGTGCTTCAGGATGCTCATATTGTTGAGAGTGGACCGGCGAAGCGGTTGTTGGTTCCGGGTACGGAATTCTCGCGGCTCTTTGGTTCGTCTAAATCGAACTTGAAGACTGACGAGAGTCTGGGCGGGTGATTGTGGCATGAGTGCCGTCTGCGTCGCTGTGGTTGACAGTGGTATCCACAGGAGTCATCCTCACATTCGAAGCGTTCTCAATGGTATTTGCATCAATTCGACGGGAAGTGAGACGCCTGATTGGAATGATCGACTCGGTCATGGTACAGCAGTTGCGGCTGCCATTCAGGACTTTGAGCCATCGGCGGAATTACTGGCTGTCCGCGTATTCGAACGTTCACTGACTGCGTCAGTAGCATCTCTTGTGGGGGCAATTCAATGGTCGGTGCTGCATGGCGCTGACTTGATTAACCTCAGTCTCGGAGTGAGTGAACCCAAACATGCCGAAGTGATGAGGGAAGTGGTTAGCGAGACAGCGAGGGCCGGTAGCATTATTGTGGCGGCCGGTCATGAGGCTGGCGTTAACTGGTTGCCAGGTTCCTTGGAGGGTGTTGTGCGTGTGGAACTTGATTGGGGCATTCCGCGTGGGCAATTCGTATCGATTGCTGATTCGGAAGGTGCCGTATTTCGCACGTCAGGTTATCCTCGGTCGATTCCTGGAGTGTCTCCTGAGTACAATTTGAAGGGCCTAAGTTTTGCTGTTGCTAATATGACTGGTCTAGCTGCGCGTGAGATGACCAGAAAATCAGTTGATGGCTACGCGGACCTGATCACTGTGTTACATAAGCAGGCCAATCAGTAAGTTCCTCATCTAGGATTTAGTTTATTTTGATAATTAGGTTGGGCGTTCACCTCTAGCGTCCGGTATGCTATTGGCGTCTGTGGGTTTTCTGCTGCGACTACCAGTTGTTCGCGCCCTCCACGAGCGACAGCTGTTGTTCCCGAGCGTTCTTTTAATCATAGTGGCGGGTGTCCTTGTCCAAGGGGCACTTGAACGCAACAAAGGTGGAGGCGAATCCGGCAATGGAGTAGACACTCTAGTGCCGGTGACACCGCCACGCCCGATTGTCAGAGCTGATCTAGAGAAGACTCCTCTTACCTACTTTTCAGATTATTGGAATCAATTAGGCGGCGGCCTAGGTAACAATTTCGTTACTGTTGGCCCCACTGCGACACCCGCTATCTTGATCGGTTCGAACTTGGCCTTGACTAGCTCGAGAGCGGCGGAAGCCGTTCTCGAGGAAGTGAATCGCTCCCGTTTAACAAGTGAAGATTCGAACACCAAGGACCCGGAAGCTGTGTCTGTTGCCGCTAATGAGATTGATGGTGAAGGAAGTGCTCAGGTTGTTGATCTAATCGAGAGTACGGTGGAAGAGCCCCTTCCATACGGTCTTCAGGCCTGGGATGACGAGTTGGGCTTAGCGTTATTTGAAACTAACAGTGGAGGTGGCGGCGGATTCACGTTGACTGATTCCGGTGGTTTACTCTCTGGGTCTTATATTGCTGCTGTAACACTTGACACCAGCGGTGAACCAACCGTTACACCGGGCTACTTCGTAGGCGAGTTGGCTAATGCTGATCAAGTTGCCGGGGACTTGGTCATCGCGATGGATCTGCCGGCAACCTTGTCGGTGGCCGCGATCGTGGATCTTGATGGTGCGATGGTGGGTGTGGCCTATACGTCGCAGGAAGGTCTACGGGTTGTTTCTGCTCGGGCGATGCTTGGTTTAGTCGATCTGCTTCAGGTCGAGACACTTTGTCGAAGCATTGAGGTGGCCAATCTTGACGACCTGGTCAAACAGAAACTTGAGATGGAGACTGGTGTATTGGTTGAGTATGTTCGGCTTGAGTCATTTGCCCAAGAGCCATCCTTGAGGGCTGGTGATATCTTGCTTGAGTGGGGTAATACTTCACTGGAATCCGCAGAACAGTTTTCGAGTTTATACGACGCTCAAGTGCCGGGCTCACTTGTCCGCTATCGCGTTCTACGTGGTAGCCGCCGTGTTACGGGTGGCACAATTATGCCTGCTAGTAACTGTGAGCCTTCGGTATCGGAGCCAGTCCGACTTCCCAAGTTCGGCCTAGCTGTGCAATGGATGGGTGGAACAGAGAGTGGTGGCGAAGACCCCAGTAGCGGTTGGCAGGTTGTTGCTGTGGCGCCGGGAGGACCCGCGGAACGTGTTGGCATCGAACAGTTAGATCGCCTTCGATCCATCGATGGCCGGTTGCTTGGCGACGAAGATGATCGCCCCAGAATAGAAACTGCCAGTGCTTCTGATGAACCACTCGTGATCTCACTAGTTAGGGAGAGCCGAGCCAAGCTCGTTGCCGTATCCCCTAATGTGAGTGATGAAAATGATGTCGAGCTTGACGGAAGCCCTGAGTAATCCGGAGGTGGTCTAGTTGTTGTCGGAGACAGCATTAGGAAACTGTCATCCCTTCTGAGTCATGAATCAGGAAAGCAAGTTCCTTACTCAATTAACTCGGTTGTTCCAGGCGGTCGGTTCCCTATTGAGAACCAGGTTGTCCGTTTGGAAATGGGCCAAGGTTTGGCTGCGGGCGTCTTTTCTTCCTGAAAAAAACTATCTAATTATTTTGGCGGTGCTAGTCGGTATTTTGACGGGACTTGGTTCCGTCGGGTTCATTTATGTGCTGGAGTTTGTAGCCGACTTTGCTCGAGGACCAGTCTCGTCTTTATTGTCCGCGTTTGGTCCGGCACAGCTGGTGTTGTTACCGACCCTAGGTGGTCTTTTAGTTGGCCCGATTGTGTATCGGTTTGCCCGAGAAGCTAAGGGACACGGGGTTCCAGAGGTGATGACGTCGCTAGCGTCTCACGGCGGGCATATTCGTAAACGTGTTGTCACAGTCAAAGTAATTGCTGCGTCGGTAACCAGTGGCTGCGGAGGCGTTGCAGGGCGAGAAGGGCCGATGGTTCAGATTGGTGCAGCAATCGGTTCGACTGTAGGTCAGTGGACCCATCTGACGACTAATAATGTGCGAACCCTTGTGACGTGCGGTGCGGCTGGTGGTATTGCTGCTACTTTCAACGCGCCGATCGCAGCAGCCATGTTTTCGATGGAAGTATTGATGGGGCGTGTTCACACCGATTTTTTATTGGTGTTACTCACTTCGCTGAGTTCTTGCATGATCGCTCGGTATTTTCTTGGGAATTTTCCGGCCTTCATGTCGCCTGTTTATGACTTGGTGAGTCCTGCCGAACTGCCGCTGTATTTTTTGATGGGCGTTCTCATTGGGATTGCAGCTATAGGATATGTAAAGTTGCTGTATCGCTCTGAAGACCTGTTTGGCGCTTGGAAGTTTCCCGATTACCTCAAGCCAGCGGTCGGCGGTCTGATCGTCGGAGTGGTTCTACGTTATTTTCCAGAGGTCTACGGATCTGGTCTTCCTGCCGTCGAGTCGGCGTTGTGGGTTCGTTTCCCATGGGAACTTCTTCTCGCCTTGTTTGTAGCCGAACTATTGGCTAACTGTGCGACTCTTGGCTCAGGCGGGTCGGGAGGCGTGTTTGCTCCGAGCTTGTACATGGGTGCCATGCTCGGCGGGGCTTTCGGTTCATTAATACACGCGATGTTCCCCGAGTGGACAGCGGCGTCGGGTGCTTATGCGATGGTAGGTATGGCGGCTTTCTTTGCGGCAACTGCCAAGGCGCCGACAACGTCGATCTTGATTTTGTTTGAAATGACGAATGATTATCGAATTATGCTTCCGCTAATGGCTGCGGTGGTTGGTAGTGTGTATGTGTCACACTTACTCTCTCCATTCAGCGTTTACACGCTTAAGCTGCATCGCAGAGGCATTTCGTTCCCGCCGAGTGATCCCGTGGGGGCGGAGGCAGCCAAAACTGCCAGTAAAATTCCCCCGACGGAACCAGCGGGCATCTGAAGGACGGCTACGGTTTGTCGTCGACGACAATCTGTTGAAGCGCAGCTTCTTCGGGCGGGAGTTCAGAATCACCAGTCGGGTATTCGTTAGCCTGTAGCAGATACGCGATAATGTCGACGTATCCTTGGGAGCTCAAACTGGCTGGTGCTCCCTGAGGCATCGTGGTTCGAATGGCAGCGTACATGTCACCTATGGACAGTTCACTCCACCGGAATGAGAAGGGAACACCCAGAAGCGGTGGCGCAATCCCGTCACCCAGTAAATCATCGAGGTGGCATGCCGCACACTCCTGCATGTATGTCTCTTCGCCTCGTTCCGCCTGCTCATCGGTAAAGACACCTGCTGAAGTAACGGTGCCTTGTGTTAATTCCTCAGCGGATTCAGCAGTAACCATAGATGTAGCTACAATCAAAAGCCCAGCCACTGCTATACCTAGTACATTATGAAGCCGTCGTCTTCTCATCAACTTGCTGTTCCTCTCTTCATAAAAAATCGTCTGATCACTATACCATCAGTGCCTATCTTCGGGGGCGTGAGTCACTTGAGTCCGAACATCAATATTAAGAAAATCACTAAGTTTATTCCGTGAGACGTAAAACATAACGGACACGCGACCCTGTTAATAAACAAGAGTGCATAACTGAGATACATGCCTAGAATTACTGTCATGGCACTGGCCGCTACATAGAGAGCAACAATGACTTCCGTCCCAGTAATCCAGTTCAACAACGTTCCTGCGATGAGGAGGACGTAGAACAGTTGGCCAAGCACTGAATTCGGGAGAGTAAACACGCGCGCTTGGGGTGTAAAGACAATTGATGCACACGTTCGTTCGTCCATGCGACAAAAAGATGGAATCCAGCGAACATCAGGTTGCACCCAACGGTAAGCAACCGAAGTGAAATAAGTTGAAATCATGAGTCCAATTACGGCAAGGAAGATGAGAGCGATAGACATTTCGTTCAGATGTTACTCACCAAGGTCTCACGCCACGCATGAAAACGGGCCTAGCGAAACACAAGATGGTCGACGTATTTAGTTAGCTACGATCATACTCTGGTCGCCGGCACAGCCTGTCAAAAGGTCAGGCAAAAGTGGGTCTTGCCTTCGTGCGAGTTCAATGCCTGATCCTTACTTTATGTTGGTTTTACAAGGGCGGGGTATTCGATTCCTTTCGTTCTGGTTGCTTCTGTCAGAATGGGAAATCGTCTCCTTCAGCCTTTTAATTCCCACGTTTTCAAGACGCGTCGGCAAGTGCAGAATCGACCGAGGTGGCACAGAGCTACAGTGGTAGCAACGAAGTGGTCTGGTTCTACAAACGCTTCGATTGTGCCTATTCCGAGTGTGACATGTGGTTCAAATCGTTCGAATGCGAAATTTTGTCGAAATTTTGAAACCCATGCGATGTCGGCTGGTCGGGGAGTATCGGGATTTGCCCAAACCGCGTTGTGAACATTTGTTGTTACGACGAACGGGAGTAAGTCAGTCATCAATTGGCGATGGAATGTCATGAGTTCTGGACTCAGAGTTACGCCCAGTGTGCATGCAGTACGCGGGGACGACAAGTGGGTTGTTTGAAGGTGCAGTGGTAAATGGCGCTGGATTCGTTGTTCGATGATGGAATTTAGTGCTTCCAAGTCAGTTTCGCGGACAAATTGTTGCGCAAGTGTTAGATGTGGGAGATGGTCTAAATCGAAAAGAAATCCTTCGGGCGGCGGCTTTAGTCGTCGATTAAGTTTTGTTACCGAACGGGTCAGAAGCGGTGGAAGCAGAAGTGCAAGGTCTACAGCAAGAAGAGAAGTATGTGGCACATTCGATACTTGCCTGATAGAACACTTGAGTCAAGTAAAGGACTAACCATCCTGACTGTGAAGAGATTCAACTGTGATGATACAGAAGACCCAGATGGCGTCAGTTCCCAGTCGAGATGAACTGCCTAGACGATCGAGGTCTGGAGAGGCATAATCGTTAGGGTCAAGGCTAATCAGAGCTCTGGTATTACGGTTCAGTCAATAGGGAAAGCGATTTTCAATGAAAACGATTATGCGATCTATCATGGTGTTGTGCTGTGCTGTTCTCGTTATCTCACCCGCGACGGCTCAACCTGACGGCTGGACGACACCCTTTCCTGGGCACCGTGTTATCGGCAACCTGTATGCGGTTGGGACCTACGATTTGGCGAGTTTCTTGATTACATCGGCAGACGGACACATTCTCATTAATACAGGATTGGAAGATTCTACGTCGTTAATCCGGGAAAATATTGAATCGCTTGGATTCCGCTTAGAAGACGTGAGGATCCTATTGACAACGCAGGCACACTGGGACCACACGGCTGCCTTAGCTGATATCAAGGAGATTGCTGACGCTGAGATGTGGGCAACTGCTGGTGATGCGCCTGTGTTGGAAGACGGAGGTTTTAGCGACCCACACTTTGGTGGCAGAGAATCGTTCGCGCCAGTAAACGTTGACCGGATTCTCACGGACACCGAGGTGATTGCGGTGGGTGAAACCCGTCTAACGGTTCTTGAGACCCCTGGGCATACCGTCGGGAGTTCCAGTTACACGATGACAGTCCGGGAAGCAGGCCGTGATTATGCCGTTGTTATTGCCAACATGGGCACGATTAATGAAGGTAAACGGCTTGTAGTTGATCCGACCTACCCCGGCGTGGCGGAAGACTTTGCTGAGACATTTCGAAGACAGAAGCTGCTTCCGGTGGACGTTTGGGTTGCCTCGCATGGGTCACAATATGGATTACACGAGAAATATAAAGCGGGGCAGCCATACGACCCTGACACTTTTGTTGATCCCGCTGGATTTCTTGCCGAAGTAGAACGTCTTGAACGCGTGTATTTAGAACAGGTCGCTGCAGAGCGGCGCTAAATTCGTTTGTCTACTCACGACGGAGGTGCCCTATGAGAGTTGATCGCGTAAAGTCGCTACCTATTGTCGTTCTTGGAGTCGGGCTGATGGTCATGTCGAGTGTGTCAGTTGCTGCACAGAACCGTTCAAGGTTGATGACACCGTGGGGTGACCCGAATTTACAAGGGACGTGGAATAACATCACGGGAACGCCGTTGGAGCGTCCTACTGAGTTGTCGGATAAGGAGTTTTATACCGAGGAGGAAGCGGTGGCGTTTGCTGAGCAGACGCTTCGTCGAGTAAACCGAGATCGCCGAGATGGTGCGATTGAAGCTGATGTTGGCAGAGCCTATAACGAATTCTGGTCCGATCGGGCTACAAAATATTTAACTCAATTGAATACACGTACGTCACTGATTGTGGACCCTAAGGATGGACGCTTGCCGAGTCTGACTTCTGGAGGCGAAACTCGGATTGCTGCGCGTCGAGTGGCCCGGGAACGTAATCACTCGTGGAGTGACCGTAACCTATGGGAACGATGTCTGACCCGTGGTGTGCCGCGGTTGCCTGGTTCGTATAACAATAACTTCATGATCGTCCAGGCACCGGGTTATGTTGTCATCCTTGTCGAGATGATTCATGAGACTCGGGTTATACCGCTCGATGGGCGTTCGGCGATTTCGTCAGAGATCCGGCAGTGGATGGGACATTCTTTGGGACGGTGGGAAGGCGATACTCTTGTCGTGGAGACTACCCATTTTAGGGACGAGCAGGAGTTCAGAGGTACGAGTAGAGACTTGACGTTGACCGAACACTTCACACGAATTGATGATGACACCATCGACTACCGGGCTACAGTCGACGATGTGTCATCTTACGCACAACCGTGGACGGTAGCTGTTCCGATGAAGCTCGTCGATGAGGACGTGTTTGAATATGCGTGTCACGAAGGGAACGTCGGGATGGAGGGTATCCTTGCGGGTGCCAGAGCGAACGACGCTATCGTGGAATGATGGTTCTACCCGCGCAGAGATTTATCTACTGAACTGTGATTGCAAGGTCTTTCGTTATGGTTTCGAGTCCGTCTGACGCTTGAATACGAAAGAGATAATCACCAGGCGTCTCAAAAGTAACGGCAATTGTGGCGTGGTCTGGTTGACCTTCGTCTAAGGACTCTTCGAGTTTACTGGGCGCGCCGCGCCACTGTGTCCAGGTGACGGAGACGTTCCCAACCGTCATTCGGGTGGGGCGAAGTCGGTTGGATGATTGAATTTGGGGGACATTGGTCGGCAATATCGGACCTTCAGGTTCAAAGGTTGGCAGTATGACCCTAGCGCCGCTGTTGCGTTGCTTGGGTTTTGGAAGTCCGTCATCTGAGATCAAGGCGGTCACACTTAGCGTGGCAGGCAGCGTGACGGTATCGACGTTGCGGACGGTCAACTCTGGAGCTCGGTTAGGTTGTTCTGCCGTTTCTTCGGTATAGAGTCCGACTCGGGGGGTTGCGTTAATCTCCCACTCGGCTTGGAGCCAGCCAACGGCATGGTTGGTCTCGTCGTCAACCGTGATGCTCCACACAACTTCCTGTTCACCAAAATTGTCTGGGACAGTGACACTAAATACTCGGCGGTTGACGCGAGGATAGAAGAACGTTGGCTGTCCCTGGTCGGTTGGCCCAGAATTAAAGCGATTGTTTGAGCCAATCGGAACATGAATGGGATCAACGTAGTTTCGATTGAGATAGCCGAAGTGCATTTCGAAGCTGCCGTCGGAGTTGTGGCTCCATCCTTCGAAGTAGGGCTGTACTGATTGTCCGGTATTGAAGAGATAGTTTTGCGGATCAGCCTGTCCCAGTGCTTCTCCCGCACTCAGAACGGTAAAGAATACAATGCAAATTAAAGTGACAGAGCTTTTTCGTTTCACCACAAGGTCGTCCTGAACTAATGCAACGATTTCAGTTATTTGTTTTCTTGCGTGCCGCTTCACGCGCGGCGACCTCCGCCTCGTACTCTTCATCAGTCATGTCGTGCCAACCAATCCACGCAAATCCCATTTCGTCGATCGTTCGTTGGCCGCTACCGACCCAATTGTTCGGATCGAGGTTGGCGCGGTTGGCTTCAGAATTGTCATGCCAGCTCGTTACGTGGAGGATAGTCCCGGCCGGAATGAGTGGTGATGTGTGGTCAGCGTAGTTGTAGTTCATGTGCCAGTTGTAATCGAATCCGGCACAGTTTATGACCTCTGCTTTGACCGGTTGTGTCGGATAGATGAATTCAATACATTGATATTTACCAAGCATGTGCATGTGGGGTTGAAACATCGTGATTTTGGCGGCTTTATTGAAGCGGGTGTAGCCATCTGAACGTGAAATCTCACCGGACGGAATGTCAAGTACTCCGATGACCTGTCCTTGTGAACCGCCAAGTTGTTTTGAATAGCGAATATGCTTTGGCACCGTATCTTTCGGGAGGAAATTAATTCCGATTTCGACCTGTGCGTCAACTTCCTCACCAATGGAATGCATGTGATAGCTCAAACGAGCATCGCTTCCGGCGGGGAGTAGGAGTCCGGAATCGGGCGGGTAGATTTCCGCCTGCTTGCCCGATGCGTATTCAACAAGAAAGATTCCGCCACCCATTGATTCACCTTGCTCATTTTGTTCAACGGCATACGATAGGGCGTGGTGCACCACTTGACGCGACCGGTCTCCGAGGGCTCGTGTTTGTATTGATGTGATGTAGCGGTCTTCGTCCAGGTCAATATCGGCAAATAAGTTTCCGAACAGGTCCGGGCCGGCGGCCGGAACCGTGTAGTCCGGGAAACGCACGACGACATCCGGGTCACCAATTTGCCATGAGTCGGCCGGTGCGAATTCAGGCGGTGTCGGGGTATCTGCCGGATTGCCCTGCGGTGCCCCGTTATCGACCCAGCGGATAATCGTCGCAATTTCCTGCTCGGTGAGCGAAGGGTCGTTCTTGAAGTCTTGGATCCCGATGCGACGGTCAAGATGCCACGGCGGCATGGCACGTGACTCTACTTTGTTTTTGATCGACCGTGCCCAGGGACGAACTTCTTGGTAGTTGATCAACGACATTGGAGCGATTTCATCAGGCCGATGACAATTGACACATGAGCGGTACAAAATGGGTGCGACGTCTGTAGCAAACGTGGGTTCTTCGGGAACGGGCGTTTGCGCTGATACATTGACCGATAGCACTAACACGGCCGAACACATCAGAATCGTCATTAGAGATGGAGAAGTTCTCACGGTGTCCTCCTTAGCGGTTTATTTTGTACCGTCACGGATTGGGTCACTCGAATCTTACTATTGAATGCCGATTCCGACAGTGTTTTAAAGCTATATAGTCGAAGGCAAACCACGGTGCTCTCTATGAGCGCCCATGTAGAGAATATCAGAATGATATAGCCGCGGTACGATCTGTCGTGGTTTGTTAATGCATCTATAATTCCATTGTCGGCTTACTCTAGTTGAGAGGTGAGCCCTAACAGGGAGACGGAGAGGAACGATGGCAAAAGTTGTAGTCACTTGTCAGGTTGAAGATTCAGCGAAGTGGGAATCAGCCTTCAGGACGCACGGTGAGTTGTTTAGGACTCAGACTGTTACCGCGCCGATTGGTATTGCAATCAACGATGGAAATGAAGTGGCTGTCTGCTTTGAACCGCAGGACTTGGGAGCGTTCTTTGAGGTTTTGGAAGCGCCGGCGAGTGCCGAGGCCATGGCTGCTGATGGCGTCAAGGTCGAGACGCTGAAAGTGTTTGTGATGGATAAGGAATTTCAACCGTAGTAAGACTGGAACGTTGGTTGATCTATATATGAGTTCTTGTTTCCGCGTCTTAAAACGGCGGCGGTAGAGACTAGGAGTTTTTCGGATGCCCCTGTTGACTCGGCGAGCCATGATGCAGGGATTGCTGGCGCAAGCGCTGTGGGCGCAGCCGTCGATAGCACAGACGGTTGTTCACCGCTCGCCCACGCCATTGGCGCCTAGCGCTGTCACCCACGACTGGACTCCATTTCTCGGCCCCTCACATAACGCTGTTTCAACCGAGACCCCGCTTCGCCGGATGTTCCCCCCTCCACTCGTGTGGGAGTTTCAATCGGGTTCAGGATATGCCTCGCCAGCAATCGCTGGGAAGAAATTGGTTTTTGTCCACCGTGTCGGCGACGAAGAGATTGTCGAGTGTTTACATGCTGAGACGGGAGCGGATCAATGGCGATTTCGTTATCCGACCGCATACGAGGATCGTTATGGCTACAACAACGGGCCACGGTCGAGCCCAGTTGTTGATGGTAATCACGTGTTTTCGATTGGTGCGGAAGGTAAATTTCATGCCCTTGATCTGGAGACCGGAGAGGTGTTGTGGCGACGAGATTTTCGAATGGAGTATGGCGCGACACAGGATTTTTTCGGGGTATCGTCAAGTCCGTTGGTTGAGAGAGATGTGGTGATCGTAAACGTCGGCGGAGCCGAGCAGGCCTGTGTTGTTGGTTTCGATAGAACCACCGGACGGGAGCGATGGCGGGCTGGTAATTGGGGGCCGAGTTATGCGTCACCCGTTCCCGCAACGATTCACGGGCAACGTCGAGTGTTTGTGTTTGCCGGTGGAGAATCAAATCCTCCTGAGGGAGGACTGTTGTCGATCGACCCAGTTACCGGCAACGTTGATTTTTCAGTGTCTCATCGAAGTCGAACCTACGAATCGGTTAACGCCGCCTGTCCAGTCGTATTTGGAGACAAGATCTTTATTTCTGCAAGCTATCGAACGGGGGGCACGCTAGTTCAGGTGCAGCCAGACTTCAGTCACCAGGTTGTCTGGTCCACGCAGGAGTTCGCCTTACATTTCAATACGCCGATTTATCGTGATGGAATGTTATTCGGATTCGATGGGCGAAATCAGGGGGACGCTTCGTTGGCTTGTGTAGATGTTGAAACTGGACGTATCGTGTGGCGAGAAGTGCCGACTTGGACCGAAACCGTGAGTCAGAATGGACAGACACGGGAATCGATTCTAGGCACCGCGCGCGGATCTTTGCTCGCGGCCGACGGGCTGTTCCTGTGTCTTGGTGAATTCGGACACCTACTCTGGCTGGACCTGACTGACAAAGGCTACGTAGAGGTCGCAAGAACATGGCTTTTTGCTGCGCGTGAATCGTGGACGCTGCCGGTTCTAAGTCATGGTCTTCTTTATGTCAAGCAGAATACCCGTGATTTGACAACGGGGGCGGAGCCGCGCTTGTTGTGTTATGACCTAAGAGGCTAGACGGCTAGACTGTCAGTACCCCTGTGGTATCGGATTTGATTGAGGGAGGTGGATTGTGAGTATGTTGAAGACAAATCAAGTGCGAATGTTTTTATGGTGCTGTGTTATAGCCGGTACTTTCGTTGGATGTACGGCGTCAGATGACGTGAGTGAACCGGTTACTGGAGTCCAAGAAGCTGTTGGAGAGCATGTGACCTCACGACAGTCGCTGCCGCAAGTGACGGCGCTTCCACCGGATTATCGTCCTGTTGGAGAATTGGCAGGTCGAGGTATGTTCTATGCCGCGAGCGACAAACCCGCGTATCGCATAGACGACGGAGACCACTATAACGGCTATGATGGCCCTCTCGTATGGGCCAAGAATCCAAAGGGAATACGAACACAGGGCGTGCTTTATGGGGTGGAGAATGATTCCATCGTTTCGGCAGGATATTTGATTCGCCAAGGCGACCTTGTTGCGGCTAGGAGTTTTCATGGGTTGACCATGCGTGAGGTTGATTTTCCTGCCGCTCATTCCTTCACCGTTGACCTAGTTGAAGGCGAAACCGAAGAGTTCAATCAATATCTGCTGCTTTTGCACTTCAGGCCACAGGAGGGTGAGGCGTCTCCGATGTTGCAGACTGGTCAATTGCCGTCGGTCACGAGTCTGCCAGACGAGTTCGAGGTGTTCGCATGTGACCATCATCCCGAGACTCGTTTCTGTCCTGGTATGGGACGCCATTACACGGATCTGACGTCAGTCAGCCGTCTTCCCGCCGCGACCGGTAATGAGGGGCTGGTTTACGGAGAGGCATCGGGCAAGCTTATCTTCATCGAATATGTCTTTAACCAGGAAGACCTGAAGGCGGGCGTGTCGTGGCCGGCAATGCCTTTAAATGATTTACCAATTCCACCGATTGATAACATGCACGTTCTACATTTTGGAGAAGCCGGTTCGACAGATGGTCGGTATACGGTGCATATGTATTTCCTGCCAGAGGAGATTTATCTTAACTGGGAATCGGAGCCAGAAGTGCTCTGATGATGCGGTGGGTTAACGAACCAGTTGAGTCAGGACAGCCACGAGTTTTTCATTCTCGGCGTCGGTCCCGACCGTAATGCGCAGTGTGTCGTTGAGTTCCGGAGTATCGAAGTAGCGTACAAGAATGCCTTGGGTTTTTAATGCTTCGTACAGTTCTCGTGCCCTTCCGTTGGACGGTCGGACCAACACGAAGTTAGCTTCACTGGGCCAGACGTAGAAACCGACTCGAGTAAGTTCCGTAGTGAGGTATTGCCGAGATCTGCACACTCGTTCGACGTTCTGTTGGCAGTACCCTACGTCCCGATACGCGGCAGCACCGACCTGCGCCGAGACTGCATCTACGTTGTAGCTATCCTTTACCTTCCCGAGTTCTGCGAGTAGGTCGGGAGGACCGACTGCAAATCCGAGGCGTAGGCCAGCGAGCGAATATCCTTTCGACAACGTACGGAGCACGATGACGTTGTCGTGGCGCCGTGTTAGGTCGAGGGCGTTGTCAGTGGCGAAATCAACGTACGCCTCGTCGACAACGAGTAGGCCAGTCAGGCGGTCTGCCAATGTACTGATGGCATCGTTGGGCATGCGATTACCTGACGGGCTGTTCGGACTGGCGACCAGAGTTAGTGCGGCACCGGCCTCAGCCAGCGCGTCGACCGGAAGAGTGTATGTCTTGTCGAACCGCACTTCAACGATTGGGGCATTTTGCATCTGAGCCAGCGTGCGGTATAGCGCGTAGGTTGGTGTGGGATAGGCGACCGGACGCGTTGTGTCACTCACGGCTCTAATCAACATCGTAAGGATGTCGTCACTGCCGTTGCCGACGAGAATCCAATCCTGACCAACACCAAGTATTTCAGCCGCCGCTGCCCGAAATTCATCAGCATACGGTGTCGGGTACCGACGTAAACGCTCTTCGTCGATGGTGTGCAGCAATGCCATCGCGCGCGGACTGGCTGGGTAGGGATTCTCATTTGTGTTGAGTTTGATGATCGACTCGGCAGCGGCCGGTTGTTCACCGGGTTCATATGGACGGAGCGAGTCAAGCGTTTTTCTGAAATAGGACATGACGACTCTGCCATTGTAGACCGGAGTTAGTGACACTTTCGTTTCGAAGTTAGTTGTTTCTTGCTTCCTTCGCACGAGCTCATCTTGACAACCTCTGGAATAGCCGGCTCCGCGCGGCATGGGTTTCGTGGCCGTCAGGGAGATATACTTGAGAGAGGACAGTTCAGTGGCATCGATTAGACATTATGGAGTTCTGTCGGATATGGCGATCTTAAGAGCTCGGTTACAGGCAGAGGAAGCAATGACAGACGACTGGCATCACCGAAAACAGTGTTTCAATGCTCAATATTTATGGATGGCGATCGTGGCACTGGTTGTCATGTTTGTATCAGGTCCGGCTCAGGCCCAACCGGCCTATCGGTCTGGCCAAGTTGTGTCCCCTGCGTACGAGGGATGGGAAGAAGACCCAGACGGGTCCCTCTATTTCCTATTTGGCTACATGAATTCTAATTGGGAGGAAGAACCAGTTGTCCCGGTGGGACCGGAGAACTACATCCGCGTGATCGAGGCTGGGACTAATGACGACACATTTGAAGCCACAGGTGCGGACCAAGGCCAACCGACCAGGTTCCAACCTCGGCGTAACCGGTTTGTGTTTCGTGTGCCGGTGCCTGATGGCTTCACTGGTGACGACGAGTTGATCTGGAGACTGATGACTCGGGGAGAGCCGGTCACGGCGTATGCGACGCTTGCACTCGACTACAAAGTGGATGGACTGATCAAAGCCTCTGAGCAAGGGGCTTTGGGCGCAGGTACTAGCAGCCCTGCGGTTCGAGCGAACAAAGCTCCAGAGTTGAGGTTGGAGGGTCCAGCCACGCGTACAGCGCGCGTGGGTAGTCCACTTGAATTAGTGGCGATCGCGACGGATGACGATGTTCCCCGTCGGACAGAGTCACGTTGCCATCAGTTGAATCTTGCGACCGGTCTTGGCGCTGGCCAGAATATTCCGTGTGGGTGGGATAAGCCTCGGCAGATTACGGTCGGTAGTGCGACAGGATTACGGTTGTCTTGGTATGTTTATCGAGGGGCTGGGACACCGATATTTAAGCCCGAGCAGGCCAAGACTTGGGAGGATACCCGGGTGCACGCCAATTCACCGTGGGCTCAACATTGGTCGCCTCCGCCGATTCCGGAAGATGGTCGATATGTGACTGAGGTGACGTTTCACGAGCCTGGCACCTACGTTTTACGCTGTCTCGCGTCTGATGGAGCGCTTGGTGTTGATGCTGATGTGACAGTGACGGTCACGGAATAGGATTCAACGTTTCCTTTTCCAGTTTAACGTTGTCAGCAGCACCCTCCACAGGTAGGTCCTCCAGTTGGAAACAGGTCTGTGGTCGCCGTACGAATTCGTTCGGTGGCCTCAGTCGTTGGTCGACTGGCTGTTGCAGTCAATCCTGTTGCGGCTGCTGTCGGCCGGCGCTGTGGTCGAGTACGGGCAGGATTGACAGCGGCTGACGTCTCACCGCGGTAACCGGTAAAGATCTGGTACTGACGATTGTCGATGGTCGTATCAAGTCTGATGGTGTCGGTGCCTTCTACTTCTACACGTTCGAATGGTTCACCGTCGCAGAGGACAAAGACATCATCCGGGTTCGCCAAATTTGTGACCCGCCAGCTGGTGTCGACGCCTCGCCGGTCAGGGGTTGTGGCATAGGTAGTTACATATAGCGTTCCGTTGCCCGTATCGTTCCAGGCTTGTGAGACACCGAGCGACGGAAAATCGATTCCCTCCACGGTTGGAGCCTCAAACTTATCGAGGTGGGGAGCGTCGAAGGCTCGAGGCCAACTTTCATTGGCCCCAATTTCAGAGACCATCATTGAGGCGCTCCGCTGACCGCGCGGGAATCCTTCGTTGAGACCGAACCACCACCCGAATTTTTCTTCGTGCTCACCGAAGAACCGTGGGTCGAACTCGCGTTCAGCTGCTGCACTGAGTCGAGCGATGGCCGTATGGTCACCCAACGCTCGAGCCATATTCAGTCCGCTGGCATTCGCTTGAATGGGCACTCTCGGATTATTCCAACCTAAGGCGTTCGAAGCGGATTCATACAGAAAGGTTGCGAGTTCACGGTCTTGTGGAAGCAAGAGGAACGCTGACCCGACGCCACCGGCCGGACCTCTGGTTGAATTGTGATTAGCGATGGGATCGTAGTATTGCGTTATCCATTCGAGCTTTCCGTCGTTCGAAACACTCATATAGTTGTCTTTGGTGTATTCGAGAAAGTTCTGGAAGGGACGGTGCGTCTCCGCGCCAAAGATTCTGTCGTAGAGATACAAGCCCAACCCGCCGGCGCTGTTGCACACAACCCAGATCTTGGTGTTTTCGCACTGTGGTCCTTCAGGATGCTCTCGATATTGCTCCGCCAATCTCTCACAGATGCGATGCTGATCCCATTCAAACTCTTGGTCGCCGTAACCGGTCACCTTAAACGGCTGTTCGTACTTGTTATCGCCAGAAACATAACGATAGATGGACAGGACGACATTGAACCATGCTCGAAAAAACAGATTGCCATCAGCTGCTATGGGATCTTCCGCGAGGCCCCATGGTTCAATCCCGTTTGCCGTCCAGCCGATGCGGTTGTAATTACCCTGTAGCCGATCCGGAATGGCCGCCATTACCCTTGGTGGGTAGTTGGCTCGTTTGGGGTCGTCGCCGATTTGAGTCAGCCAGTCAATCGCCCCCCAATATGTCGGATACCGTCGTGCGAGACCATCAGCGATCTCGGTGTACGCTTCACGCCACGCCGGTGTCTGGTCCGCCATGAGTAGCAGGGCGTATGAGGAATTGTGCAAATCGAACCGACCGTAACTGGTTACGACTGGGCTGCTATAACGGTCCCACCACGGATGAGGGACCCCGTGTGCTCCCCAGTCGTCTTCAGTGGTCGTTTTGTCCCACAAGAAACGTAGCCAACCTTGAGCCCGTCGATTCAGTTCTGGGAATCCATTCCGCGTTGTTCGTTCGGGAACCTGAGCTAGCGAGGCCGAAGCCTCGGTTGGAAAGGTTGAAAAGGCGGTTGCACCCGCCGCCACACCCAAACCTTTCATGAAATTTCGACGGGACCGCTCTCGTTCCGTTTGGCTCATGTTGACTCCTTACTCGCCTTAAATCACTGAAGAGTATAGCGATATCCATCGAGAAAAAAATAGACTGTGCTCGGATCTCGTTCGTGAAGGATTGACTACATGGGGTGGTCGACACAGTTTCGTGTCAAGTCTGAGATTTGACTGTACTCCCGGGAGTAGCCACAATTGGAGGGTATTTCTTCCAGTCAACTGCCGGCGGCACGGTATTACTTAAGAAAGACTATGAAGCGGTATAAAAGTCAATTCGGTCTAGTTGTGTTTGTGTTCGTCGCGTGGTTTGGCCCCATCTCGATAGATGCCCAAGGGCCCTCGGTTGCGAATAATGAGGCGGGTCGTGGGGCTACCGGGGAGCGAGGGGTTGCTGTAATGCCGTTCGCCAACGTGTCCGGTGATTCGACCGACGAATGGATTGGTGCAGGCATTGCTGAGACGGTGGCGGCCGACCTGAGCCAAATTGGAATGGTCGCGGTGGTGGGCGTGGCGACGACTGACCCGGTAGATGAGGGATTGGGACTGACGGACGATGCACGTGCCCGACAGCTGGCCGAAGAGCAGGGATTGGCTTGGGTGGTTACTGGCGGATTTCAACGTGTGGGCCAGCGACTCCGCGTGGTCGCCAGGGTCATTGATGTGGCAAGTGGCAGCATTCGGCAAACCGTGACGCTTGATGGTACGAGTGAGGAACTCTTCGAGTTACAAGATGCAATTGTTGTGGCATTGCGTGAGGGTCTTGAGAATCCGAATAACCGACCGACTCAGGGGCGTTCAGTGGCTGGACTGGAAGCGTCGGGCACCCGGTTGCCTCCAGCGGTCACAAACCGTGACGCGGATAATGTTCCGCCGTCAGGTCGAACCATTCCAGCCCCACCCGTCGGGAGGTCCACTGAGGCCGTATCGTCGCCTGTGACTGGTGTTTCAGGTGCAGGATTCTTGGGCACAGGGGCTCCATCCGATGTGACGGTGGCGGGCGCCGAGTTTGGTATCTTGGCGGGGCGTCCTCTGGTGCGCCCGACCCGAGTCGAGACGAGACCTGATATTGATGGCCAGATTGACGATGAGATGTGGCGGTCGGTGGCATCGATTACTGATTTTATCCAGGAATCTCCACTTGATGGCGCACCCGCGACGGAACGGACGGAAGTGCGGGTGGCCTATGACGACGAGAATCTCTACCTAGCGTTTCATGTTCACTATACGGACCGTGGGGTGATGCGCGCCAACCGTGTCGACCGAGACCAGGCGAACGAAGACGATTTAATCACGGTGTACATCGATACCTTTCTCGACCAGCAACAGGCCTTTGTGTTTGATGTCAATGGCTACGGTGTCCAGGGCGACGGCATTATTAATACGAGTGGTGGTGGTCGCGGCGGCGGCCGGGGCAGGCGCGGTGGTGGTGGCGGCGCAACGGGGTCAGCTATTCCGGTAGCGGACCGGTCGTGGGACGCTCTTTTCGAAACTGGCGCTAGGATTGTCGAGGATGGCTACACTGCTGAAATCGCCATCCCGTTTAAGAGTCTTCGTTATCCGCAACTCGACGCGGATACCCCACATCAGTGGGGCCTGCAGATCGCTCGAGCGATCCGGGGCAAGGACCAAGAGGCAGACGTCTGGTCGCCAATGTCACGGGACGAAAGTGGCTTCATGACCCAGATGGGCGTGTTGCAGGGGATGACCGGCTTGTCTACCAGCCGGAATCTCGAGTTCTTACCGACATTTACGGGTATCCAATTTGGGTCGCTGAATAGAGCCTCAGGGGCATTTCCTGAGGATTTCAACGGTGAAGGTGGTTTAGACGTGAAGTATGGCATTACGTCGAATCTCACTGTGAACTTTACGTTTAATCCAGATTTTTCGCAGATTGAATCAGATCGGGCCCAGATCGATGTCAATCAACGGTTTCCACTCTTCTACCCGGAACTTCGCCCATTCTTTTTGGAAGGGCAGGACATTTTCCGGTTGTCGTCGCCGGTGCAGTGGGTGAATACCCGGACGATTGTTGATCCGCGGTTTGGAGCCAAGCTGACGGGGAAGGTGGGGAACTTGGCGATTGGCTTACTAGCGGCCGACGATGAAGCTCCCGGTAACGTCGCGGACCACTCGGATCCGAAATTTGGACAAACGGCAAAGGTGCTAATTTCCCGTGTTCGGTACGACCTCTACGCACAATCCTATATGGGTGGACTCGTCACGGAACGGCGGTTCATGGATGGCTACAGTCGCGCGTCTGGAATCGATGGTCAGTTCAGAATTGGTCAGTCGGCTCGTTTTAACTATATGGCGTTCCAGACCCAAAATCGTGATTTGGACGGACGAGAAACGTCAGGACCAAGTTGGGGTCTGTTCTTGCAGCGAAATGGACGTAATTTAAGTATCAACAGTTTTGCTGGAAGTAATCATCCAGATGCGGTGACCGATGTCGGTTTCCTCAGACGGAACAACACCCAAGACTTTTGGAACACTGCGTCCTACCGGTGGTGGCCTGAGAGCTGGATTATCAACTGGGGTCCGCGGGTTCGCTACCAACGAGGATATAACTACAACTGGATTCTCGAGGATGAGTTAATTAACACGGGTTTAGATTTTTCGTTCGCCAGAAATATCACGGCGGGCGTTGGCTTCGAGCGGGCGCTTGAACGTTTCGGAGGCATTGATTTCTGGAAGTCTCGATACACGGCGAACGCCAATGTGGCGACGAGTCGCCGTATTTCGATCGGCAGTAATCTGAGTTGGGGTGACCAAGTATATTTTGCAGCGAACCCGTTCCTCGGCCAGGGCGTTGAGGCTGGGGTCAATATCTTTTTTAGACCGGTCGCGAGACTGCAATCCCAGATCAACGTTGATTCGAGTCGGTTACGAGATATTCGAGACGGGGGGTTGGAAATTTTCGACATTAAACTCTTCCGTGCGTTAACAACCTACCAATTTACGGAACGGTTATTGTTACGCAACATTACCGAGTTCAATACGTTCGCCGACACCGTCGGCGTGAATTTCCTAGCGACGTATCGTATCAATGCTGGCACGGTATTTTTTGTGGGATACGACGATCGGTACCAACAGTTTGACCAGTTTGAACAAATGGGTGACGAACTGTTACTGCGGCGAGATCTCCAGCGCACGAATCGGGCAATTTTCACCAAACTACAGTATCTTTTCAGGTTCTAGCTGCCCCAGGTTTGTTTCGGTATTTGAAGCCCATGACACTCCAGAGAGCTGACGTGACATATCTATTAGTTGGAAAGTTTATTCGACAGGTCGCTGTTCTTTGTCTGCTGATTGGCTGTTTACCAGGTGTCGCGCTGGGGCAGGTGGTTCCGGGCGCTGGCGATATGGGCGTTACTTTTGGCTCAAATGGGGTACTCGTCCTACCGTTTGTAAATATTTCTGGCGAATCTCGTGACGATTGGATCGGAGTCGGTATTGCCGAGACTGTCTCGGCAGACCTGACCCGGCTCGGTATTGCTGTGGCTGTGGCAAGCGGACCTGGCGCAGAACTTGGACGTCAGGATCAGTTTGGATTAGCCCGAGACCAAGCTGCTGGAGTTGTCGCACGTGAGGCTGGTGCCACGTGGTTTGTCAGCGGTGGGTTTCAACGTGTCGCGGAGGAACTTCGAATCATTGCACGGGTGGTGAGGGTAGATAGCGGGGAAGTGCAGCGGACTGTCACGTTAGACGGTCGCGCAGAGGAATTGTTCGCGTTGCAGGATGGTATCGCCAGAGAGATTTCGTCCGTATTCATGTTAAATCCTGATGGTAACGGTCGCCGCGCGACCGTCGACAATGCACCTCGGTCGGCACCGTCTCGAAGTGAAAGTGAAACAACTGAGGGTCTCCGCGGCGGTGACAGTCAACAGGCAAGGCGACCTACTGATCGGGAATTGTCACCGCCTTCGACGCGGGGTCTCAGTGCGGACGGCGGTGGTGCTGTTCCTGGATTTCGTGGGGCTGGAAGGTCAGTCGCCATGACGGCAACGGGGCCTGAGTTTGGTGTGCTGGCGGGACGCCCGCTGATACAACCGACTCGAACCGAGGTGCGGCCAACCATCGATGGCCGACTGGATGACGAAGTCTGGCAGACAGCTGCCACCATCACGGACTTTGTTCAGCAGTCCCCGCTCGACGGTGCCGGTGCTACCGAGGCGACAGAAGTCCGTTTGGCCTATGACAGCCAGAACATTTATTTGGCGTTCCATGCACATTATGTGGAGCGGGGTCTCATGCGAGCCAACCGGGTTGACCGAGACCAGGCAGCTCAGGACGATCTGATTACGGTGTATTTCGATCCATTTTTTGATCAACAGCGGTCGTATGTGTTTGATGTCAATGGTTACGGTGTTCAGGGCGACGGCATTATTAACTCTCGTGGTGGCGGTCGAGACTCCGGAAGAGGTAGGCGCGGTGGGCCCAGAGGAGGCTCATCAGGGCCCAATGCGCTCCCGAATCCTGACCGTTCCTGGGATGCGCTCTTTGAGAGTGCGGCACAGATTGTCGCAGATGGCTTTACAGCGGAGATAGCGATTCCATTCAAAAGTCTGCGCTATCCCCAATTGGATGAGACCACCCCTCACCGATGGGGCTTTCAGGTGTCTCGGTCAATTCGAAGTAAAGACAACGAAGTGGATGTCTGGTCGCCCATGTCCCGCGATGAGTTTGGCTTTATGACCCAGATGGGCGTCCTCGACGGCATGACAAACTTGTCGACTAGCCGCAATCTTGAGTTTCTGCCGACATTTACCGGCATTCACTTTGGCTCGCGTGATAGGACGACGGGCGCATTTCCGGAAGAGGTGCAGGGTGAAGGTGGTCTCGATATGAAATATGGGATCACATCTAATCTGACGTTCGACTTCACCTTTAATCCGGACTTTTCCCAGATCGAATCGGATGTGGCACAGATTGATGTCAACCAGCGGTTTCCATTGTTCTTCCCCGAGTTGCGGCCCTTCTTTCTTGAAGGTCAGGAAATCTTTCAGTTCACGTCGCCACATCAATGGGTGAATACACGGACTATCGTCGACCCGAAGTTTGGCGCCAAACTGACTGGAAAAGTTGGCGATCTCACGCTCGGACTGTTGGCGGCTGATGACGAAGGGCCCGGGAACCTCGACGACCGGACCGACCCGGCGTATGGACAGAGTGCACAGGTGTTTATCGGCCGCGCGCGCTATGACTTATACGCGCAGTCGCATCTGGGTGCGACTGTGACGGACAGAGAATTCATGGATGGATACAGTCGGGCTGTGGGTGTTGATGGACAGTTTCGTCTCGGCCAGACGGCTCGATTCAACCTAATGGCCTTCCAGACGATGAATCGTGACCTCGACGGACATGAGACCTCTGGTACAAGCTGGGGCACATTTTTTCAGCGCAACGGTCGCACATGGCGTTTGGCGAGTTTTATGGGGAGTGACGATCCAGACGCCGCCACGGACCTCGGATTTATTCGGCGGACGAACTCCATTCGAAGTTTTACAAATGCGTCGTACCGCTGGTGGCCAGAGGGGTGGGTGATCAATTGGGGGCCGAGAATTCGGTATCAACGTCTCTACGATCACGAGTCAATTCTTGAGGATGAAACCATCGACACGGGGGTTGACTTTACCTTTGCACGGAGTATTTCGGCCGGGGCGGGTGTCCAGCGGCAACTTGAGCGCTTCGCCGGTATCAATTATTGGAAAACACGGTTCACATCGACCGCGAATGTGGCGACGAGCCGCAGGATTTCGCTTGGTGGTAACGTGAGTTGGGGAGACCAGATCTTCTTCGACAAGGTTGACCCGTTTCTTGGGCGTGGCACGGAAGTTGGTCTAGAAGTTTTCTTGCGACCGGTCGCTCGCCTACAATCTCAGATCAATATCGATACCAGTCGTCTCATGGACCTCAGAACCGGTGACGTTGAAGTGTTCGATATTAAATTGTTCCGTGCCTTTACAACGTATCAGTTCACGGAGCGGTTGCTGTTACGGAACATCACGGAATTCAATACGTTTCAGAACACGGTTGGGGTCAATCTCTTGGCCACATACAGACTGAATGCGGGGACGGTCTTCTTTCTTGGCTACGATGATCGGTATCGGCAGCAAGAATTGTTTGAAGAGATGGGCGACGAACTGCTACTCCGGAGAGACCTCCAACGAACCAATCGAGCAATTTTCACGAAGTTGCAGTATCTCTTCAGGCTCTAACGCGACTACGAAAACAGGTTGGACCCCACAACGAAATAGTGGAGACTATGGCGTAGTTGCTCCCTTAAACCCGAGGAGGTAGTGATGGGGATTAGCCGGCGACGATTCATCGTAGGTGTGGGCGGGGTGGCCAGCGCTGGGTTGGTACACAGCAAGATTTTTGCGCGCGTGGAGGCACCCTCAACAACTGAATTGGCCGGGTTTGACCCGACCGCCCTCAGGGATACTTTAAATGCAGACGGCGAGTTTCCACTTGCGGCACACGATTGGTCTGCGAAGATCAGGCTAAGCGTTGGGTCGTATAGCTACGACGTCGTGGTTGCGGCAGGTCATGTGATGGATGTTGTGGTTGCACAGCCTGACGACGTGTGTGCCGTGACACTGTTGGGGTCGATGGAGGCGTGGACTCAAGGGTTTGGTGATTTGGGTCTTGAGGTCGAGGGCGACGACGTTGATCACCGCTGGCCGTATCAGTCAGCAATTCTACGATTGGCCGCGCTCGTTCGTGGTGCGCTCGATGCGCCTGTGGCCGAACGAGTGGGTGAAGAAGTCGACCGCGAGTTCGATACGGCGGTGGGTCGGTATGTCTATGTCCGTATTCGCGGCATCCAGTATCGCGTGTATTTTGAAGAAACCGGCCAAGGTATTCCGATGGTTCTGCAGCATACGGCCGGTTCGGATAGTCGCCAGTGGCGCCACTTATTAGAAGACCGAGAGTTACAGAAGAAGTTTCGCTTGATTGCGTATGACCTCCCGTTCCATGGTCGTTCATTGCCCCCAACTGGCGTTCGGTGGTGGGCTGAGGAGTATCGGCGTGACACGGCATTCCTGATGGATTCGATCGTGGCCATTTCTGATGCCCTCAAGCTGCACCGACCGATTTATATGGGGTGTTCTGTTGGCGGGTATCTGGCGCCAGATTTAGCGTATTACCATCCAGATAAGTTTCGCGCGGTAATTGGGATTAACTCTGCGATTGCAGGGACCCGTAGCGATGAGATTGATCAACCGTATACCAGTCGATTTAGCCATCCTCGAAACAACAGCCGATATATCGGTTCAAGGATGTACATGATTACCTCGCCGGACGCCCTCGAGGCGTATCGGCGTGAGACCGCTTGGATTTACAGCCAAGGTGGACCAGGTATCTTCGGCGGAGATCTTTACTACTTTAGCGTTGAGCACAATCTTATTGGCAAGGCCCACAAGATTGATACCTCGAAGGTCGGCGTGCACCTGTTGAGCGGAGAATATGACCCGACGGCGAAGGGCCCTGGCGAGGAACTGGCGCAGCAAATTAAGGGAGCCACGTACGACGTTGTTAAGGGTGGATCGCATTTTGTGATGAGTGATGACTACCCGCGGTTCAGGAGATATCTGGTGCCCGTTTTGGAAGGGATCCACGCGAAGAATTCTTCCACGCAGTGACACAGGTTGACGACCCACAGTAGAGAGGACATCGTGCCAGACGTTGCCTATCGGTGAGATGACGGACTGACAGGAGAAACAAATGCGCAGATTATGGATCGTGCTGGTTGGGTCAGTCGCAACCTTGGGTTTGACTGGGTGTGGAGAGAATGCGGGTCCCACGGAGTCAAGCTCCTCAGAAATGGTGGAATCCGTTGTTGTCGATGCGGCAGAACAATTCCTTGGCGGGTGGTCTTTGGTCAAGATTGAACGGTGGGGTCCAGATGGTGAATTGATAGGCCCTCCGATTGAAGACCGTATGGGCTATCTGATTTATGGGCCAAGTGGTCATATGGGCGTCACGATCATGCCGCCAGACCGAGAGTACTACGCTGAGGGCGAGCCAACGGCAGACGAGGCTCTGGCGGCACTCGCAACGTATACCTCCTATTTCGGTAGCTTTACCGTTAACGCCGCTGAGGGATTTGTGACTCACCATGTTGAGGGGCGCTTGAATCCCGGCGGTGCGGGGTCAGATTATCAGCGGTTCTACAGGTTTTCGGACAATAGTTTGACTTTGCAACCACCGGTGGGCGCCGATGGCGTCAAGGCGGAGTTAACATGGGAACGTCTTCCCGCGTTGTCAGAAGCGGACCTTACGGAGACCCATCGAAAGTTGTTTGGGTTTTACCAGATTGAATCCGTAACACGAGCGGTTGTTGACGGGGAGTCAATTCCTGTCGATCAATATGACACGGCATTCATCATTTACGCGCCATCTGGGCATATGTCGGTGCATCTGATGCGTCCGGGTCGTGAGCCATACGCGGATACGCGGCCGACGCCGGAAGAAGCGCTGCAGGCTATTCAAACGTACAGCAGTTACTTTGGTCCGTTCAGTGTGCATGAGGATGACGGCTACCTGGTCCATCACCGGATCGGTCATGTGAATCCCAGTTCATCCGGTTCGGATGCGCAACGATTCTACGAATTGACCGATACTCACCTGACGCTTCGGCCACCCGCCCGAACCGATGATCAAGGGCGAATGGCGCAGTCGGCACTCCGGTGGGCTCGACTCCACAACTAGTGTCTCCCTCAGCCAGGACGGATTGTTCGTCCTGGCTGGTGAAGGATTTTGGCACTGAGGGCTGGCCCGGCAGTAGCTCCTCGGTCGGGTCGTCGTGGCCCTCTGTATACCCCCTCTTTCTTCGAATTATCGGGTGCGATCTATAAATCTCAGCAACTCACTGTCGGTGCCGAGGATAAATAGTGTTTCGTTATCCATCGTCTGCTCATAGGTTTCGAGAGATTTAGTAAACGCATAAAAATCAGCGTCCCTGTCGTAGGCTTCCGCATAGACGCCTGTCGCTGTTGCATCGGCTTTACCACGGAGTTCTTCGGCGATTCGATACGCTTCAGATTGAATCTGAGCCAGTTCTCGTTCTCGTTCGCCATCAATTCTGGCTGCTTCGCCTTGTCCCTCAGACCGGAATTCTTCCGCGATTCGCTGCCGTTCGGCGATCATGCGAGCAAACACGTCTTGCTGTACCTCTTCGACGTAGTTGATGCGCTTTAATCGCAAGTCGAGTAATTCAATGCCGAGGTCGGCAGTACGTTGGGCGGCTGTTTCTAAGATCTCTCGCGTGATTTCTTGTCTACCTTGATCGAGTGCTTCAAGGATGACCGCTTCTTCTTCGGATTCGATCTGTACGTCGTCCGCATTTCTATTCGTACTGCGGACGAGTTCGATCAGGTTGTGCCGTGCGACGGCGTTTCGGGTCTCTCCGTCGAGGATGTCATCTAGTCTCGATTGTGCGCCGCGTTCGTCGCGAAGTCGCTGAAAGAACAGTAGGGGGTCCGTGATTCGCCATCGAGCGTAGGTGTCGACCCAAATGAAACGCCGGTCCCGAGTTGGGACTTGGTTTGGGTTGCCGTCCCATTCGAGAAATCGATTGTCAAACACATTGGTGCGCTGAATAAACGGCACCTTAAAGTGCAGACCTGGTGTCGTGACGGGGTCGCCGACGGGTTCACCGAACTGCGTGATGATCACCTGCTCCGTTTCGCTAACGGTATAGGCGGCTTGCCCGAGTAAAAAGACGAGACCGAGAAGAACGATAATTTGAGTTGTCGTTGCATTGTTCATTAGTTGCCTCCAGTAGCTGAACCAGCCGTCGGACGTGTAGTCGTACCGTCAAGCGACAACAGTGGGAGTACTCCGGTTGTGTTCTCGTCGACAAAAAGCTTCCGGCCAACCTTCGGTAGGATGCGTTGCATGGTTTCGAGATAGAGACGTTTTCGTGTCACTTCTGGTGCCTGACGATATTCACCATAGACAGCGGTGAATCGCGCCGAATCTCCCTCCGCACGATTGACCCGGTCGAGCGCGTATCCTTCGGCTTGGAGGACAGCTTGTTCCGCTTCACCGCGGGCACGCGGGATGACACGATTGAACTCTGCCTGTGCTTCATTGATCATTCGGTCGCGCTGCTGCTGAGCTTGACTCACTTCATCCCATGACGGCTTGACTGGGTCGGGTGGGTTCACGTCTTGCAGAACCACTTGGTCTATCGCGATGCCCATCTCGTATTGATCAGCCAATTCCTGAAGGCGGACGCCTACTTGAGCCTCAATGTCTTGTCGACCAACGGTGACGACTTCCGTAACCGTCCGGTCTCCGACTACTTCTCTCATAACAGCTTCGTTCATGGCTCTGAACGTCTCTTCGAGATTGCGAACTTTGAAGAGGTAGAGATAGGGGTCGTCGACGCGGTACTGCACGATCCATTCGACAACGGCTACATTAAGGTCGCCTGTCAACATAACCGCTTCACCAGCAAGGTCACGGGTTGAATCCGCATACAGCGTTTGGATGCCCGCCTCAACGGTTCGGAAGCCAAACTCCTGTTTGAGTTGTCGTTGAACCGGGACCTTGAGAACCTCTTCGGCAAACGGAATCTTGGCCCTGAGACCGGGTTCGCTCGTTCGTACATATTGGCCAAATCTCAGTACGACCCCTACCTCTTCTGGCTGGACTTGGTAGAGGGTGCTGAATCCGGTCACGACGGTGACCAGAGCGATAATGACTGCCACGAGGCCTCCTCGTGGCAGTTTGGGCAATGACGGTATCTCGACACGTTTAAAATCAATATTCGGCAGATCTGCCATTTGAACCTCCTCCTTGAAACGAATAGCTGTGTGGTGTATCGCTGGGGATGCACCCTTGCCTTCCACGGTAGTCTCTCTTCACTGCGAACGCAACACGAGTTGTAATAACCTTGGTATGCCGAAGTAGAATGTGACAGCTAGTTACAGTCAAAGGAGGAACATGTCCCGCTTGTTTCGACCGCGTGTCTTTCGTTTTGGATTATCGATGATGGCAACCTTGACCTGCCTTGCAGGTCTGTTTTCGGTGCAACCGGTGGTGGCTCAGGGTGACCCATTGCAGTTGTACATTCGCGTCGTGGATGGAGAAGGCACGCCGGTCTTGGATCTGACGGCTGCTGAGGTGGTGGTGCAACAGGGTGGGCAGTCCTGTGAAATCATTGAGATGCAAGGCGAACCTGACGGGATGAAAATTGCTGTCTTGGTCGATACCAACGCACCACCACAGTGGCTGAATCCTTATCGCGATGGTCTCGCTGGATTTTTTGAAGCGCTGCCAGATAATCACGAAGTCGGCATATTTACGATTACGGGGCAAACGACACAGCGTGTTGAGTTCACGCGTGACCACAGTGAACTAGCCAATTTCGCAGAAGACATATTTATGGATCCTCGCGCCACAGTGATGTTGGATGGTCTCGCAGAGACATGGCGGACGCGTTTTGAAGACGACGACGGGTGGCCGGTGGTCGTGATGCTCTTGCATGATGGTCCTGACGGTAGCAGTTTGGGTGGCGACGAAAATCTACGGACTGTGACTGAGATGATGCAGCGGGGGGCTACGGTCCATACGCTCGTGTTTGCTAGTGGTTCTGTAGATCAGCTGACACAGGTGTCCCGTAACGTTGTGCAGAACACGGGCGGTATCCACTCGCGTATCCAGGTCGCCAATGCATTAGAGGAAGCTTTGACGGACTTGGGGAATCAGATTAGTGCACACTATCAGAATTTTGGGAACAGCTACCGAGTGGTATTTCAATGCGAAACGGAAGGGGATGTTGGCGTTGGTGTTGGCCGGGCAGGCACGACATTTACGGCATTCGGCAGTCGCCGCGTTGATTAGTTGACCCTACTCTTCCCACGAACATTTGTCCTTGAATTGGCAGGTGCAGCGTACTGGCCAGGAGTACTGCTATTGTTAGTCTCCGGGGGTCCAAATGCGAGATTTGGTCCCCGCCATGGCCAGCAGGAGTTCGTTGAGACGTTTGACGAAGCCAGCAGGATCGTCAAGTTGTCCGCCTTCGGCCAGTAACGCTTGATCAAACAAAATCTGACTCCAATTTAGAAAGCGTGCTTCATCAGTTTCTTCGTTCAGTCTCTCTACAATCGGATGGCGAGGATTAATTTCCATTACCGGTTGCAACGACGGTGGTCCTTGTCCAGCCTCTTTCAAGATACGTTCAAGGTTTCGACTGATGGCGTGGTCACTGACGAGACAGGCGGGAGAATCCGTCAGACGAGACGTGGCGCGCACAAGTGAGGTCTGAGCCCCCAGGGCTTTTTGCATCCGCTCGGTCAGCGACGCTAGTTCACTTTCAGTGATCGGTGTTGGGTCAGATTCGTCAGCGAGGGTTCCGAGGTCCAGACTTCCCTGTGCTACAGATTCCAGCTTTTTCCCGTCAAATTCTCCAAGATGCGAGATAACCCACTCGTCCACTCGATGGTGGAGGAGCAGTACTTCCAAGCCTTGTTTTTGAAAAATTTCAAGGTGAGGACTGTTTCGGGCTGCGGCGAAACTATCCGCTGTTATGTAGAAGATCTTGTCTTGGTCCGGCTTCATGCGGCCAACATAATCAGTGAGTGACACGTTCTGATCTTCGGTACTGTTCTGGGTGGAGGCAAAGCGCAGGAGATTGCTGATTCGGTCTCGGTTGGCCGTGTCTTCACCAATGCCTTCTTTCAGCACGCGACCAAATTCCTTCCAAAATGTCGTATAGGTGTCCGGCTTGTTCTTGGCAAGGTCTTCCAGCAGGGAGAGCACGCGCTTAACAGCAGCCATACGAATGGCCTGAACATCGGTTGATTGCTGCAACACTTCCCGTGACACGTTCAGTGGCAGGTCGTTTGAATCGACCACGCCACGGATAAACCTGAGGTAGCTTGGCATCAACTGGTCAACGTCTTCCATGATGAAGACACGCCTTACATACAACTTAATACCGTGCCGGTGTTCGCGGTCCCACAGATCAAACGGTGCGCGCCGTGGGATAAACAGAAGCAAGGTGTATTCCAGGCGTCCTTCAGCCTTGACGTGGGTGTGCACGAGTGGTGGTTCTGTGTCGTGGACGGCATGTTTGTAAAAGTCGTCGTATTGTTCGTCGGTGATGTCAGACTTTGGTCGTGCCCACAATGCCGAGGCTTGGTTGACGGTTTCATAGTCACCAGCCTCGTCTTTCTTCATTTGGATCGGAATAGCGATGTGATCAGAGTAGCGACGCAAGAGTTCGCGCAGCCGTCCGTCCGCCAAGAGGTCGTCCTGGTTTTCACGGAGATGCAAAATGATATCCGTGCCGCGTGTTGCTTTGGATTTTGATTCGAGCGAGTAGTCGCCTTCTCCGGTGCTTTCCCACGCTACGGCTTGATCCGGAGATAGGCCGGCGCGCCTCGTAAGCAGGGTCACCCGTTCAGCAACGACAAACGCTGAATAAAAGCCAACGCCGAACTGCCCGATTAATTGGGCGTCCTTGGTTTGGTCACCCGTCAGCCGCTGGAGAAATTCGTGTGTGCCTGATTTCGCAATTGTGCCGATATGTTCGATCACTTCTTCTCGGGACATCCCGATCCCGTTGTCACTGACGGTGATAGTCCGCGCCTCTTTGTCATAGGCGATTCGTACGGCAAGGTCTTGGTCGTCTTCGAATAGCGTGCTATCAGTCAGTGCTTCAAAACGGAGTTTGTCGCAAGCATCTGAGGCGTTAGACACCAGTTCACGTAGGAAAATCTCCTTATTTGAATAGACCGAGTGAATCATGAGTTTGAGCACTTGATTCGCTTCGGCTTGAAAGCCAAATGTTTCTTTGGTGGCGGCGTCGGTCAACTTACTTCTCCTCTACGTTACGTTTGTTTACTGTTCCTAGAATCCTGACATACCCCGAACCGTCATGAAAAGGGAGCGTCCACGGCGTGCCGCGCGAGAGAGATTTTGAGACGATTACGATAAATGACTACGATTCTGATGTCCGTCTCAAGAGAAGTAGGTAGTCCGCTTCTATCTTTCTTCGAGTAGGCGGGAATCTTTTGGGCAATAGCGTCCGATCTTTCTGGTCCAGTCGACGATTGTGACGTCGACAAATGCCGGGTCGGCGTCACACAAATCCATACTCGTGTCCGTGAGTTCCCAGGCATCTGGCACAAAATGCCAGTTCCATCCCGTGTTGTGGCCTCCGTCACCTTCCGCAACCGGACCGAGAATGTAGAGGTGACGCTCATCCTTAGATTGAGCGAGTTCTTGTCGTGCGGCGATGAGAATATCTGGATCTGAGGTTACTGCCACAAATGAAACAATTTCACCGTCGGTGGTTGGCAGCGTGAAAATGAACTCAGGCGGACCACCACACGCAGTGGTTAGCAGCCCGACAACTAACCACGCTCGCAAGCCATGACGTCGTTTTTTTGGCATCTGAATGTACTAGACGATACCGCAGTTTGGCGATGTTTGTTTTACAACGAGTCGTAGAGTTTCAAGGAAGACACTGGGAGGGTGTGTGTGATGAACCGACAAGGCTGATAGCTACGGTATAATAAGGGGCTGCGGCACCGATATGTCCCCATCGTCTAGTGGCCCAGGACACCGGGTTTTCATCCCGGCAACAGGGGTT
>CAZUZW010000023.1:0-39910 GCA_964624855.1 uncultured Vicinamibacteraceae bacterium
GAATGGCCTGTGTGCCAGCTACTACGTTCACATTGGAAACTCGTTTGATTATCCTTTCGCCCTCCTGCTGGGCTAAGCAGCCAACGACAGCGATTATAGGTGGTGAGGATTGGGTGTCCACTGAAAGAACGCCTAGCCTCGAAAAGAGTTTGTCTTCTGCCTTTTCCCTGACGCTGCAAGTGTTTAGGACGATGAGGTCTGCATCGTCAGGCTTATCGGTCAGGTCGTAACCTGACTGCTCTAATAGGCCGGCTATCCGCTCAGAGTCGTGAACGTTCATCTGGCAGCCAAATGTCTCTATATAAGCCCTTCTGCTCACTAACTTTCGCCTTTCGCTTTTGACTTTCGCTTTCGCTCTATATTCGCCCTCAACATGTCCATCGCACCTGCCCTGGCAGATGCCGATGTGTGGCCCGTCATTAGTTTAGCTAGCTCCTCAACTCTACCCTCTTCGCCCAATGACTCAATCTTTGCAACCGTTCGGCCAGCCTCTTCTATCTTCGTCACTGTTAAATGAGTATCACCGCACGCCGCGATCTGTGGGAGATGGGTAACGCAAATAACCTGAAAATTCATACTCAATCTTTCCATCAAGGCTCCAACCTTAGCCGCCACCTTACCACCAACACCAGCGTCAACCTCGTCGAACAACAATGTCTTCCCAGAATTGTCAACCGGAGCGAGAGTCTTTAATGCAAGCATTACCCGTGACAGTTCTCCGCCTGACGCGACTCGCGCTAGGGGACGAATCGCCTCACCGGGATTTGCCGAGAAGAAAAACTCTCCTTCGTCCACTCCACTCTGAGACCACTAGTCCTCCGGAAGCTCCTCAGACGAAAACTCCGTGACAAACGTTGCGTCCGGAATACCCACCTCTGCCAACAAAACTCTCAGCCGTTCCGCCAACTCTGTCGCGGACTCTCTCCGCATCAAAGAGAGTTCTTCTGCGTGTCTAATGAATTCGCTCTTGCTTTGTTTCTCCTGCGCCTCGACAATCCCAAGCTCCTCGTCCGTTAACCCAAGTGTCGCCAACTCCTCTAGGATAGCTTCTTGATACCGAATCACTTCAGCGAGACTTGAGCCATATTTTCGCTTTAAGCCCTCGAGTTCCGCAAGTCGCGCCTCAACGGCTGCGAGTCGTTCAGGCGAATCATCTATCTTGCCCTTATAGGACCGTAGAAAAAATGACAGTTCCTCTACCTGACTCTCGACTACTTCGCGGGTATCTATGAATCTCTTAAATTCAGGATCTAGAACTCCCAGTTCTTCGATGTTTCGCCATACCTTGCCCAGTTGAGAAATAATGGAATCGTCCTGTTCGTAAAGGTTGTCGTAACTCTCTTCGCACAGTTTCGACAAACGTTCCGCGTTCATCAAGGCCGTTCGTTTCAATTCGAGCTTCGAATCTTCGTCCAAGATTGGCGCGACTCTGTCGATCTCGTCTCGTTGGAATCTCAGTAGGTCGAATCGTTGAGCTTTATCGGCCTGAGTCTGACGCGAATGATCAAACTGCTCTCGGATTGACCTCCAAGCGTTATAGACCTTCGTTACCATTCGCCTTTTCGCGCCCAGCCCTCCGTGGGTGTCAAGCAGGTCCAGGTGAGTTGAACGATCGAGAAGGGCCTGGTGGTCATGTTGGCCATGAAGATCAAACAACCCCTGGCCGACTTGATGTAGTTCTCCTGCGGTGACTAGCGTATCGTCAATGAATGATCGACTTCGCCCTTTCGAACTAACCTCTCTGCGTAGCTTTAGAGTCTGGCCTTCATGGTCTTCTACTATAGCGTCGACCCGAGCTCGGTCTTCACCGGTGCGGACCATCTCGTTTGTAGCTCGGCTTCCTACGAGAAGACCCAACGCTCCCACGATCACCGATTTGCCCGCTCCAGTCTCACCGGTCACAACGGTTAGGCCAGACTCAAATTCCAGTTCCAACTCGTCTACGATGGCAAGGTTTTCGATACGCAGATATCGAATCATAGAAAGGGCCCTTCATAAGGTTCCCAAGCTGTTGGATTGGCGCGCATCGCTACATGAGTCGCGGCGGTAAAAAAATGAAGGAACTTCCATCGTATCATACATTTGACACTATCGAAGGCTGCGTGTTATCTTCGAAAACCTGCGCTATCCCAGCGGCGCACCAGTGTCAATTCGGGGGATTGGTTGCGTACATTTCTTATCTACGCCCATTCTCTTTTTCAGACGCCGGGTGTTGTCGACGCGTCAGAAGGAGAGTTTGGCATGGACGTGCTGGGATTGGTGGCTAGGTCTTCCCTGCCGTCTCTAGTCGTTCTGTTTATCCTGATTCTTTTTTCTGTAGTGTCGTGGGCTGTCATTGTTCTCAAGGTGCGACAGCTTCAAATCGTTCAGCGGCAGACAGCGACGTTCATGGAGGTCTTTCGGCGCAGCACCAAATTTTCCGATGTTCAATCTGTTTGCAAGTCGCTTGCGCAAAGCCCCCTGGCTGGAGTTTTTCAGGCTGGATACATCGAGTTGAACGCCCAACTTAAGGAGGCCGAAGGCGCAATGGGAACGTCGGTCCATTCGGCGGAACCAGCCCGCCGGCCACCTCTTCGAAGTTTTGATGCGCTAGACCGAGCGCTGCTTAGAGCAGCCTCTATGGAGATGGCGAAGCTGGAAAAACGGGTATCCTTTCTGGCGACCACCGCAAGCATCACTCCATTTATAGGTTTATTTGGCACTGTATGGGGAATCATTATCGCCTTTCAGGGTATAGGGGAAACTGGTTCTACCGATCTGGCGGTCGTGGCTCCTGGGATAGCAGAGGCCCTGGTTGCGACGGCTGCCGGTCTCTTCGCAGCGATTCCGGCTGTCTACTTTTACAACTACCTTACGCAGAGAATCGGCTCAATGTCTTCGGCTCTCGACGATTTCTCGCTTGAATTTTTGAATATAGCCGAAAAGAATTTTTCCTAAGATGCCGACTATTCAACAACAGGCAACTCACAGCGGAACCGGCCGAGGCGGTCGACAGCGAAAGAGAGTGGGAACCGCTTTATCTGAAATTAATGTAGTTCCTCTAGTTGACGTCATGCTGGTGCTTCTTATTATTTTCATGGTCGCTGCTCCTATGATGCAGAGAGGATTAGATGTAAGCCTGCCGGAGTCAAGACGCTCTGACCAGATCAGTTCTGAACGTATCTTTGTGACTATTCCGGTGAGCTTTCGAACAGACCAGCTTATTCAAGTGGACGACGAATCCGTTAGATTTGATGTTTTGCAGGATCTTATGCGACAAACTCTCGAGACTCAGAGCGGTCGAGAAGTCTTCGTTCGAGGCGACGGTGGTATCACTTATCAGGAGTTAATTCAGGTAATGGATGAACTTAAGGCCGGCGGTGTGGAAACGGTTGGATTAATTACGGACCTTCCGACTACACCATAGAAATGAGCAGAGATTGTGAAGGAAGCCGCGTCCCAGATTATTTCGGATCGAGCTCAAGATGGCGATGGTTTGCGAAAGACTCTTATCTTTTCGTTTGTAGCACACGTAGCCTGTGTCGCGGCGATGTTCGCGGCCCCCGATAGTTGGGGCGGCGCGACCTCGTATGAACCCGCTTCAATGACTATAAGACTTGGTGGTGCAGACGCTCCTGGCGAAGGAGGATTAACTTCACTTGGTGCGCTGCCAATTCAACAGGTTATTCCACTGACAGAATTGCGGCGCCCCCAATGGATTCAACCTCCAGCGGACATATTGCCCCAAAATATAGTTCCGATACCAGAAGCTCCTCGTGCGGAACCAGAAAGCGAAGTAACGACTGCACCCACAGAATCACGAGGACGTCGACTGACAAGCGGTCCTCGGCTTCAAGATGGTAATGCTATGTCTGAAACCGGCGCCGAGGGAATTGGGGTTGGCTTGTCGGCTGGTGGCTTGGGGGGAGATGGCTCTGAACTAAGCCTAAGTGATTTTTGCTGTCCGGAATACCTCTCCACCATGGTCTCTCTTATCAGACAACGTTGGAATTCGAATCAGGAAACCTCCGGCGCCGCTGTAGTCAGCTTTACGGTTCATCGGGATGGACGTATCGATTCAGTGAACATAACTCGGTCAAGTGGGTTTATAGCCCTTGACCAGAGTGCGCGCCGGGCAATTCTTTTAACTCGTGAACTTCCTCCGCTTCCGAGGTCATTTATGGAGAATAGCTTAACTGTTCGATTGACGTTCGAGTATCGCCGATGATGTTACGGTTTCGCATTCTGTTGTCGCTCAGTTTTTTCACAAGTGCCGTTTTTTTGGCAGCTCAACAGCCAAGCCTCCCATCCGATTTGGAACGCCAGCAGTCTGGCGTGGACCTAATCATTGGGGACCGTATCGGCGCCCAGCCAAGGATAGCAGTGCCCAATTGCTTAGCCTTGAGCCCCGAGCCGGAAGTCGCGAGCGCCGCCACTACCATCGCTGAGGTATTGTGGGATGATCTCGATTTCGAAAGAGAGTTTCGTATGGTTGCGCGCGACACCTACGACTCGATACCAGCCGCTCGTTCATTAATTGACTTACCTCTTGATGATTGGCGTGAGCTAGGAGCTGACGGCGTCGTAAGTTGCTCGGTTGAGTCGCTTTCTGCCGACAGAATTCGAGTTACCGCTCGATTATTTAACGTTAGATCGTTGACCTCTTCCTTTGGTGTTGAGTATTCAGGTGTGGCTAGCAATATAAGGACCTACGCACATCAACTTTCAGACGAAATTCATCGACATCAACGTGGTCTTCGTGGTGTAGCCCGTTCGAAGATTGCGTATATTTCCGACCGAGATAGTGAATCCGTTCTGGGGTTGGTTGAAGATCGGTCTACGAAAGAGGTCTATTTCGCAGATTACGACGGCGCAAACGTTCGGCGAGTCACGATAAGCCGGACGCTCAATAACAATCCTGCGTGGTCTCCCGATGGACGATCTATTGCCTATACGGCTTGGCGTCCCTTTATGGACATTCTCGTTTCTCATATATATCAGGGGCGCTTAGAGTCTCCTGTTGAGGGGAATGCTGACACGCAAAATTGGCTTCCTGCATGGGCGCCTGATGGAAGCCAATTGGCTTTTACTTCGAATCGAGATGGCCAGCCTGAACTATATATCGCAAACGCCGATGGTAGTGGTCTCAGGCGACTGACTAACCACCCAGGCATCGATACGAGCCCGACGTGGTCGCCGCAAGGCCATCTTCTCGCATTTGTCTCTGACCGAACTGGATCCCCTCAAGTCTATGTAATAGGAGCGGATGGAACCGGTCTCCGCAGAATCACCTTTGAATCTCATTGTGATCGCCCGACTTGGTCTCCCGCACCTTATAACGAGATTGCGTATTCCTCTCAAACCGGCGCAGGTCACGACATAAAAGTTGTGGACCTTGCCACTAACGAGGTCCGCCAACTGACTTATGGACTTGGCACTAATGAGAGTCCGAGTTATTCACCAAACGGTCGTCACGTTGCCTTCTCGTCGACTCGAGGAGTGGGAAATAAACAGATTTGGGTAATTGGCCGCGACGGGAGAGGCCTTAGACGGATTACCGGAGTCGGCAATAACGAAATGCCTAGCTGGTCACCATAATGACGTTGTGGATTTAATGAAATGTTTTATTAGAACGGATTTGAGTGGCACTCCAAAGAACGGGACTGCCTATCGTAATGGGAGGTCGTTAGATGGATCGTAGTGAGGTTAAACGTTGGGTCAAAATAGAGGTGGTTTGCATCGCGTCTATGTTCGCGATGGCGTGTGCAGGCAACCCCGCACCGGTTGAACCTGAGCCGCCTCAACCTCCACCAGCTGAGAGCCAGACATCAAGCGCCCCGCCGCCCGCCGCGCCGCCGCGTCCTTCAGCCCCTCCTCCGTCACCACCGATTATTGAAGAGGAAGGTGAAATCGCGACAAGGAGCCTTGAAGAACTAAATAGAGAGTCACCGTTACAGCCTGTATTTTTTGACTACGATAGTTCAGAACTAACTCCTCGAGGTCAAACTATTCTTCAAGCCAACGCTGAGCTTCTGTCTGAATATTCAACTTGGGCAATTACAATAGAGGGACACTGCGATCAGCGTGGTAGCCCAGAGTATAACCTTGGCCTTGGCGAACGAAGGGCTCTTGTTGCGGAAGAGTATCTAATCTCCTTGGGAATTGATTCTGCTCGGGTCAATACTGTCAGTTATGGTAAAGAGTTTCCCTTCGATCCTGATGACACCGACGAAGCACACGCTCGAAATCGGAGAGCACATTTTGTAATTACTGGTCGTTAGATAACTTTGCTAGGCCAGAAGATTGCGTTAACCTGAGTTACAGAAAAATGGAGAAATCTAGAGTAAAGCGATTCATTGTAGTTTGTTGCCTCGGATTTTCTGGCGTAGTTTGTTTGCCGCACGACGGATTTAGTCAAAATCGCGAGCGGCAACAGATAATGGCCGATGTTCGAATGCTTCATGAGCAAACTATGAGATTGCAACTTCACATCGCTACTCTCGATGAATCTCTTCGGGAATTAACGGAACAACTACAGGTCCAAGCAGAAGCAACAGTGCGGGCATTCGCAGACCATCGACTCCTCGTTGATGAAGTCGCCGGGGACGTTCGGATTCTCAGAGAGAAACTTGATGACACGAACGTACGTATCTCCTCAATGTCCCAAGAGGTAGAGGCGCTTCGGGTTGCAATTCCGAGAATGTCAATGCCGACTGCGGTACTTTTAACTGATCCTGAAACTGGTCTACCGATAGAACAGCCGGGCGATTCAGCGATGGCGCCGCCGACTACGGCGGTGAGTCCAGCCGCTTCTCCTAGAAGGATGTACGATACGGCATGGGCTGATTATACAAATGCTCAATACTCATTGGCTCTCGAGGGCTTTGAGGCCTACCTCAAAACGTTTCCGAGATCAGAATTGGCGGATGATGCCCAGTTCTACATCGGTCAGACCTACTATGCTGATGGAAGATTTCAAGATGCAATAGGAGCTTTTGAGGAGGTGCTTTTAACCTATCCTGATGGGGATGCCGTGCCCGAGGCTTCATATAAACGAGGTTTGGCATTGGATCGCCTTGGTGAAGTCGACCGTGCCCGTCAGGCCTTTGAACTCGTTCTATCCAATTATCCTGATACCACAATGGCTACTCTTGCTCAACAGGCTCTGGACCGACTTGGGCAACCATAGAATGGTGGGATCTGAATTCACAGGAGAATCAGAAGCCAATGGGAAATGTAAATAAGGTTCTATTACTGGGGCGTCTCGGCGAGGATATGGTGTTACGACATACTCCGAATAACGACCCTGTCGGAAACGTTAGCATGGCCACGAGTGAAACGTGGAAGGACAAGAATACTGGCGACCGCAAGGAAAAGACAGAGTGGCACCGTCTTGTTATCTGGGGTCAACGAGCAGAAGGCCTCAAGCAATACCTGACGAAAGGAAAGGAAATTTTCGTCGAAGGCCGGCTTCAAACTCGCAAGTGGGAAGCCAAAGACGGCAGTTCACGGTACACAACAGAAATAAGGGTCGATAATCTTGAATTTGTTAGTGGCTCGCGATCCTCCGGAGAAAGGTCAGGTCCTAACGATACGACGAGCGACTATCAAGGAAAGCCTGCTTCTCAACTCGAGGCCGACCCTCCGAAAGAACTCACTGAAGACGACATTCCATTCTAGGAGAGGGCTTCATGAGAAGCCATGCAGCTTTAATTGGTAACGTCAATCGGTTCTTCCATAACGGTCTTCGAGCCTCACTACGTCGTCAAGCTCTGGGGTTGATACCTCGATAATGTCAGAGTCTTCAATCGCCGTCATTCGGTGAACCGTTTTAGGACTGATGTGCACCGCATCACCTGGCACCATAGTGAACTTCTCTGGCTTTTCGTTGCGGGTGATTTCAAACTCCAACCGCCCTTTCCACAGCATCACCGTTTCATCCTTGATGTTGTGGTATTGCAGGCTTAGGGCTTGTCCTGCTTCGACGTGAATGATCTTTCCTACGTATCGTTCAGTCCTCGCCCAATGGAGTTCGTATCCCCACGGTTTTTCAACTCTTTTTATATTCGATTTTGTCACAACACCTCACGAACAAATCATTCTGAAAAAATATCCCTGTGTCGAACCCTAAAACGGACGCCTTCAATTGTCGGAAGGGCCAAGTTTAAATTCTCCGCCACCATAACCGACCGATGTCGCCCGCCCGTACACCCTATTCCTACAGTCAGGTAGCTCTTGCCTTCGCTAGCGTACTCTGGCACCAAAAACCGCAATAGACCCGTAATCTTCTCGAGAAACTGTTTTGTCGTAGTAGCCTTTCCTATGTAATCACGCACTACGGCGTCACGGCCAGTCAAAGAGCGAAGTTCTGAAACAAAATAAGGATTTGGTAAAAACCGAACGTCAAACAGAAGGTCGGATTCAAGGGGCACACCGTGTTTATAGCCAAAACTTAACAGCGTGACGAGAAGCTGCTTGTCTGGTCCGCCGAGTGATAGGTCCATAAACAATCGCCGCAATTCATGAACTGTCAACTCGGAGGTATCGAACACTTTATCCGCAAGCTTTTTAATCTCTTCGAGACCCTCACGTTCCTTTAGTATGCCGTCAAGAACCTGATCGGTCCCGAATGGATGAGGGCGACGAGTCTCAGAGAATCGTCTCACTAAGACGGCATCATTGGCTTCAAGAAAAAGCAACACGGGCGCAAGTGCGGCCATTTCTTTCACACTCTCAAATGTCGATCCGAACGCTTCTAAAAAGTTAGGGTCCCGCATGTCCACAACCACTGCCGCCTTTTTTATTGACGACTGTGGCCTGTCGATCATGCCCGCGAGGGTTGATATCAGTGCGACGGGAAGATTATCCACGCAGAAATATCCTAAGTCCTCAAGAGCGCGAATGGCCTCTGACTTCCCGGCGCCAGAGAGTCCGGTGACTACGACAAATTTAACCTCTTTGCCAATCACTGCGTGACGGCTACTGATCTTCCTCATAAATCGTTGTGTTACTTCGTTGCTCTCAGCTGTTGCAATGACGGCCTTCGAGAGATTAACAAAGCAATATTGTAAACAGCTCTATCTTTAGGCGAAGATTCTCGGCAGTATTCTACGCCCGAGCTAACCTGATCGCCTCCGCTGGGTCGACGGAGGGATTTTTAACTCATCTCGATACTTTGCAATGGTTCGTCTGGCCAAACTATAACCGTCGTTCTCTAGTAATTTTCCGATCCGAGAGTCACTTAACGGCTTCGTTTGGTTCTCACCCTCTACAATCTTTCTTATTCTCTCCTTGATGCGGATCGAGGAGATGCCTTCACCATTAGAACTGTCAATAGCCCGATGGAAAAAGAATCTCATCTCGAACACCCCTTGTGGTGTATGTATATATTTATCGTTTACGACTCTACTAACTGTCGATTCATGCATCCCAATGTCATTCGCTACGTCTCTCAGGACCAACGGCTGAAGAAACTCGATACCGTTGTCAAGAAATTCAGTTTCAAATTTGATAATACTCTTGGCAACCTTCCGGACAGTCTTCTGCCGTTGGTCAATCGACCTGATTAACCACATCGCCGACTTGAGGTTGTCTCGTATAAATGACTTGTCCTGATCGCTAATTCCGGTTTTCTTCTGTAGCATCCGACGGTAGGAACGACTGATCCGGAGTTGTGGAAGGCCGTCTTCGTTGAGCTCGGCGACATACTCTGTGCCTTCCTTTTCAATATAAACATCGGGTATCACATATTGGGATTGTGGCTGATTGTGTCGCAGTCCAGGCTCTCCAACGAGGCGTTCAATAATCTCAACGTGTCGTCTTGTTTCGGTTTCGGAAATTCCTAAACAATTTGCTAGTTTCTGAAACTGATGTGTTTGGAGAAGTTCTAGGTGGTTACGCACTATTGAGGCACTGTGAGTTTCTTCAATTCCCAGATGTTCAAGCTGCAGAAGGAGACATTCTTGAAGGTTTCGCGCCGCCACGCCTATTGGATCGAATTCCTGAATCACTCGTAAAACCTTCTCCACCTTCGACTCGGACCAGCCTCCCATAGCGCCAATCTCTTCCAGCGAGGCGACCAATCTACCCTTGTCATTAATGTTGCCGATTATTACCTCAGCGATTCGCTTTTCGTCTTCATCAATATTTACGCTCGAAAGCTGCCATGTAAGGTGGTCAAACAACGACTGAGTACTTCGCAGCCTGTTTTCGACGGGAGCCAACTCCCTTACCTCGGTCGTTACACGAGGGCGGTAGCCGTCCTCTAGATATTCTCCGAAGAAGTCTTCGTAATCAGAGTCATCCCAGGGATCAGGTCCTTCGGTGGCCTGTTCGTCATCCGTTTCAGCCCTCTCGGCCGTGTCAGCACCTTCGACGGATTGAGACTCTTCCCCATTCGTCTCCTCGACATTCTCTAACAGTGGATTCTCAACGACCTCCTGATTCACCATATCGACAAGTTCCAGGCGAGACATGGGAAGGAGTTTTATGGCAGCCTGAAGAGCTGGCGTCAGAATTAATCTCTGTCCCTGAATCGGTAACAGGCTGTGCTTTATCGCCATCGGTAGTCGCTGAGACTCATTGTTATCAAACGCTAAACTCGTGTCATGAAGAAGGGTTTGGTTGAGTCGTTTTTTCTTAATCTAACCGAAAATCAGCACCTAAATAGATTCTTTTAACTTCCTCATCGCACGCTAGTTCAGCCGGCGTACCCTTCTTAAAAACAGAGCCATCATGAACGATATATGCTCGGTCCGTAATCTTCAGCGTCTCCCGAACGTTGTGGTCGGTAATGAGTACTCCGATTTGACGTTCTTTCAGATGAAAAATAATGTTCTGAATATCCGTAACCGCGATCGGGTCAATACCTGCAAACGGTTCGTCCAACAGAATGAAAGAGGGAGACACCACTAATGCGCGAGTGATCTCGACACGTCTGCGCTCTCCCCCCGATAAGGTGTGAGCCGGTGATTTTGCGAGCGGTGTTAATCGCAACTCGTCGAGAAGCGACTTGACTCGTTCTTGACGCTCCGCCCGTCCTATCTTCAGGGTTTCAAGAATAGCCAAGATGTTCTGTTCGACCGTTAGGCCGCGAAAGATTGAAGGTTCCTGAGGTAGGTAGCCGATCCCCTTTCGCGCCCGAACGTACATAGGATCTGTTGTTACGTCGATTTCATCCAGAATGACAGAGCCGGAATCTGGAGCGGTTAAACCGACCGTCATGTAAAAGGTCGTGGTCTTTCCAGCTCCGTTTGGACCAAGTAGTCCTACAACCTCGCCAGATTTAAGCTCGAGGCTCACGTCACGCACAACCGTTCTTCCGCTGTAGGACTTCGTTAAATTCTGGGTGCGAAGACTGTGCATTTACGGTGCCTGCTCCGAACAATTACCGCGGAGAGTCTCTGTGCGAACTTCTGACTGTCCGTCAACTGATACAGCGTCATCCATTGATGAAAACGAAAGATTCCGCCCCGTTGTTTCGCGACAGACTCCCGTTTGGTTTTCCGTCATATGAACGGGTGAGCCGGTCATTACGTATTGTCCGGTCGTATCGTGATAAACAAGTGTCTCACCCGTGACAGTCCGCCCTGGCATCACGAGTGTGACCATTCCTTGTGCCTCAATACGGCCGAGAGTCCGACTGTCGGCAAGTAGGAAAATTAGTATTCTATCAGCCGCCAAATCGCTCTGCGGCGCTTGAAGTCGCGCCCCATTCTCGTAGGTTGCTACTCGTGAGCGGTCGTCAAAACTAAAAACATTCGCCTGTCCCACGACGACGGCGTCGGCGCGACGCCCGCTCTCGCTGTCCATCTGATTAACGATTGACCGTGTGGTGACGGCGCCTGTAATCGACACGCTTCCGTTGGTCTCGTCAAGAATAAGCTCATCGCCGGTGAACTCTGTTTCGCCCTGCCATAATCTGGCTTCCAACGAGTAAGTCACGACTTGAGTGTTTCCGTCGTATCTGAGTTGACCAGCGGTGGCATAGGCGGGTTCCTTTGTATTCAACAAACCTGGTCGTTGGGGAGTATCAGCTGCCTCGTCGACAACTGCTCCTAGTACGCTCTTGACCTCTGATTCAGCTGTGATACTTCCATCAGTTAGGTCAATGTGAATCGAAGTGGCTTGAATCGAACCTCGGCGGTCTTCAACACGAGGCGATGCTGCGGAATTTAGGGTGGTCAAGAGGCTAATTTCACTGTTTATCGGCGAATATTTCGCCTCGTCGCCTACGCCTCTGAGAGTTCTATCTTCAAAGAAGACATTCCCTTGAAAATGGGCACTACCTAGGCGCGTCAAATTTCGAGAAAAAACTGCATTCAGGCGATCAGACGTAGTCCTCCTAAGGCTGATATCTTCTCCAGCGTCTAGGGTTTGTTCTTGAAATATAACGTTGCCGTCGAACTGAACTTGGCTAAGTTCTGCGTTTCCTTGACTGGAGGCCGTAAGCAGGTCAGCACTCACCTCTTGAGCTTGTCTCTGTGGATTTGCACCAAATCTAAGTCGAACGTTGTCTCTAGCAATCACTTCCTTTAATTGAGAGGTGTTCTCTTGTACGTCAAGCAATATGGTTTCACCGTTTATCTGAGTTCCTGACGTATTGTCTGGTCCGGCCGTCTCCAACTCCGCGTAATCAGTCAAAGTAGTCGTATTAATGGTTTCTCCATCGTCCGCATAGTCAATCTCTATGTTGTGAGCTGACATCGCCCGCAATCCACCCGGTTCAGGGTCTACCGCATGAATCACTGCCGACTCCATGAGATTGACTCTTTGAAGTAAATTTCCCTGTCCTGTCGTAGTGATTCGAGCTCGTTCGGCCATCATTTCTTGATCGCCGGTCTCGATTTTTACTTTCTCTTCGAACTCCATGTATGCGTCGGTCTGTGCCAACGTTGCCGATCCGGACGTTATCCGTGTGTGTGTAGAAGCATTAAGAAGGTCCACATGAGCCTGATCTAGTAGCCGCAGCACGTCTCGATTTCGATCATATTCTGCACCCCGCCCAGCTGCATTCATCTCATCACGCTCAAAGTTGGCGGAGCCGGGCATGTGAACAATTCCTCCGTCATCGAGATAAGAGGCTGTCCCTGTTTGCGCCGAGAGACCGTTTGATGACTTCATCCCGACATTGCCCTGCAGCTCGACCTCTGACTTCCCTGCGTCGACGACCGCGTTATCGCCCGTCAGGATAAATCCGTCGCGGTCGTTTCGGTCAGCAATTGTGATTTGCACATTATCAGCTAGTCGCAATGAGCCATCTCGATAGGTGTCTTGTCTATCAGCAACGACACGAAGGTTTTCCCCGAGAAGATCAGCCTGGAGAATTCGACTGCCCCGAGTTTGAATTACAGCTTCTGGATCAATTCGTTCCACTCTAATTGAATCGTTCTGGATCGGGCGTTCCCTCAGGCCCGCCGTGATAGCCGCAGCCACCACGACCACCAAAAGGATTAGCCCTGCCCTTAGTTGATTTCTCCAGCGATTCATCTCAATCACTTTATATCAGCTATATCTAGCTGAATAAAAGTCTCCCCACGATAACTATTTTCACTTAAGGAAACCAAGAGTGCGAGATCCGAACGCCGCCCATGAAACTCACTGATCCGACCAGCAGCTCGCCAGGCCATAGCTCGAAAACTATGACCGTCCTGATTGACGGTCATCCGAAGATGTGTGTCTTTTATTACATGTGGTCCGTTAACAATTTCAACAGAATTTACCTGAAAAATTGGTTTCGCGTTCTCACGGCCAAATGGTTCGAGTCTCTCCAAGTCGCCCATCAGGCCAGGAGTAATGTCCGAGAGTCTTAATGTCGCATCAATAGCAAAGGACCGTGACAACTGCTCTTGGTCCAGTTCTCTGTTCACGACGTTCGATAAACCTGTTCGTAGTCCGTCCAAATTCTTCGTTCGAACCACCATTCCGGCTGCCTGGCTGTGCCCTCCGAATTGTTCAAATAGCCGCCCGCACTCTTCCATCGCATTGAGCAGGTGAAAGCCGGGAACACTCCGAGCAGATCCATGGGCTAGATCACCATCGACCGAGAAGACTATGGCGGGACGATTGAATCGCTCTTTCAGCTTCGACGCCACTATCCCGATCACTCCACGATGCCAGTCTCTGCCCCAAACAATCAGGATATTGCTATCACGAACCTCGGGATTGGATTCTATCTGTCGAAATGCTGCTTCAAACACTTCGCCTTCTTCCCTTCGACGACGAGAATTCTCACGGGCGAGAGTTTGCGCCAGAGTTTTCGCGTGGTCGCGCTCAGTGTCACCCATAGTAAGTAGTAATCTCACGGCGATATCTGGACTTGCCATTCGCCCAGCTGCATTAATTCGTGGCGCCAAGAGGAATCCAATCTCCTGACTTCTGATTCTCTTTGTTGTTAAATCACAAGAATCTATGAGCGCCTGGAGGCCTTGGGAGTTGCGGTTCCTAGCGAATTCATTTAGACCCAGTCGAGCCATTACACGATTTTCGCCCTGTAGAGGAACGACATCGGCAATTGTTCCAAGGGCAACTAACTTCAAGACAGAAGATAGCCAGTGGGTATGATCCGTACGCTGGCAGAGTGCTTGGATTAACTTAAACGCCACACCAACGCCCGCAAGGTTCTTGTCAGGATACCGACAATCTTGACGACGCGGATTTATGACGGCTAAGGCCTGAGGCAACGTAGCCCCTGGTTGGTGGTGGTCAGTGATGATCAGGTCGACGCCTACAGCCCGTGCTCGCTCAGCAGCAACTGTGCTCTTAATGCCGCAGTCGACAGTTACAACTAACGTAGTTCCGGCCTCTTTTAGACGGTCAATTCCTTCTGCACTCAGGCCATATCCATCGGATAGTCGGTTGGGTATGTAATGGATCACGTTACCGCCAAGCAGCGAAAGAATTCTGTACATGATGACTGTCGCGGTGACTCCATCGACGTCATAATCCCCGTGGACCGCTATCTTTTCGTGGCGCTGTATTGCTAGGAGAACTCGGTCGACTGCAATTTGGAGATCCGTCAGCATAAACGGATCATGAAGTTGATCTAAAGTAGGTCGCAAAAAGAGTTGGGCGTCAGAATCACTGGTTATGCCGCGGTTTACCAGAAGACGAGCGACTACGGGATGTAGTTTGAGACTACTGGCAATCTTGTCCGCGATTGAAGTGTTAACCGCTGAATGTTTCCAGATGGAGGGCACGACCATCATCTGACTGATTCGGTTCCCTCTCTTTTGCTGATGCCAGAGTTCGCTTTTCTATCTTCAGCTATTTTGGGGGAGTCAGCGGTTCTAGTCGTGAGTCCCACATCTCCCATGCGACGATATTTATCGTACCGTGAGCTTAGGAGTTCGTCGATTCCTGTTTGACTAATCGCATTCAAATTTTCAACTATTGACCTTTTAACGTTTTTCGCAGCCGTTTTGGCATCCACATGTGCACCGCCAAGCGGCTCTGGAATTATCTCATCGACGACTTTTAATTCCAGTAGGTCACTCGCTGTAATCTTCAGCGCTTCTGCCGCCGAGACCTTCGCTTCTTGGTCTCTCCAAAGAATAGCCGCGCATCCTTCAGGAGGAATCACACTATAGATTGAATGCTCCTGAATTAAGACACGGTCACCGACTGCAAGCCCTAGGGCACCGCCACTACCACCTTCACCGCTAATAACGACAATGATCGGCACCTTAAGCATCGACATCTCACGAAGGTTCGTCGCGATCGCTTCCGCAACACCTCGTTCCTCCGAGTCCAGTCCAGGATAGGCGGCTGGAGTATCGACAAAAACGACAACCGGGCGTTCAAATTTTTCAGCCAACCGCATTGCTCGGAGAGCCTTTCGGTAGCCTTCAGGCCTCGCGTAACCAAAGTTTCTTCGAATATTGTCTCGAGTTCCACGTCCCTTCTGATGTCCAACGACAACAACTGGATCCTCCTGAAGATACGCTAAACCGCAGACGATCGCAGGGTCATCGCCGAATCGTCGATCGCCATGAAATTCAGTAAACTCTGAAAATATGTGGTCAACATAATCTAGTGTATGCGGGCGATCAGGATGCCTAGCCACCAACACCTGTTGCCAAGGACTGAGATTCGAGTAGATTTCCTTCCTGAGTACATCCAGTTTCAATCGAAGTTGTTGCAACTCTTCGTGGCGTTCGGGCGTTCGAGGACGAAGCTTCAGCACTTCGATCCGTTTGAGGACAATTTGAATTGGTTCTTCGAAGTCCAAAGTATTTGAAGACATTAGAGCGGTCTAAAAGTTCCAAAAGGTCAACATTACACTCTCCGAGCGGAGCCCTCTCCACAAAGACTCTCAATTTCAGTCACGAGTGAATCGGAGGCATCGACCTTAGTCTGCGCCAGACTAGTCTTAACTCGAACGGCCAAGCGATCCTTTAGATTAATTGTTATCGAGACCGGACTAGCTCCAGGGTATTTAGAGAAAAGATGTGCTAAATCCTTCAATATCTCTTTTGTATGAGGCGGTGTCGTAAGGTGAACCTCAAGAGTGCGGTCTGGAACATCCGTTACGGTCTGTAAAGTTCTAATTTGACTCGCGGTAAGTTTAGAGCTCTCGTCGTCTTTTTCGAGTCTTCCGTTAACCACAACAAGCTGGCCGACCTCGACAATTGAGCGATACCTAGTGTAGGCCTCTGGGAATACGACAGCATCAATGGTTCCACCCCTGTCTTCGAGTGTGATCACCGCCATCGGACTACCTTTTTTGGTCATTAGCGGACGCAATTGACTGATGATGCCAGCAACGCCTACGGAACGTTCGCTTTTTAGCAATTCCTCGATCCGTTTTATGCCAGCCATTCGAAGAGCCTCTGCGTATCGATCGACCGGATGTCCACTGAGATAAAGCCCAAGAGCTTCTTTCTCGAAAGCCAGCTGTTCGCTCTCCGTCAGTGGACCAACGCTGGGAAGCCCGATATTGCCTTGCTCGTTAGCTGGATCTGATTCCGCAAAGAGTTCGTTTTGACCGAGGTCTCGATTTTTTTGTCGACGATGTCCATGTTCGATAGCCTGATCAAGCGTTGTGAGAAACCATGCCCTTGCGAGCGGCCCACTATCGATGCCCATTGTCGCCGCCAGAGCATCGAACGCTCCAGATTTTGCCAGACTCTCCAATACCCGCTTATTGACGAGTCGTAGATCTACGTCCTCACAGAGTCGATTGAGGGACGTGAGCCCGGATTGTCTCACCCGGGCCTCAACTATTGATGCGATGGCGGCCTCTCCCACATTTTTTATCGCGGCGAGCCCGAACCGGACACCTGAATCGGTGACGGTAAAGTTAATGTCACTAGTGTTGATGTCAGGCGCCAATATCGGAACCTTCATGTCTCGACATTCTCCGAGATAGATTGCCAGTTTATCCGTGTTCTGACGTTCTATTGTTAGTAACGCCGCCATAAAATACCAAGGATAGTTCGTCTTCAGAAATGCTGTTTGGTACGCCAGCAAGGCATAAGCAGTCGAGTGGCTTTTGTTAAAGCCATAACCCGCAAAATACTCAATCAGGTCAAAGATTTTGCTCGCCTTTTTCTTTGAAATATTTCGTTCGACGGCGCCACTCACGAAGCGCTCTCTCTGAGCTTCCATCACTTTAGCGTCCTTCTTGCCCATGGCTTTCCGCAAGACATCAGCTTCGCCCATCGTGAAACCAGCCAGATCGTTCGCAATGCGCATTACCTGTTCTTGATACGCGATCACGCCGTATGATTCCTCAAGTATTGGCTCCAGTTGAGGCACTTCGTAGGTAATAGCAACCTTGCCATGCCTGCGCTTAATAAAGTCGTCCACAACCCCACCACCGAGTGGTCCAGGTCGGTAAAGAGCATTAAGAGCAATTAAGTCATCGAAACGTTGCGGCTTCGACTTTCTTAAGGTTTCTCGCATTCCAGAACTCTCAAATTGAAATACCCCTAACGTCTGACCATCACTAAATAACCGGTATGTCTTTGCATCATCCAGTGGAATGTCCTGGAGTAAAAGTGTCTCGCCGGTGCCCTCCTTGATCTGCTCTACTGCGTATCTCAGCAACGTGAGCGTGCTCAGGCCAAGAAAATCCATCTTCAATAAGCCAACGCGCTCGATTTCTTTCATTGCCCACTGAGTCGTAATCTCATCCTTCTGCGTCTTATATAACGGGGCAAACTCAGCAATCGGTTTTGGCGCGATGACCACACCGGCAGCATGCACGGAAGCATGCCGCGTTACACCTTCGAGCCTCTTGGCGACATTTATAAGCTCCTTTACGCGTTCGTCCTCTTGCCACAATGTCTTGAGTGTTACGTTCTCGTCCAACGCTCTGTCCAGTGTCATATCAAGCACGGGTGGAATCTGTTTTGCAACTTTGTCCACATCTGCGTAAGACATCCCCAATGTCCGCCCAACGTCTCTAACCACCGCCCGTGCCTTCATTCGTCCAAAGGTGATGATCTGAGCTACGTTTTCACGACCGTATTTGCGGGTTACATATTCAATGACTTCGCCTCGCCGTTGCTCGCAAAAGTCAATATCGATATCTGGTAGAGTCACTCTTTCCGGATTAAGAAACCTTTCAAAAATGAGACCGAATTCGAGGGGATCGACATCCGTGATCTGCAAGCAGTAAGCCACTAGACTTCCAGCGGCCGATCCACGACCCGGGCCAACTGGGATGTCATGATCTCTGGCGTATCGAATAAAGTCCCAGACAATCAGGAAATAACCCGCATATTTCATCCTCTTGATCACGTCGATCTCGTAGGCCAATCTGGCTCGGTATGCATCCAGCGGATGGGCCAGTAACCCTCGAGCGATCAGGTCTTCAATTCTGTGGAGTCGGTTGCCAAAACCGTCTTGAACAATCTTTTCAAAGTACTCGTCCAAACTGTAGTTTTCAGGAACATCAAAATTTGGGAGATGATTCTCGCCTCGACTAAGATCCACGTCGCAGCGATCGGCGATCAGCCTCGTATTCGCCAAGGCCTCTGGGAAATCTCCAAACACGGCGGCCATCTCCTCAGCCGATTTCAAATAGAATTGATCGCCGTGATAGCGAAGCCGTTGGCTGTCTTGAACGTTCTTTCCAGTACCGATACACAGTAAAACATCATGGGGATGCGAATCGCCCTGCCGCAGGTAATGGACGTCATTTGTACAAACCAACGGGAGGTCAAGGTTCTTCGAAATTGGTATCAATCCGTCATTCACAACCCTCTGCTCGGGAATGCCCTGATACTGCATCTCCAAAAAGAAATTACCTTTACCTAAGATGTCCCGAAACGATGCGGCGGCGGATAGTGCTTGGTGTTCCTTTTGCCTGGTAATCTGAGTTGCAACTTCACCCTTCAGGCAACTACTCAGTCCGATTAATCCCGCGCTATGTGACGCAAGAATTTCCTTGTCGATTCTCGGTTTATAGTAGAACCCTTCGGTATACCCGGCCGAGACGAGTTTGATCAGGTTGTGATAGCCATCCAAGGTAGATGCCAGTAACACTAGATGATTTGCCGTATCACCTGGAGTGCCCGTCCGACTTCGGCGGTCTCCATTCGCCACATAAACCTCACACCCTAAAATCGGTTTTACTCCTCTCGCCCTAGCTTCATCGTGAAATGTAATCGCCGAAAAGAGATTTCCATGTTCGGTCACGGCCGCCGCGGGCATCTTTCGTTTCTCGACCTCATCCAGGAGTTCACCTATACGACAGGCGCCGTCCAAAAGCGAGAACTCGGTATGAAGATGAAGGTGAACGAAGTCTTGTCCTATTCCCATTCGATCGTCGCCGGTGGTTTTGAGCTGATGTCGTACACGACTCGATTTATTCCGTCTACCTCATTGATGATCCGAGAAGACATTTCTGCTAAGACTTCGTGTGGCAAGCGAGCCCAATCCGCCGTCATCCCATCTCGACTCTCAACCGCCCGTATTGCAACAGTTGACTCGTATGTTCGCTCGTCTCCCATCACTCCAACTGTTTGAACCGGTAAGAGCACGGCGAATGACTGCCAGATACTTTTGTATAACTTCGCGCTACGAATCTCTTCCGTCACGATTGCGTCGACCTTTTGCAGGAGAGCTACTCTAGATCGAGTCACCTCACCAAGAATGCGCACCGCGAGTCCAGGCCCTGGAAACGGCTGCCGCCAGACTAACTCGTCATCCAATCCGAGTTCCGTGCCTAGTGCCCTGACTTCATCCTTAAACAGTTCTCGTAAAGGCTCTATGAGGCCGAAGGGTAATGACTCCGGAAGACCTCCGACGTTGTGATGGCTTTTAATTGCCGCTGACGGTCCCACAACCGACGTGCTCTCGATGACATCAGGATATAGCGTGCCTTGAACCAAGTGGTCCACCTTTCCTAAGCCTGCAGCACATCGTTCAAACACCTCAATAAATGTCGCTCCAATAACCTTTCGCTTTTTTTCCGGATCCGTCACGTTGGCAAGACGATCCAGAAACAATTCTCCCGCATTCTCACAAACAACTCGTAACTTCAGTTTGTCAACGTAACGCTGTTGGACCTGTTCGGCTTCGTTTAATCGGAGCACGCCGTTATCTACGAAGATGCACGTCAGCCGGTCACCCACTGCACGTTGAACTAAAACCGCTGCGACCGTAGAGTCGACACCTCCACTTAACCCACAAATGACTTGGGAATCGTCGTCGACCGAGTTTCGAATCCGGTCGGTAGCTTCCGAAATAAAGGAAGCCATCGTCCAGTCACCCTTACAGCCACAGATGTCCAAGGCAAAATTAGACAGAATCGTAGTTCCCTGTGCTGTATGAACAACTTCTGGATGGAACAGCAATCCATAAAGCCGTTTCTTTGGTTCCTCCATCGCGACGACTGGCGCATTGGCACTGGACCCAGACACACGAAATCCAGTCGGAAGGTTTGCAATGAAATCGCCATGACTTGCCCAGACATGAAGTTTCTCGGATACATCCTTGAAAAGGAGGCTGCCGGCTTTCAGATCGACCTCTGCATGTCCATACTCTCGTTCTGGCGCTCGGGCCACGGTTCCACCTAGGAAATCAGCCATGAGCTGCATGCCGTAACAAATACCTAGAATCGGAACGCCAAGCTCAAACAGTTCCGGCCGGCATTTAGGTGCGTTGGGTGCCGCAACACTCGACGGTCCACCAGACAGAATTAACCCCGACGGCTGCTTAGCCGCAAGACGCTCAGGCAAGATATCAAAAGGGACGATCTCTGAGTAAACAGAAAGCTCCCGAAGACGCCGTGCTATCAACTGGGTATATTGAGATCCGAAGTCGAGAACGATGATGCTTTGATGTTGGGACACCAAGAACTATTACCTCACGCTACTGGAAGGACTTGCCTGCAGAACTCACGCCAGTAAATGAAGCTATTATAAGACGTGAGCGTTCGCGGCACCACAATATCTTGCCCCTATCTGGTGCAGTCTGTTGCTACATTGCTGCTCTGGTGTGTTCTTTCGGCTCACCCTTTAAGCAACAGCGAAGACTTTCCTGCCTCTTTGTTTCCGCTACAGCAGAATTGGTCCGTCAGTTTGGAGGACCTCCCCACGGCGGCGCCCGCTTTTGACGAAGAATATGCCTACGTTCCGCTTGGAAACGACACGGTCGTCGCGATCAGTCTTATAGATGGCACGATTCGTTGGAGTGTAACTGCGGCGACCAATTTTAGTCCCGCCATTGGAAATGGAATCATTGTTGTCGCTCATGAGACTCAGCTTCAGGGTCTTAACCCAATCGACGCAAGCCATCTCTGGACGCGCGAGATGAATTCCCGCATTTCAGGACCTCTCTTGCTCACCGGAGGCTGGCTGATTGTTTCCTTAGAGAATGGCAAAGTGGTTACTTTTCGAGCCTCAGACGGCGTTCAATTGTGGCAACAAGAACTAGGTGGAAAGTTAATTGTGCGACCTTCAATTGGAGGCGATGAGCTATATATTCCCGTCGAGGACGGCCGTATTGTTTCATTAGAGCTCGCGTCGGGGCGCATCTTGTGGGAGCGAAGGCTCAGTGGTCGCCCCGAGGAGGTCTTGGCTCTTGACGACCTTTTCGTAGGAACGACAGACAATTATTTCTATCGGTTGTCAAATGCAGACGGTCGAACGATTTGGCGCTGGCAAACCGGTGGCGATATCGTTGGTCTTGCTGCCGTGGACGAAGAGCGCGTGTTCTTTGCGTCGCTTGACAACATTCTTCGAGCCCTCGATCGTGATTCGGGTGTCCAACAATGGCGGCGGCCACTCGCAGGGCGCCCAACTTCTGGACCTCAGTTAAGCCGTAACCTCGCGCTTGTCTCTGGCATCGCTCCAACGGTGAGCGCGTTCAATACGGACTTGGGCTTGCCCGCAGGCGTCTTAACCAGCACAACTGAATTCTCTGCGCCTGTCCACATCCTGAGACGTCCCTCACCACTCGCTCCTGGGTTAGTATTAACCACGGGCGATGGTCAGCTAATCGGATATTTTAAGGCGACTGGACCGCAGCAATTCTCACTGCAATCTCCACCGCCGCCACTCCTTCTCTTACCCAACCTCGTGGCATTAAAAGACATGCTGTCTTTGTCCAAGCAGCAGTTAATGAAATAGATCTCTTTTAAGTCGACCACTGAGAGCGTGTTTGATTAGGCAGAGCGTTTGTTCCGATCTAGCTCATCATCTCGGTCGGCCATTCGTCTACTCGATCGCCACTGTTTTAGCTGATTAATCACAAACCCTATCGGCCCGGAAACGAGGTATGCATATGCCATCAGAAGTAGCACGACTTGCGGCTGTGCGGCAATTGCGGCAATCACGCCAGCTATTACGATGAGTGATAGAGAGGAGCGCCGTCCTTCAGGAATGATTGTTGTAATGCTCAGAAAACGAATACGACTCACCATAAGAATCGCTGGCACCAACACCAGTAAGAGAGCCAAGCCGAACTCCGTCCCAGTCGTTAGAGCCTCAGGATAGGCGAACACCGTGGCCGCGAGAACCCCTGCCGCAGGTGGGCTCGGCAGACCCACGAAGTGTCGTTTGTCAGTCGTTTTACCTTGGATGTTAAAGCGGGCCAAACGCATTGCCGTGGCGGTCATATAAATAAAGCCAACCGCCCAGCCAATTCTGCCAAACGGCTGCAGGCCCCATGCAAATACAAGAATCGCTGGTGCTAGTCCGAATGAGATCACATCCGCTAAAGAATCAAATTCCTCTCCGAATTCGCTCGTGGCGCCCGTCAGTCTGGCAATCCTGCCGTCTAGAGTATCGAGAACCATTGCAAAGCCGATCAATGGAGCTGCCGCACCGTAGTCTCCACGCATTGCTAAGAGTATGCTCGCCCAGCCGAGAAACATATTCGCGACGGTTAACAGGCTCGGCAACAGAAATACGCCGCGGCGGAACCGACGTTTGGGCGGCGGAGAACCAAATACAGAGAGAACTTTAGCCATGGCTTGCCTTATGAGACTCCATGTCAATTGAGCCGGACTCCGAATTCAATTTCGCTATCACGCTCTCCCCACCTCTGACGTTCTGGCCAATTACGACCTCGAGATGTGCATTCATCGGTACGAACACATCCATTCTCGAACCGAATTTCATAACACCTAAACGTTCACCTGCAGTGACTTCCATCCCTTTAGACAGTCGGCATACTACACGCCGAGCGAGTAAACCGACAACCTGTCTACAAATCACGATCTGGCCATTATGATCGATACGAATCTCGCTTCGCTCATTCTGGCTGGCCGCTTCCTGTCGATAGGCAGGAAGGAAACGTCCGGGGCGATATTTAACATCTAGTACCCGGCCGCCGATCGGGGTTCTGTTCACGTGCACATTCAATGGTGAAAGAAAAATGCTGACCTGTTTCCACTGACCGCTTAAGCCGCTATTCTCTTCAGCCGCTCCCGCATGCACAATTCGGCCGTCGGCCGGCGACACCAGAGTGTTGCCCTGCTCCGCCACGGTGGGAATCTGACGGTTAGGATCTCGAAAGAAGAAGATAAAAAAGAAGACTAATATCGCCAGGGCTGACGCCCAGTTGGTTCGACCTAGTAAGAACAGAAAGAGTGCCGGTACAAAAGCCCCTAGGATGAATGGTAGACCTGCTCGATCAATTCCCATCTACGATGTGGGTTAGAACGTGGACTTCACTCCGAAGCCTTCCGTTCAACTGCCTGCCGTCGGTTCCAACTTAACTTGGTCCGGCTCGTCAACATGCGTGCGATGATGGCGCATGATCATTTCCATTTGATCCTTTAATTGCAGCTTCCGTTTCTTCAGCGTCGCTTCCTCTACCACGTCCCTGTCGGAACGATACAGTTGTTCCGACAACTCGTTTATTCGGTTGTCTAGTTCTTGATGTTGATCTGCTAATTGTCGAAAATCCTGACTATTCTCCAAAAGGTTCTTCCGCATCAGTTCGGAGCTACTCATTCAACCTCCTTGAACTCTTTGGTGCCCGTCATTATCGCATTCGATTTTCAACACTCGGCCAGTCGTCCAATTACCGGACCGGTGGCGGAATTTATCATAGGGCAATCGACGTTTCAAGGGATTATGGTCGGCATGGTGGCTCTATCAAGATATGTCTGACGCTGGTCTCTCTATTTTGGTCGGCGTTGTTCACGGGCCAGCTCTGCATCCGGTCGCCTAACGTAAAGTGGCGCTACAGAATGGGCTGGCAAAGCCTCATCGACGCCGAGGGCCTCTGCAAGAATTCCAATAATCGGCGCTAGCGGAGGGAGTTTTGGAGATAAAACTACATTACTCTTTAGATGGGCAGTAATAGCAGCGTCGTCCTCGACCAGCCCATCTCCCACAAACATAATGTTTGGCTGTCTTAACCGGTGAGACCACGACTTCAAAATGGCTTCAGGCGTGCCCACACGAGGTTCTTCTAATTCAACTAAGGTTCCATCGTCAACAGCGTAAATAGATGCGAATACCTCCCCTCGTTGGCCATTCATCCATGGGACGATGACACTTGGCGTTGACTCCCGTTCCGTCGAATCAAAACCAGCGTGTGCCACCGCTTCTAAGCTTGATATAGGAACAACCTTCCTTCCGCTCACGAGTGCGAATCCCTTTACGGTAGCTAGCCCAACCCGTAGTCCCGTGAAGGAACCAGGTCCGACACAGACCGCAAATAGCTCGATCTCTCTCAGCGCGGTGCTGTGTTGCGCTAGCAGCGTTAAAACGTCGCCAGGAAGTCTTTCACTATGAGCCTCCGTCGAGTCGCCGGACAAGCATCCTATTACCTGCCCACCGGATATTAGGGCCACGCTGCCTCCGCGCGTGGATGTATCAAGAGCCAAGGTGATCAAATCCGTTCTCCTTCTAGTCTCGCTCAAGGACGCCCTGTTACTGTCTCGATCTTCAAACACTAGTGTATCCTCCCGACTAATGTCACTCTCGCCGAAAAGGACGAAGGCTTCGACATCGGGTCCCACACCAGCAATGCGTCAATATCTCGATGCAAAACGGGAATACGCCGATGCAGTTGTGTTTTTTCGAATGGGTGATTTCTATGAAATGTTCTACGAGGACGCAGTTACCGTATCACGGGCACTTGATCTGACACTCACCTCACGATCGAAGAGCCACGATGGCACAGAAATACCCATGTGTGGCGTCCCGGCACATGCCGGTGAGGTGTATCTTTCGAAGCTTGTCAAACAAGGGTTTCGTGTTGCGGTGTGTGAACAGGTTGAAGACGCACGCCACACCAAAGGAACGAAACAACCCGTTCGTCGAGAAATAGTAAGAGTCGTGTCTCCAGGAACTCTAACGAATCCGAACGACATTGAAACTACGGAACCGACGTTCCTCATGGCTCTATCGGCACTCGGATCGACGTTCGGCGTTGCCCTTGTCGACCTATCGACCGGAGAGTTTACGGCGGCCGAATATTCCGGCAAACATGCTTCACAGTCAATTCTTGATGAGATGGCCATCATCGGCCCACGTGAGCTATTGGTGTCCAGCGATCTTGACCTAGACGCATCCTTCTCAGAACTATCTCAAACCCCCGTCGTGATAACAAAATTGGACCCTTGGACGTTTAGTCATGACTCTGGTTCTGAGTTACTTCGACAACAACTCCAAGTTCTCTCTCTTGACGGTTTCGGCATGACAGATCGAAAAGCGGCGACGATGGCAGCTGGGGGCCTCATTCACTATCTTCGCGATACTCAAAAGGTCGAATTGAAACACGTTCGGTCAATCGTCTTTCGCGCAAAAGCTGATCACGTCTTAATTGACCCAACGACTTTTTCTCATCTCGAGATTATTGCCAATCAAAGGGACAGGGCGGCTCCTTCAGTGTTGGGGGAAATCAATCAAACCGTAACCCCTATGGGGAGTCGTTTGATTCGGGCGTGGTTGCAAAGACCTTTGAATACCAGTGAACGGGTGCGTGCGCGACTTGACGCAGTCGAAGAATTGTTTCGCGAAACGACGAGTCGAACAAAGTTTAGGGAGGTCCTAAAATCCATTCACGATCTTGAGCGCCTGGTGGCCCGTGTCGCCTTGGAGCGTGCGGGACCTCGCGAACTCGTGGCACTAAAAGAATCGCTCCTTAAAGTTCCGGTGGCCAAGACCGCTATTGGTAATCCTCACTCGCCTTTGATTCGGAGCCTTGTAAGTCAGTTAGATGAAGTAGTCGAGGTTCGACAAGCGATTGAATCAACGTTAACCGATGAACCTCCGAGTCTCGTTCGTGAAGGTGGAATAATTCGAAAAGGCTTTGATCGAGATTTGGACGACCTGCGAGACATAAGTGGTAACGCCAAGCACAATATTGCCGAGATGGAGCAAGCCGAGCGCAAGCGAACCGGAATTTCTTCATTAAAGGTTGGTTATAACCGGGTCTTCGGCTACTACATTGAGGTATCTAAATCCAACCTGGAGGCCGTTCCTAGCGAATATCATCGAAAACAAACTATCGCCAATGGTGAAAGATTTATCACGCCTGAACTGAAAGAGTTTGAAAAGCGAGCGCTCGGAGCAGATGACCGGATTCTAGAAATGGAACAAGCTCTGTTCGAAGAGCTGCGCCGTAAGATTGCCGAAGAGTGTACACGTCTCCAAGCAACCGCGGTCGCCTTTGCCGGCCTCGATGTCTTGTCGAGTTTTGCTGAAACCGCGGCCATCTCAGGTTATACAAAGCCAACAATTCACGACGGGGACGAGCTGCGAATCGTAGGGGGACGACATCCCGTAGTTGAGCGAAGCCAACCAGATAAGTTCGTTCCTAACGATACGCTATTAGATTCAGACGCTCAGCAGATTGTCATTTTGACAGGTCCCAACATGGGCGGCAAATCAACTTATTTACGTCAAGTGGCCGTGATCACCCTATTAGCTCACACAGGATGTTTTGTGCCCGCTACGGAAGCAGAAGTCCCTATCGTCGACCGTATATTCGCCCGAGTCGGAGCATCTGACAATATCGCTAGGGGACAATCCACGTTCATGGTCGAGATGAACGAAACAGCAAAGATTTTACATAGCGCCACAAACAGGAGCCTTGTCATCCTCGATGAGATCGGCCGCGGCACAGCTACTTTCGATGGACTCAGTATCGCGTGGGCGGTCGTCGAAACGTTGGCTAGGAATTCAGGCCCGCGGCCGAAGACGCTGTTCGCTACTCATTATCACGAACTTACCGATCTTGCTGATTCTATTCCGGGAGTAGTCAACTATCACGTCGTTGCCAAAGAGTGGCAAGATGACATTCTCTTTCTCAGACGAGTTGAACTAGGTCGCTCAGACCGAAGTTACGGTATTCAAGTTGCCCGACTGGCGGGTCTACCGGCAGAAACAGTATCTCGCGCGAAAACTATTCTGGAGGCTCTCGAGCACGACGAGCTATCTCGCGATGGACGTCCCGCCTTCAGCGCTTCGACAAAAGAGGCTTCGAACGACGCCAATCAAATGGGTTTATTCCGCTCGTCGCTACCTGGTGAATCCGCAGTCGGTGAAGAGCTTCGAGCTATTGATGTGGAGTCAATAACACCACTGGATGCTATCGCGCTTCTTGCCAAATTGAAGAAACGCCTCGAAGACTCTGAGCCGGAACGATAACGATGACAAAGAAATCCGCATTTTTGAAGAATCCGGTCAAGCCTTTCATTACTCGACCTGGTCTGAGTGCGACCGAGATCCTTGAGCAAATGGAACATATCTCCTTTCAAGGAAGAAATCTTGGCGTCGCTCATCGTGTGTGGCAACGAATGATCGCCGATGACGTTCTCATCTTTCTTGGTGTCGCTGGAGCCCTAAGCGCCGGTGGGCTGCGCATGATCATTGCTCATCTGATAACTCATCGCGCGGTGGATTGCATCGTCTCAACTGGCGCAAACCTCTACCATGATCTTCATGAAACTCTTGGGAACCATCACTTTATTGGATCTCATAAGACTGATGATGGCGCACTACAAAAACATCATATCGATCGTGTGTACGACACGTATATGGATGAGGATGAGTTTATCGAGAACGACAACTGGATCGCTGAATTTACGACAACACTCGAATCAAGACCGTATTCAACTCGAGAATACTTACATAAGTTAGGTGGTCATTTGTGGGAGCAGACTCATGCTGACGGTATTCTTACCGCTGCATTTCGATCCCGCGTACCAATCTTCTGTCCGGGTATTGCTGATTCGTCGTTAGGTATGGGATTGTCTCAAGCTCGGATGATCGACAAGCGGAAAGGACAGATTGATGTAATTGAAGATGTTTCAGAATCAGCAAATATGGTGATTCGGAAACCGCGTACAGCCTCAATCGTGCTCGGCGGGGGAACTCCGAAGAATTTTATTAATCAGGCAAGCGTTCAGGCCGCTTTCTACTGCCCTACTGTCCCTGGACACCAGTACGCGTTGCAGATCATCACTGACGTTCCGCACTTCGGCGGCGCTTCGGGATCCTCGCTCGACGAAGCCCAAAGTTGGGGAAAACTGGCGACCGATGCTGCTCAAGTCTCTGTGCACGCGGACGCTACTTTGGCTCTTCCTCTGCTCGTCAGCGGAATATTTACTAGCGCTCAGGACGAACTGTCGGCTCGCCGACCGCCATCCTTTGGCCTGTCCAGCCGAGCGCTGGTTCTTGACGGTATCACGCTTCCCGTCTCCCAGTACGACACATCACCCACAGAATAGTTGAGCAGGCGACTGGCACTCTAGGTCATTCAGCCTCGCACAGTCAGACTGGCTCCTGCTGAGTGAGACAATGTAAAGCGCCAAGGCCGAGCACCAGGTCTCCCGCGTGTATACCAATCACTTCACGAGATGGAAACAGTCTCTGTAGCTTGGTAAGGGCAATCCTATCGTTCGGATCATTGAACGTCGGCACAAGAACAGATTTGTTTGCAATGTAGAAGTTCAAATAACTCGCCGGCAGGCGCTGGCCCTCGAATCTGACTGGTCGAGGCATGGGAATTGGTACGATCTCCAACGGCTTTCCATTTGAAGTACTCATATCTTTGAGCTGCTTGTAGTTGCGACGGAGTGGCTCGTAGTTAACATCGCTGGGATCGGATTCAAGTGCCGCAGCAATGACGTTCGTAGACACAAAACGCGCCACGTCATCGATATGCCCATGAGTATCGTCGCCTTCAATACCGCCGCCGAGCCACAACACTTTTTTAACTCCCAGGCTAACTCTGAGTGCGCGCTCAATCCCTTCCCGTGGAATCCCAGGATTGCGCACTTGCACCCTACCGAGCAAGCATTGCTCAGTCGTCAAGAGGAGACCTTGACCGTTCACATCAATACTGCCGCCCTCCAACACCACATCGCGAATGTAATCTGACGATCGAATACGTATAGGGAACCGAGGCAGCTTTAAAATCTTAGCGATACGAGCGGGAACGGCATTGTCGTGGGTCCATGCTCGGTAGCGGGCCCACCCATTAAAGCCCCAATCCGTCAGTGCGATCGAAGGACGGCCCTTCGAGACTGGTCGGGTGACAAAAATTGGGCCAGAATCTCGGATCCAGGACCTATTGGTCCGGATCACATGAAACTCCACCCGCGAGAGATCGGTACCAGCCTGAGTAAGGGTTCGCGTGGCCTGTCGTTCAGTTCTCTGGTCTTGGACTATCAACGCTACCCGCTCACTATTTGATATATGGCTAATCATCTCGGCGAAACACCACCGAACGGCGGATGTCTTGACCTCCCAATCCGCCCGATTGTGAGGCCATATCATCCATGTCGCTCGATGAGGCTCCCATTCAGCGGGCATCCGAAAGCCACGCCTCGTCGGAGAAGCACCGGTCTCCCCAAAGTCCATTACAGTGTTTAACACGGGTTCTATTTCGTCGATCTCGAGGGTGTCGACTCTGTGTGTTCAAGAAAGCGTTTGCTCAGTCCTGCGTAGCTGTCTATGCGTCGGTCACGAAGAAAGGGCCAAGCACGCCGTTGTTCTTCCAAGGCCTCTCGACTGCAGTTCGCGACCACGACGTCGGCATGGGTATCCGAACCTGACGCCAGCAACAACCCCGTTGGGTCGCAAACAAAGGATCGGCCCCAAAAGTCCAGGCCGCCGCTCTGTGAGTCTTCATGGCCGACGCGGTTAACGGCGGCGACGTAAACACCATTAGTAATGGCGTGAGCTTGTTGTACCGTAGACCACGCATCCTGCTGACCTTCTCTGACATCAAGAGGATCGCCGGGAACCCATCCAATCGCCGTCGGGTACAAGAGGAGTTCGGCGCCGCCGAGTGTCGACAACCTCGCGGCCTCCGGATACCACTGGTCCCAGCAAATCAATACACCAAGCTTTGCGAATTGCGTATTGAAAACCCTATAGCCAGAGTCTCCAGGTGCGAAATAGTATTTCTCGAAGTACTGGGGGTCATCCGGGATGTGCATCTTTCTATACACACCCAACAGTTCACCAGTGGCATCGATAACGGCCGCCGAGTTGTGATACAAACCAGCGGCACGCTTTTCGAATATTGGCAGAACTAGAACAATGCCACATTGTTTCGCAAGTCTGGAACCCTCTTCAGTCAGAGGTCCCGGAATTGTTTCAGCGAGGTCAAAACAGTTGCTGTCTTCTACTTGACAAAAATACTCATGCGCGAAGAGTTCCTGCAGGCAGACAACCTGTGCGCCGAGGCCGACCGCCTTGCGCACGCCCTCGAACGCGCGTGCCACGTTGTCTGTCCGAACGCTCCCGCAGGCCATCTGAACAAGACCAACGGAGAATGTCGGTGAGCCCATCGCTCGCCCTATGAGGCGCCGACAGGAAACTGCCTGAGGGTTTCGACTTCCTGCAGTGCGTCGGTGTAATAAATAGACACAGGGAATTCTTCAACGACTCGATTAAATGCTGCAAGAGCATCGTCCGATTGCCCCACAAGTTGATGGGCGTGGCCTAGCCTCATTAAGACTGCATCGACCGGGACTAACGACACTAATGAGCCAATCTGACGTTCAAATAACAGAATCGCTTCGCTCGCCTGTCCAGTCAACAATAGTGCTTCCGCCAGACCCATTAAGCTCATTTGTCCGTACAGTTCATCCCCAGCTGCCGCCATAACCTGCCTATAGTGCGGAACCGCATCATCCGCCCGGTCGAGAGCGACCAGGACCGCAGCCGCCTGATACCTGGCCGTTAAGCCCTGAGGAGTACTTGGATATTCGTCGGCCGCCAGAAGTAGCTGACTTAGAGCATCTTCTAGCTTAGCTTCAAGCGAGGAATAGCTTCCTGGAGGTTGTACAAATTCGTTCGCCGCCGCAGTTGCCTCTTCCGCCACCGCGGCTTCTTCACCTTCCGATTCCACGGTTGACGTGTCCTCATCAGGATTCACAACAGGGGCGACCAGCGTTTCCATGGCTTCAGCTAAAAGTTGGCCCGCCTTTTGCTCATTGATTCCGGTCAAAGTGTAGAAGCCAGCAACACCGACCAAACCGATGAGAACGCCGCCAATAACCAACACCAGCAGTCGTCCACTGTTAGCTAATCGAAGTTGCACGCGACCGACGATGCTCGCGAGCGGGTTCTCCTTGAGGTGTTGTCGCTCTTCTCTACGCATGACTAATCAAAAAGTGTATCAAACCATTTAATCCAGCCAAAGCTGAACTGCCCACCTGTGGGTTCTTTGACTTATCCTTCCACCGCGGTCACAAATCGTCGAACGAGGCTGTCTGCGTCCGTCCGATTCCAAGTTTCGTTCACACTTAACAGAAATTCGTTGGGTGCGCCGAACCGACGAACATCAGTCACTCCTTCGTTCTCCAGGTTCCGTAAAAATTCTCCTGGTTCCCTCCCCAACATTCGTAATGTAAAGAGATTCGTCCCGGAGGAGCGACGTTCAACCTGAAAGGAGTCGTGATCTTGCAACAGCTTGATCGTAGACTCGGAAATAGCGATCGCGTCCCTAAATCTTTCCGTAAATCCAGTGAAAAATCGTGTTGCGATGGCCGCGAAGGGCCACGCCGCGGGTAATCCTGCGCCAAACATGCGCCGTGTGTGGAACATGTCATCCAAAATATTTCGAGGACCTGCCAAAATCGCGCCAGATGGCGCATTGAAGTATTTGTAAAGAGAGACATACACCGTATCAAAAAGAGCGGCGTAGTCCTCGACGGACCGACCCGTATAGGCACTCTGAAGAAAGAGTCTTGCTCCATCCAAGTGAAGAGCAATCTTCCGTCTTTTGGCAAATTCGACAATATCCGAGAGTTCCCGCTCGTCAAAACATTCACCGTAACGCCGACGCACTGGTGATTCTATGGAAATGACTGTTACGCGAGCGTTCACCCTCCCGCTCTCGGAGCGCCTCACAGCCTCTTGAAGTTCATCAAGCGTAAACGTTGATCGATCACGTCCCAAAGGAATTAGATTGAGCCCACTTAGCGTTTGAACACAATCCCCGGAATCGTTGTAAAGATGACTCTCTTGTTGTACGACAACCCGCCCTGAACCTCCCGCCAATGCGCGAACAGCGAGTTGATTCGCAAGAGTTCCCGTCGGCATGAAGACGGCTCGTTCTTTACCTAGAATACGCGCAAATTCCTGCTCCAGAATCTCTACACTCCCTCCGTTCGAGTACGAGTCAGGTTGTATCTGTCCATCCTCAGCCAATTCCGTCCAGACACGCGCCAGTTCCACTGGGGTCAATCCCAAGCCGTCACCACTCATCCGCACCCGATCTTGATTGTTCTGCTGAGTCGACGTTAGGCTTTCAGGCCCGTTGGCTGATGAAGAAACCAACGTTCCTGGCACCAGCATCGCCGCGGAACCCGTTCGAAGAAACTGTCGCCGTTCAATTCTGCTCATGCCTCACTCCAATTTACTGACCTGAGTCTGGCTAACTCCGAAGATTTGTCTGCTCGATAGGTCCTGTAACACCGCTACCAGTCTAAGCTGGGACCGAACCCAGCTTGGTTCCAAGTTAACAACAGCATCAAAGAGTTTGGTCCTTATTCCAGTCCATCTGAACGTTTCGACTGGCTTCACGATTCGAACAACCGCAGGGTGACGAAGTAGGCGAAACGCGTTCTCACCTCTCTCAACTCGACTTTCCAACCCTTGCTCCGTGATCGCGAGCCAGAGTTCCAACTGTTTACCAATCAAAAAGTCGTCGACAGCATCAAGGCCAAGTTGAATCGAAGCTGAATTTTCAAGTCGCGAAAAACTTCCTCGGAGCCGAATCGTCGCCTTGGGAGCCCTTGCGGCCGTTGCAATCACCTCTTGAACAAGTCTGTCACGACTACCAACGAGCTCAAAACGTCCGTCCACAACCATCTGTGGCGTATAGGCTGCATTCGTTCCTAAAGCACGGTTATAGGACATCTGTCGGTCAGTAAACACCGATGATGAAAAGGGATCCCTCCATGCGGAGTTCCAGTAATCCACATGCTGGCTCAGTGGAATAATCAGGGCACCTCTGACGGGTTGTTCCTCCGTGAGTTTCATCAAGAGCTCGTCCGCGGGAGGGCAACTCAAACAACCTTCAGACGTAAATAGTTCAACGAGTACAGGTCGTGGTTCGGACGACTCAGGACCAACTGACTGTTGGACCACGTACGCCACGGCCCCAATCGTCACCAGAGTCGCTAGCGCGAAGACGAGTCGAAGCCTGTGATGTCTCAACGATCACTCTCCAGAAAATATAGCCAGCCTATTTTGCTATACGGACCGCCTCAAAACTCGGGTTTTCAGCACTTTTTCCCTTTCCGACCTGTTTGCCCGCCGCATTCAAGTGGCTCTGCGAGCCTATGAGCGTTAAGATGGCAGCACCCGATGACGCCCGCTAACGACGGCGTCTCGACTTCCAGAGGTGATATATGCATCCTAGTTTCTCTCGTTCAGTATTGATTTCGGTTCTTTTTGTCCTTACCGCGGTTCCCTCTTGGGGACAGACCCTGTCGACCGCTGAACCGGAGTCTGTGGGGATGTCCTCCGAACGGCTTGAGCGACTCACGAGCACACTTGAAGGTTACGTATCGGATGAGCGCATCGCCGGAGCAGTAGCCATTGTCGCCAGAAAGGGAAAGATAGCCTATCTAGAAGCCGTGGGTATGCGGGACCGAGAATCCAACTCCCCAATGGAACTGGATTCGATTTTTCGTATCGCCTCCCAGACAAAGGCCCTAACGAGCACGTGCATCATGATCTTGCAGGAGCGAGGACAGCTATTGATCTCAGATCCTCTCGCGAAATATATGCCTGAGTTTGCAAACGGCACCGTGGCTATTGATAACGGTCGTGGCGGTTATGATGTGGTCGCCGCCCGCCGCGCCATTACAATCCGTGACCTTCTGACGCATACCTCTGGCATTAGCTACGGTAATGGCCTCGCTGTTGACGAATGGCGTGAAGCCGATGTCGTTGGATGGTATTTCGCAAAACGCGACGAACCAATTCGGGAAACGATTCGCCGCATGGGTGCATTACCGGCCAATGCCCAGCCCGGAGAGAGTTGGGTGTACGGCTATAACACGGACATCCTGGGCGCTCTCGTTGAAGTAGTCAGCGGACAGCCATTCGACGTCTTTCTTCAAAATGAGATTCTCGACCCACTTGGCATGAATGACACGCATTTCTACCTGCCAGAAGAAAAGACTGACCGTTTAGTCACGGTCTACTCGTCGACCGCAGATGGAGGCATTGAACTCGCGCCAACACCCGGATATATGCAGGACCGTGGCATCTTTGGAACGGTCGGCCAGGGACAGTATATTGACGGTCCCCGAACAAGCTTTTCCGGTGGCGCCGGACTCCTGTCAACGGCGCGTGATTACGCCACATTTTTACAAATGATGCTAAACGGTGGCGAGTTTAACGGGGCACGCATTCTCAGTCCCAATACGGTAAAACTCATGACCGTTAACCATCTCGGAGAAGTATCGTTTCGTCCTGGCCAGGGATTTGGCCTCGGCTTCTCTGTTGTCACAGATCTGGGCGCGCGCGGTGCACCAGGGTCAGTGGGTGAATTCGGCTGGGCCGGAGCCTATCATTCGACCTACTGGGCTGATCCCGAAGAGGAATTAGCGGCGGTTTATCTGACCCAGTTAATTCCAGCTATTAACGTTGACGATAATGTCAAATTCAGAGCACTGCTGTATCAAGCAATTATCGACTGAGCAATATCAGTACTCGTGACAGCCGGCTGTACGAACAACACCCGCGTGCCGATCTATTCGGGCTGTGTATCTTCCTAATCACTTTGTCGGAGGAACGCATTCGCGCGCCTTTCAACATTCTCGCGAAGATTCAGATAGAACAGCGCGTAATCGTAAATGTGGTAATTGTCACGCCCGAGCGGTCTCCATGCGTACTGACTGGAGCGAATCTCAGACACCCAGAGCCGGCCCTCTCGACACACCCCATCGGCGACCGCGGTCTCCGGCACGTCGCTCTCTCCAAAATTCACGGCACCGAGATTTAACTCGTGCGACGCGGCCAATCGGTCCGCTCGCCATGTTAGGGGATTGACGCAGATACTTTCAGATAAGGCCAAAAAGGACCCAACGTGGGGACCAACAGCGTTCCACGTCGCTTGGCAACCCGTCTGGCTCGGCGTTTGACAGACCGGTAATCCGTTGGTTCCGTCAATAGGAAAACCGATTGGATATGCCGCGACCAACCGCTCGACCAAATTTGTCCCGACTATTTCATTTGCCAGGAGACCGTCGAGATGATGCGAGCCCTGACTATGACCCGCAAGTACAAATGGACGACCTTCATTGAAATAATCCAAATAGTAATTAAAGGCAGTTACTACGTCCTCGTAGGCCAGTGCGAGCGCCTCCTGTCCGGGGCCTTCTCCATCAAAAAAGGAATAGAGCGTCGCCTGTCGATATCGCGGCGCGTAAACGCGGCAACAGCCGTTGAACACACTGGCCTGCCCTTCCATGACAAATTCATCCGTTCGCTCGTTGGTCGCCACATCGTCAAGCGACTGGTTCCACGATTCCGCTGAGACATACGTGGTGGGGTGAACAAAGAACACGTCAACCTCGGCAAGATCCTGTCCGTCAATGAAATCACCCGCTGGTATCCGGTCGGCCCGGTCGTTACGGTCTGGAAGTGCTGCCCAATAGTTGGAGTTGCTGTAGTCTGGTGATGGTGACACTGTGGCTGCATCAAATTCGTGATTTGGTGCGATGAACGCACCCATGACCGTAAAAAGAATGGCATCGCGAAAGATGACGACCGTCGCTGCAACCACAACGACGCCGGCGAGTGCACCAAGGAACACCTTATTCCTGAATTTCATATACCATCTGGCCGAATCGTCGAGACTGGTCTCCGGACTTTCAACACACTAACCGTATCGGCCGACACGCGTCATTCTTGTTGTAATGACGCAAGCTCCCGTTCACCGTCCGCAATCTCTTGATCGAGCTTTGCTGCCATCTCCTGAAACAAATCTCGGTCATTGTCCCGTTCTGTCTGATAGTTGGCATACAACTCAAACAGGTCGCTCGTTTGTAGCATCTCGACTGCTCGTTCAATCGAATCGATACGCTGCCGCACTTGCCCAATCTTTCGGATGACCTGGTCTAGGCCATTGTCGGTCTTTCCGGCTTGAGCGGCTTCCGGGCTAGCCTGCCACTCCTCCAGTAATCGCCGAAGGGAATCCTGATCACTCTGGTGATAGGCATCATTCACTTGCGCCATCCATTCATGTCGGCATTGCCGATCTTCTTCGGTGACACCTAAATCAGGATGCAGCTGTCGAGCAATGAGTCGATAAAAAGATTTCAGTTCGGGTGGTGGCTCAAACGGAATCACCGGCGCGCCCTCGTGTTCAGTGTTGTCCCCTGCTGCCGACTCGTCAGCACTTTGGCGTGCTCGACGCGCCTTCTCTTGGATCGTTGCGTCATCCGGGCTCCCTCTCGCCTCGGCCTCAGCTATCTTCGCGTTGAGGTCATCCAGAATCGCGTAACGAGTACCGACAATCCGCACATATTTCGCTTCGAATGCGACGAGCGTCCGCTGCAGCGTCGAAAGGTCCAGTTCGCGTTCGACGACGTCTCGTTCAAGTTCAGCCAACACCACCCGTTTCTGACGGAGCGCGTCTGGCGTTGCCACATCACGTTTGACTAAATCACCCACGGGAAAGCGTCTCAATCACACAATCAAAATCGGAACGTGTATTGAATCTTCGTGGCGAGCTTCGAGTCCTGTCTTCTAAAGCTATAACCTCGGTCTGGGCCCTGCTCTTGAATCCATCCCTGACCGAAGACGAAGAACACCTCGTTGCCTGGTTCGATAGTCCAGCGGACCCGGCTCTGGAGACCGAGGTTTTCCGATCGATTGTCGAATTGAATTAGGTTAGAGAACGACAGAAACGGTGAGACCGAATAATTGATTTGTGAACTAAAGATTCTGGCAATGAAATCGCCCTCAGGAAGACTAGCAAACGTTTGATTCGTATTGAGACTGATCGAAAATCTTGGTGGCAGTTTGTAGGTGACGACTGTCTCGACCACCTTCGCCGTGCCAGACCAGAAATTCCCAAAATTAAAACCCACCCGACCATGCAGCCGTCGTTTTTGCGCTGTCATAAACATAATGCGCCAGGGCGTAAAACGATATTCGCCGGCCGGCAAGACGACTCCTTTAGAGATTTCAAATGGCTCAAACAATCGTTCATAGGTGATGTTCGCATCAAACAAGCTATGAATGGAATCTCCAGAGTTCAGGTGCCAATCAAACATGGTCACATATAAGTTCGACGTCTCGACCAATCCGTTATCCAGATTCGTAAAACGGGTGTAAAACACATCATGCTGCATCTGCTGAATGCCAGTCGCCTGATTCGGGCGTGGGTTAAAACTCCCTCCCAGTCGCAGCATGCGGACATTGCTACGTTGAACAAATCCTACGGCAGGATCGAAGTTCCCTTGAATCTCCCGCCAGAGCACCTGAGCCATGAACTTGTCATTCGGATAGTGCGCACCGAAGCCGTAGGACGCGTTGTTCGTGGAGATTCCTTCGTCATTACTCTTGAGACCGAACGCATTCACGACGACGTTGCGATCAGTGCCAAGAAAGTCAGCCGTGGCCAAACGTACATCGACTCCCATCGTGCTGCTCAATGCCGGAGACCCCGGATTGCCGGCCGTGACAAGTGCACCTACGTAGGACTGGGCCAAGAAGTTCTGCTTGACACGACCAACAAACACATTACTTGCATCTACAGCCGACGCGTCACCAGTACGCACATCGAGCATTCCAATTTCCGTTCGCCCGACTTTACCCGTCAATTTGGCACCGAAATCAAGCGGTACCTCTTGGCCACCAAGTAAGCCGATGCGCCGACTGAAAAATGGAAATACTTCAGCGCCGGTATCTGGGATTCCTCCCGGAGGATCGATCCCGGTCGTTGCGAAGTTAAAGACTCCAGCGTCTTGCAGGAAAAATGACCGTTTTTCTGGGAAGAATATGGAAAACCGCGTCAAATTAATCTGGCGCGCGTCCACTTCTGTCTCGCCGAAATCGGTATTGGCCGTCACCGACAACTTCAGGCTTGGCGTAATGTTATAAAACAGATCGAGTCCAGGCTTTCCAACGATGGTGTCCTTTCCTTCTGTAGCTTGATGCCGCCACGTCTGTCCGACGAATGGGCGGATATCCAACGCGACACCTTGTCCCAAGTCTTCGAGATTCGTAATTTCGCCGGCCTCGGAGATCTGCAAGAATTCCGTTTGAAGCTGAGCTCCCGTCCAGCGACTCTCTTCCAATTTCCGTTGGATCGTCCGGCTAATATTGAACCCCCACACCGTATCGTCCGCGGGAAAACTCAAGGTCTTGAATGGAATCGAGAATTCGGCACTCCAACCCTCGTCGGTCTGCATGGTTCGGACGATCCAGATGCCGTCCCAATCATCGTTTGTCTCCCCGTTCGCAAACACCAAGCCATCGACCAACGCACCGGCTGGATTTGTCGCGAACCGAAATGCATTACTTTGGTCTCGGAAGGTGTCGAGGACAATCTCGATTCTGTCGTCCGCTCTCAATCGCGCATCGCGGCTCATTTCCGATGCCAAGACTCTTTCCGGTTCAGAGTCGAAAGCCATCACGCCAATATAAAGGTTGTCTTGATCGTAAAGCAGAGTCACCTCAGTTTGTTCGGTCGGAGGTGCGCCGGCTTCAGGTTCTCTTTGGATTAAGTCGCCAATCGTTGGCACTTGACGCCACGGTGACTCCTCAAGCGATCCGTCTATGACGAGTTCTGTGTCGATCCGCGTCACGACAGCTGATCTTACAGACTCGCCTGCGGTCGTCTGCTGCGCGGCGGCTACTGGAATAGCGATCAGCAGCGTTATCGAGACAACTGCCGTCGACGCGATTGTTTCGAATTGTGAATGACTCAAATCCAAGTAAAAACTCTTAAGTGCTGCCCAGAAACATTGGAGCGCGTGTCAGGATTCGAACCTGCGGCCTACGGCTTAGGAGGCCGTCGCTCTATCCAACTGACC